>JBKJUQ010000120.1:0-11260 GCA_046590685.1 Hymenobacteraceae bacterium
TGGGGGCGTCGGTCCGGCCGATTTGCGGCGGGCCGGCCCGCCGCAAATCGGCCGGACCGACGCCCCCAGGTCCGCGCTACGTTGCTCCACTTACACCGACCCCGAAACGGCACTACGGGAGCCGCCCGTGGGCGGCGCCACATGTTTTGCTAAAAGAAAAAAGATGTGGCACCGCTTCTGCCACACTTTTTTTACGAAATACGGAAAAATGTAACATCACCCTTGCCACACATTTTTGCGCAATACGAAAATGCGTGGCAGCCCCTCGCACCCCTACTCCCCATGACGGAAGCTGATGACCTGCGCGCCGTGCGCGCCCACTTTGGCTTATCGCAGGCCGAGCTGGCCGAGTGGCTGAACATCCACCGAACTCAGCTCGCGCACGCCGAATCGGGCCGAAACCCCTTGCCCCTACTGGCGGCCGCTCGCCTCACGCCCCTCAACATCTGCGTGGCCCGCACCGTGGGAGCTCCGCCGGCCCTGCCCCCCGCCCCCACGTACGTAGCGGCGTTGCCGGCCCGGCTCACCGACCTGCGCTACCAGGTCGTGTAACTGACCCACGCGCTGCACGGGCTGCCACGGCGCGCCCAGCCGTTCGCCAATCGACTGGCGGCGTTGCCGGCGTTGTGGGCGGCTGTACCGGCCGGCCCGGAGGGGGAGTTGGCGGGGCGCTGGCTCACCCGGCTGTTCGAGAGCGAGGCGACGGATGAGCTGGCGGCCGTGGGGCCGTTGCCGCAGGCGATGCTGGCGGCCCGGCTGGCGGCCGTCGAGCACGAGATCGCGCGGCTGGAGGAGCTGTGGGCGCAGTGGGGCGAGCCAGGAGCGCCTTAGGCTGATAAACGCAGTAACTGCCTCAGTTTACTTCCTCCCCTACTATCTCGTCGTCTTGGCTAGCAGCCACAAATCGGCCAGCACCAGCGCGGCCATTGCCTCCACGATGGGCACCGCCCGCGGCAGCACGCACGGATCATGCCGGCCCTTGGCGGGAATGACGGCTTCCTGGCCCGTGGCCGTTAGGGTCGGGGTTTCGCGCGGGAGAGTCGCGACGGGCTTGAACGCCACCCGCCAGCGCAGCGGCTCGCCCGTGCTGAGGCCGCCAAGCACCCCACCCGCGTGGTTCGTTACGGTCCGCGGTCGCCCAAGCGCTTCATCGAACACGAACGAATCGTTGTGCGCGGAACCCGGCAGTCGGGTGGCCGCGAAGCCATCCCCGATCTCAAACCCCTTAACGGCGTTGATTCCGAGCATCCCGGCACCCAACAAAGCCGGCAGCTTACCGAACACCGGCTCCCCGAGCCCCACGGGCAACCCGGTTGCCACGCCCGTGACGACGCCCCCGACGGAATCGCGATCGGCCCGAGCGGCCTCGATACGCGCAATCATTCGGGCGGCCGTAGCGGGGTCAGGGCACCGAACGGGGGTCGACTCGATCAAGCTTAAATCGAGCTGATCGTCCGGAACCACCAGCTCCACCTCCGCGACGCTACTGACCCAGGCGCGTACCTCAATGCCCGCTTGCGCCCGCAGGAGCGCGGCCGCGATTGCCCCTCCGGCCACCCGCGCCAGCGTCTCGCGAGCGGATGAGCGCCCGCCGCCGCGCGGATCGACGTGGCCGTACTTGAGCCGCCACGTGAAATCGGCATGGCCCGGCCGCAACGCCCCCGCCGCCATGGCGCCGTAGTCGGTCGGCCGCTGGTCTTCGTTCCGCACCATAAACGCGATTGGCGTGCCCAGGGTACGCCCTTGGTATACCCCACTCAGGATCTCCACTCGATCTGCCTCCTGCCGGGGGGTAGTCAAGTGGCTTTGCCCGGGCCGGCGCCGGTCGAGCGCGGCCTGGATTTCCTCCACCGACAGGGCCAATCCGGCCGGGCAGCCGTCCACGATCCCTCCGACCCCGGCCCCGTGGGATTCGCCGAAAGTGGTTAGGCTGAAGTGCGTACCAAAAGTATTCATTGATAAAGGAGGGATGCGAGTTAAAAAGATCCAAAAAGCAGCGGCAGTAAGAACAGACAGGCGGGCAGTCCTAGTGTTTCCTCCCGCGCCACCACAGTCCCACGCCAAAGGCCGCTAATACCCCCAAAGCAAGGTTGGCCGTGAAGCGGAGGTCTGCCGGCGACGGCTCGGGCGTAAAGGCCAGCGACTCCTGATCGAGGCGCTCGTAGAACGGATCGCCGGCCCAAGGGACTTGGCCCGGGGCGACAGCCCGCCGGGGCCGCCCCGCGACTACCCGCCAGCGCAGGCGCGAGCGCAACGTATCGTAACGCCCGCGCCGAGGGTCGAAATACACCAGTTGCGCCAGTGAATCGAGGCGATACACGCCGGGCTGACTTGCTACCAGCTCCCACTCAAAGCGCTTGCGCCCACCGGCCGCGCCGGGCCCAACGGGCGGCCACGCGGGCGTAGTTGAGACGCGCGGACGGTAGGCGGCCACCCCGCTCGCACCTACCGTGAGCGGCTCAGGAAAACGAGCTGGTGCCAAATTGCCGGGGCCGTCGATTTCGACCCAATAGCGCGTGGGTTGATTGACACGGGCCGGATCGCGGCTTAGAAAATCCCGCCAACGTAGCTCGCCCACCGGCACGGCACCGGCCTGCGGATGCGGCGGGAGGGGTCGCACCGACACTTCCCGCGGTTGCGTCCGCAGCACGTACGAGGTCGCCAGGCGGTTATCGCTGCCTTCCACTGGTTTCACCGCCAGCTTGTACTTAACCAGCCGGAGCTCGACGGCCGGAAATCGCAGCGGCCGGACTGCCGATAGGGGGTAGTATACGGCATCGTGCAGCTGAAACCGTAGCCGCAGCGTGCCATCGGGCGCGACTATGGTATCGGGGGCCATCGGATAGGCGGGCGGTAGCTCCTCCCAGACATCAGGTGGCTTTATCGCCCGGCGCAAAGACTCGACTTGACGACCGAAATCCGCCGCGAAATTGAGCACGGCCTGATCCTCGGGAGCGATGGTTAAGTACAAGCGTGCCCGAACCCCTTCGCCCGCCCACACCAGCTTATCGGGAGTTACGCTCAAATACAGGCGCGCCTGATCCGGAACGTCGCGATAACTGCCGGGGCGAGGCTTGCCAAACACATCTTCGGCTAATGCATACCCCTCGGCGTTACCGGTCGAAGCGCCGGGATCGGTCGGGGACGGTTTGCTAGCCGAACCGGCTGCTGGCCCGATCCGCACAACTCCCCCTGGATAGTGCAACGGTTGACCGTTAGCCGTAAGGGTAAAGCTGGGCACTGCTTTCTCGCCTTCCCCAAATGCCAGGTATCGCTGGGTGATCCGCAAGGTAGTTAAGGTGACTCCGCTCACGGTACGGGTCGTGGTCCGGCGGTCCCGAGTGGTTTTCTTAAAACCGGGCAATGTTGGGAAAGGCCCAAGTTGCGTGAGTTCCCCTCCCGCTACCTCCACCGCAATCTCGAAAGGCTGATCCACGGGAATTGGCCCGGGAAGCACGAGCAAACGCAAAGTAGGTGACTGTGCAGTTGCTGACAGCGCCCCGCAACCCCACATGACCAGCAGCCCAGTCCAAAATGCAAACCCCAGCGACTTCCTCACGGGGCTAAAAATACCACCGTCGGTGGGTAAAATACGGCCAGCAAAAATTATTCCTCTGAAAAATATAACCCCTAAGTGCCTGCTTCCCGTACCCAAGGCCGTCGACGCCCCGTGGCGCGGCCCGCATTGCTTAGGCAGCGGTTGTTTTCATCTTTCCCCCTATTTGCACGTTATGTCTAACACCCCATCTGCCGGGCCAGAGCACGACCGCTCGACCGACATGCTGACCCGCGCTGCCGTTGACCGGCGGTCGTTTCTCCGCTACACCGGTGCAACCGCCGTGGTCGGTGGCCTTCTGCTCGCTGGCTGCAAGAAAGACGATGATGACCCAACGCCGGTCACGCCGCCGGTCACGCTCACCAAGACGCTCACGAACGACGACTTCGGCATCCTCAACTACGCCTATGCTCTGGAGCAGCTGGAAGCGGCGTTCTACACCAAAGTGGTGAGCGATTCCGGCAGTGCGTTGTCGGTAGCAGAAATGGATATCATGAAGGCGATTAAGGACCACGAGATCATTCACCGTGAGTTTTTCAAAGCTGCGCTCGGCGCTAAACGCCTCATCGATCTGACGCCCAATTTTTCAACCATCAACTTCACTAACCGTGATAGTGTGTTAGGCGCAGCGCGGCTGTTTGAAGACACCGGCGTGAAAGCCTACAATGGAGCCGGCCGGTATATCACGAACGCGGACTACTTGGTGCTGGCCGGAAAGATTGTATCAGTGGAAGCCCGTCACGCCGCGCTGTTGCGCGATATGATTGTGCCGAACTCGTTTGCCGCCAACGTGCAAATGGGCACGGTCCCGGCAGCACTCAACGCGCAAGGGCTGGATGTATCGCTGAAGCCGTCGCAGATTTTACCGCTGGTGGCGCCCTACATTCAGGAAGCGGCTCAACTCGTTAATATGCTGCCATAGCCTGTTAACGGGCTTTTCTTTTTCTTCCTTCAGATCCCATTCGCAATGAACTTCTTTCAGATTTTCGATTCTATCGCCGAGGTCGACGACAAAGCGCTCGACCGCTTCGATACCCGCCGGGCGGCCTTCAAGCATCTCTTCACGGCCGGCAAAAAGGTGACGGCCGCCGCCGCCCCGGTTTTCCTGACCTCGTTTCTCAACAAGGCGTACGCCGGCGAGCAGGGGGTTCAGGAAACTGTCCTGCAAGTGCTTGCCTACGCCCTCCGCCTGGAGCGCTTGGAGTACGCCTTTTACCGTGACGGTCTGGCTAGCTCCTCCCTCGCGCTCAGCGGCGATGACCGTACGGGCTTGACGGAAATCCGCGACAACGAAGCGTCGCACGTGGCGCTGCTGGAAAGCGTTGTTCCGGCCGCTATGCAGCCCGCCGCTGATACGTACCGGTTCAATAAAGTTTATAGCAGCGTCTTCACGGACCGTGCGGTGTTCCTTGCCGTCGCCCAAGCCCTGGAGGATACTGGCGTTCGCGCCTACAAAGGCCGGGCAGTAGAGCTAAAAGGTACCGCCGAGCTAGAAGTTGCGCTCAATATCCACTCGGTAGAAGCGCGTCACGCTTCCTTCATCCGCCGCCTGCGTGGCGAGAAGGCTTGGATTGAAGGTGATTCTTCTACTATTCCTACCGTGCCGCTTCCCGCTCCCGCTATGGGAAGCGTCGCCGGCAATGCCTTCTATCAGGCCGGTAGCCCAGCGGCGTCGTACCCAAGTGAAGCAAATACCGCCCAAGGTGGTCTTACTGGTCTTTACGCTGGTAATGGCATCGCGGCATCGCGCTACTCGGAGGCCTTCGATGAGCCCGTTGATCCGGGTACCGTTCTTTCGACCGTCGCTTTGCTGTTCCTGTAAGCGATCGAGCGCAAGACCTCGATAATAGGTGTCGCTCTTTTCACCGGCTCCCCGCTCTTGGCAGTGGGGAGCCGGTTTGCGTTCAAGCGAACCGTGTGCCGGGCAACCGCTCCGCCCTCGGAGTTATCTTTGCGCCAGTGACGAAATTTTCGCTTTTATTCTGCCCTACCCGCGCGCCGCACGTACCGCGCCGGGCTTTTTTGCGTTATGCCGGCGCGACATCAGCCGGGGCTGCCTTGCTGCTGGCCGGCTGCAAGAAAGACGATCCACAGCCTACTACCGTAGTAAGTAGCAATGGCGAGTCGGTCGCGCTGGGCTCTGGTGATATCGCGCTTCTCAACCTGCTGCAAGCGGGGAAGCAGCTTTCTACGGATCTGCTCAACCAGTTGCTAAGGGTGAGCCCCGCCGTGCTAACGGGCTCTGAACTGGCGTTGATCCGGGATATGCAGGCGCAGCAGAAAGTCCAGCGCGATGCCTTGAAAGCAGCGGTCAATGCTACCCGTTTGGTCGCTTCCACTCCCGCGCTCAACCTTCCCGATCTACCTTCCGACTTCAGCGCAGTGGATTTCACGCAGCGGGCAACGGCCCTCGCCGCAGCCCATACGCTGCTCGACACCTTAGTGGCGGGCGCGGCGGGATCGCTACGTTACACGTCGCGCGGCGCTATCATGACGCTGATCGGGCAAGTGCTGAGCGTCGATGCGCGCCACGCAGCTACTTTGGGCAGCTTACTCGCTAGCCCGGTTTTCACCGACCCCCAGGAGGCCGGTAGCGTGACCGACTCTCGGAACCGTTCGTTGCGCCCGCAGGAAACCGCGACGGCGCTGAATACCTCTATCAAGTCCGGCTCGCGGTTGTTGACCAACAATCTCGCTTAACCCGCCTAAACCGCACCTTCTTTTTTCGCTGTGCAATTTCTGGCTTGGCTGGACGCCCTTAGCGCCCCTGATATTTCCGCCCCGGGCGCTGCATCGCGGCGCGTGGCCCTCACGCGGCTGGGCCGAGGCGTCCTCGCGACGCTGCCCGCGGCCGTAGCTATACCCGCGGCTACGGCTGGCCCTTCACCGCGCATTACGTCGGTAATTACCGATGCGCTCAATCTGGTGTTACGCGTCGCCCGCACGCAACGGGCGTTGCTGGCGAAGGGTCTTGCAGATGGCACACCGCCGAACGGCGAGGCCCGCGCCCGCTTCCAGATGGCTCACGACTATACGCACGACCTGATCGTCCGCGTCGAGAATAGCATTCTGCTCTCGGGCGACGCGCTAACGCCGACGTACGCGTACGACTTCACGGGCAACAGCAGTGCGACGGGTGGCGGGCCGCTAAATCCCTCTTCGTACGATGACTTGCTCGTGCTCGCGCAAGTTTTCGCTGACCTCATCAGCCGCACCCTGGTAAGTAGCTTAAGCGTTCTGGTTGGCTATACGGTATTCTCCGAACTGTTTGGGCAACTGCTCGGCACTGCCAGCCGCCTGGCGGCCTTAGTGCGCCTCACTCGCCAGGAGCGCGTCAGTACCCTGCGGCCGTGGATTATCGATGCGGAGGGTACGGCGGCGTTGCCCGACATTTTCACGACGACGACGATGCCCTACGCGGGGGAAGCCAGCACCATCATCTTCGGCACGCTGGACTTGGCCTCGATGGGGGCTACAGCCGTACTGCCGGCTGACCCTGCTCGCACGACGAGCGACCTGACGGCGGCTTTCGATCAGCCATTACCACTCGTGGCGGCCACGGCGACGGTACCGGGGGAGACCCTGCCGATAGCCGCGATTAGTCAACTACTGGCGCCGTTCGAGGTTATTTAACCAGTGATTGACGCATCTACTGCTGCCATTCCGGCCTCGCGGGTGCGGGTACTGATTGTCGAGAACAGCGTCGATTTTACGGGCGCCTTTCGATCGGTGCTGGCGGCGGCCCGGCAGCAACGCCACGTTTTTGACTTCCGGTTTGTGCTACCTACCGGCTCCGCCAACGCCGCCATCCTGCGCGCCGATGGATTCGCCGTGGACGAGCTGCCATTCGTCGAACTTGGGCGCGCCGTCAAGAAGCTGGTGGCCTACGGCCCGCAACTCTTGGCTAATGGTTGGCGGCTGGCGCAGCTCGTGCGGCGCCATCGCATCGACGTGCTCCACTCGAACGACTTCTATAACCTGACTCCCTACGTTGCGCAAGGCTTGCTGGGGCGCAAGGCTCCCCGGGTAGTGACGCACGTACGGATGTTGCCGGGGTCGTTTCCGGGAAAGTTTTACCAGTTCTGGTGTCGTTGCGCTACTCGCTATGCCGATCGCGTAGTGTGCGTGTCGGACGCCGTGCGCCGCGCCGCCTTCGCCCAGGAAGCGAAGGCCGTCGTCGTGTATGATACGCTGGAGCGCCACGAGCGCCACCCGCTCAAGACCGATTACGACCGTGCCCCTGGGGCTACCACCCGAGTAGTCTACCTCGGCAACTATATCGCCGGCAAAGGGCACCAAACGGCTCTACGCGGCTTTGCGGCGGCTTATCGGCAAAACCAAGCCCTGCGGCTCGACTTCTACGGTGGCACGATGGGGCTCGAGAAGAACCGTCAGCTCCGCGATGATCTCCAGGCAGAAGTGAAGACGCTGGGCCTCGCGGAGGCCGTTCGACTCCACGACTTTGCGACCGATGTTGAGGGACTGATCAAAGCCCACGACGTGCTCTTGAATTGCTCGGAAGTGGAGTCGTTCTCAATGGTGTGCTTCGAAGCGCTTTACTACGGCGTGCCGCTGATTGCTACTGACTGCGGCGGTCCGCGCGAGTTGTTTGAAGATGGCCGCTCGGGCTATTTGATACCCGTTGGCGACGTGGGCGCGGTGGCGGAACGCCTGGTGCGCCTCGCGGCCAACCCAGCGCAGTGCCGCTCGTTTGCCGAAGAAGGACGCGCATTCGTGGAGCAAAAATTTGGCGCGGCCGATCAGTCGGGAGCGATCTGGCACTTTTGATTTTTTTTGAGGTCGAAGGTTTGATAAAAGTTGTCAAAAACGCGTATCTTCGGTCCCGCGCCGCGCAACTCTGCCCGCGCACCTGTATTCTACTGACCCCGCTGACTTCACCGCCCGTTTCGCAATGCTAGAGTATATCAAGCTGATTTTGCTCAAGGTGAGCTTCAGCAGAACTCTCTTCGAAAAAGAGCTGCGTAAAGCGATTCGCACCCTCGTTCCCGCCGAATTGCTCCAACTGCGTAATTGGTGCTATGAGCAGTTTTCGAGTCGCTATTTAGCGCTGCTCGACCGCCATTTCGCCCCCGTATAGTCAGCCGGCAGTTTCCTCTATCGGATCATCGCCCGGTGCCCGCCAGCCGGCGCCGTGCACCGAATCGCGCAGTTTTTCGACGCCCGCGCGCTGCACCGCCGAATCGTGAAACAACGCCGTGAACAGCTCATAGCTGATTTCCTGCCAATCGGCGGGCGGCAGGTCGGGCAGCATCGGGTGGGGTAAAAACTGGCTTTCCTGATGGGGCCGGGCGAACCGATTCCACGGGCACACATCTTGGCAGATATCGCAGCCGAAAGCCCATCCGGCCAGCTTGTCTACGTACTCAGCCGGTAAGCGCTCGCGCAGCTCAATCGTGAGATAGGAGATACACCGCGTCGCATCTACCTCATAAGGCGTGTGCAGGGCGTCCGTCGGGCACGCATCAATGCACCGCGTACAGGACCCACAATAGTCGGGCAGATCCACGGCATCGGGCGCGATTTCTACATCCAGAATCAGCTCCGCAATGAAATAGAACGAGCCCACGCGCGGCGTAAGCAGATTCGTGTTGCGCCCCATCCAGCCCAAGCCCGCCTTTTTAGCCCACGCTTTGTCCATCACCGGTGCTGAGTCGACGAACACGCGCCCGCCAACTTCGCCGATCTCGGCTCTGATCCGCTCAAGCAGCGCGAAAAGCTTGTCTTTAATGACGAAGTGGTAATCGCGCCCGTAGGCGTACTTGCTGATCTGCGGGGCATCGGGGCGCTGCTGGACGGCCACGGGAGGATAATAGTTGAGCAACAGACTGACGACCGACTTGGCCCCTTCAACCAGCTTGCGCGGGTCGAGGCGTTTATCGAAATGGTTGGCCATATAGCCCATCCGGCCGTGGAGCTGGCGGTTGAGCCACGACTCGAGCCGCGGCGCTTCGTCTTCCAGAAAACCCGCTTGGCTAATGCCGCAACGCAGAAATCCGAGCTCCTGCGCCCATCCTTTAATCAGGGTAGCGCGGCGCGCTAATTCGGGCGGCGAGGAGGGTAAGTGAGGCGAATGCGCCATAGAAACCAGAAAAAAGCCCTTAGCCTTACCGCTGACCAGCGCTACCTACGCGGGGGTTAAGGTTTATCGAGCTACGAAAGTTACTAGACGTCAAATTACTGGTGCTGCCAGAAAACCCGCGCCAAGCGGTTGCGTAGCGGCGGTATTTTTGCCACTTGCAAGGTCTAAACAGCCGAACACTCACTCTTTTTCCCGTTACCGATGCGTTACCGCGCCGCATTATGCGCCACTGCCGCGCTATTACTCAACACCTTCGCTGCGCAGGCGCAGGTTATTGAGCCACCCAAAGATTTGCTCAAGCCGAAAGAGGTCATTTTCGCCGATACCGTGAAGCCGTGGCGGTATGGCGGGTTCAACAACCTCAATTTCTCGCAAACTTCGCTGAGCAATTGGGCGGGCGGGGGCGAAAATGCCATTTCGCTCAATGCGCTGGCCTCGTACTACCTGCGGTTCCGGCGCGGCTCAACCGCGTGGGATACGAACCTTGATATTGGTTACGGGCTGTTGAAGCAGGGCGACGCGCCAGTGCGGAAAAACGAGGATAAAGTCGAGCTGAACTCCAAGTACGGCCGTTTAGCATTCGGCAAATTCTACTACGCCGGCTTACTCAATTTCCGGACGCAGTTCGCCCCCGGGTATGATTTTCCGAACGACTCCGTCATCATCTCGCGCGGCCTCGCCCCGGCCTACCTGACGCTCGCGGCGGGCCTCGACTACCGCCCCAACGACTACTTCACGGCGTTTATCTCACCCGTCACCGGCAAGTTTACTTTCGTGACGGACCAGGGACTAGCCGACAAAGGCGCCTTTGGCGTGATGCCGGCGACTTACAACGAGGCAGGCATCCGCCTGAAAGCCGGCGAAAATATGCGGTCGGAGTTTGGGGCGATCCTGATGATGCGGTATCAAAAAGACCTCATCAAAAATGTCAACCTGCTCACGCGCGTTACCTTCTTCAATAATTACACGAACAAGGATGAGACCGAACGGGGGAACGTAGATGTCAACTTCGACGCGCTACTGACGATGAAATTCAGTAAATACCTCGCCTCCACGTTGTTCGTGGCGCTCGTGTACGACGACGACATCGACATCCCGCTCTACGAAAAACAGAACGGCCTGAAGGTGCAAACCGGCGCTGGGCCGCGGGTGCAATTCAAGGAAGTACTGGGGCTGGGAGTTTCGTACAAGATCACGCGGTAACCACGCTCGCTCCTTCTGTCAACGACCGGCCCGGTGCTCACCGGGCCGGTCGTTGACAGAAGGAGCGAGCGGTGGCGTTTTACTCGCTAAACAAGCCCGCCTGCTGGCCGGGCGGCACTTTGCCGAGGTGGCGGTAAGCCAGCTCAGTCGCCTCGCGACCGCGCGACGTACGCATCAGGTAACCTTCCTGAATCAGAAACGGCTCGTAGACTTCCTCAATGGTTTCGGCTTCCTCGCCGCACGCCGTGGCGATGGCACCATCGATGTGGCGATTGCTAAATTCAAGGGCGGCCCGGTCGGCATCACCACCATCGCCACGGCCTGTGGCGAGGAAGCCGAAACCATTGAGGAAGTCTACGAGCCGTTTCTGATTCAGGAAGGTTACCTGATGCGTACGTCGC
>JBKJUQ010000470.1:0-1474 GCA_046590685.1 Hymenobacteraceae bacterium
GCTGTACGGCGTGAATGAGAAAGAGCAGACGGCGTATCTGCTTTACGTCGGCGACGAAGAGCTAACGCGGGCTGCTGAACTACTACACGGTGCCGGAGCCGAAGTGGTGGAAGCCGCTGGTCGACTGACGAAGCTGCAAGCTGAAGCAGGTACGCTACCAAAGAAAGAAAAGGAAGCCAAGCAGAAGGAGGTGGAAGCAGCCGCCAAGCCCTTCGCGGCGTTGGCCGACCAATACAAGAAAGCGTATCCGCGGCACGTGCGGGCGGTGGACGTGGCGTTGTTCGGGCGGATGCTGGCCGATAACCCGGCGGAGAACATTGATGCTGCCTGCCAGGTAAGCCACGCCATTTCGGTCAACCGGCTTAATTTGGAGTTCGACTATTTCACGGCTGTAGATGACCTGCAACCCGACGACGCAACCGGCGCGGGGATGATCGGTACTGTGGGCTTCGCGTCCTCGTGCTTCTACCGTTTTGCGTGCGTGGATATGGACAAGCTGGCGCGCAACCTAGGCGGCGATGCGGCGACGGCGCGCGAAGGGGCCATGGCGTTTGCCGAAGCGTTTGTGCAGGCGCGCCCGTCGGGCAAGCAGAACACGTTCGCGGCGCACTCGCTGCCGGCACTGGTGCTGGCGGTGGTGCGGCAGAACGGGCAGCCGGTATCGCTGGTGAATGCGTTTGAGGTGCCAGTGCGGCCTACCGAAAAGCTCGGCCTGACGGCCGGCGCGGTGCGCAAGCTCGGCGACCACTACGGACAGCTAAAGCGGATGTACGGTCTGAACGGCGCAGCTTCGTGCGTGCTGCTGGAAAACGAAGGCGACGCCGGTCAAGCGCTGCGCGGAGCTGGGGTGGACCTGCAGTCTGACGTACCGGCCCTGCTTGCAACCGTGCGCGCGGCCCTCACTGCTTAATCCGCGCCGCTGATGCCGTACACCTTATTGCTGCGCCTGGCCGGCCCGATGCAGGCCTGGGGCGTGGGGAGCCGCTTCTCGATCCGCGAGACGCTGCCCGAACCGTCGAAGAGCGGGGTCATTGGATTGCTGTGCGCGGCGCTGGGCTGGGACCGCACCGCGCCCACGCACCCTATTGCCGGCCGCGAGCGGCGGCTGACGGAACTGGCGGCGCTGAGTTTTGGGGTGCGCGTGGTACAGGATGGGGTGCTGCAGCGCGACTACCATACCGCCCAGGACGTGCTACGCGCCAAGGCCCGGCTACGGCCCGGCAAGCCGGTGGCCGACGGTGACCGGCAGGAAACGGTGCTCTCCGACCGCTTCTACCTCGGTGATGCCTACTTCGTGGCGGGGCTGGAAAGCGACGACGAGGCGTTGTTACGGGCGCTCGATCAAGCGCTGCTGGATCCTTACTGGCCGCTGTGGCTGGGCCGTAAGTCGTTCGTGCCGAGTTTGCCGGTACGTTTCGGCGGTGGGGAGCCCGACTCGGAGTCGGCAGGTGTGGTGCACCGGCCGCTGGCCGAG
>JBKJUQ010000236.1:0-14647 GCA_046590685.1 Hymenobacteraceae bacterium
AAAAGCGGATGCGGGCGGAGAATGGTGGCGGCGGGGATTCGCCGGTGGGGTAGGGGGGCGCGTTGCGTTTAGGTTGTGATGACGAGCGGAGCGGAGTAATCCCCGTTTGCTTGGCGCAGGTGCTTGGTCACTTGGCCGAGCAAGCGGGGATTGCGCCTTTCGCGCGTGGCAGGCCCCGCGCGAGTAGAGAAAGCTGCTATCTGCGCTTAACTTCTTTGTTTATGAAAAACGCAATCTCACCAGCTACCCGATTAACTTCTGTTTGATCTGAGCTGCTATCAATTTCAATCGAGGATTTATTTTTTAGACGGATATTTAACGTATAAGTGTCAGGGGTATCGGAGCCGCCAATGATGTGAAATATTTCCACGTATTCAATATCACTGAATGAGGCTCTCAACGCTTGATTGTGAAAAAAAGCCTTAAGGTCAAGGTTAAATAAAAAATGTTCTTTCGACAATAACGCCTTTACTGGTCTGAAAGCAGTGCATAAAGTAAGTAGTATAAATACCAGCAGGATACCTCGCTCTGCCTTGCCCATATCGGGGGATCTAAAAAAAACGAACTCGACAGCAACTATTAGTGCAACGCCGCCTAAAGCCTTCAATTGACCAATGGTAGTTTTTTTGACAACTAACTCAGTGGCGCTTTTGTAAATTAAATCAAGCCTTGACACTGCTAATATCCATTAATAATTTTAGTTGAGGCTACTCTCTTGAACGCTAAAAGTGAAGAGGGTAGCCCCTCCGAGGCCACAGGGTTTAACGATGGTTGGATTGCTACCGGGGGGTAGAAGGACAATAAAAATTCGATTCATTTTCTTATTCCACCTCAATCCCCGTGCGCTTGATTTCTTCGGTGAAGGCGTCGCCGTCGTCGAAGTAGGCGGTTGGGAAGGTGTGGGGTTCGATGCGGTGGTAGTCCCACATCAGGTGAGAGAAGGGGCGGGCATCGAGCGGGACGGCACCGGTGAAGGAGTCGGCAATCAGGGCCACGTCGATATCTGACCATTCGTGCTGCTCGCCGCGGGCGTAGGAGCCGAACAGATACGCGCGCTGCACGGGTACGCCGAGTTGGCGCACATCGGCCAGAAACGCTTGCACGTGGTCTAGGGCAGCTCGGCGAGTAAGCATTGGCGTAAGTCGGCGACGTCTTGTAGAAACGCGGCGGTGTAGGCGTTCGTCGCCAATCGGTACATCCGCTGCTGATGATCGGGATAACGGCCTTCCAGCTGGAAGTTGTTCAGATTGAACGCGACGGTCGTTTGCGATGGCGTCAGGACGACGGATGTAGCGCGGAGTAGCGTGAGAATGTTGTGGATGCGTGGGGGCGTATTGCTTTCGTTTGCCTTCACCCAGAGGGCTTTGCTCAACTTCTCGATGCAGAGGTGCGCCCAGAACAGGGCTTCGAGGTTATCACCGGCTTGGGCCATGTGGTGCAACGCGCGCCAATTCCGGTCGGCGGTTTCCATCCAGTAGGCTACGTGTTCGGCTTTGGTCATCATCGCAGGCCGAAGGTAGCTCACCCCACCTCGATCCCCGGGCGCTTGATTTCTTCGGTGAAGGGGTCGCCGTGCCGGTTGAGGGGTGGCAGCGGCTGGTGAGCGTTACAGCAGGGCCAGCAGCTCGCGCAAATCGCCAATCGCGTGCGTGACGGGCGCGGTACGCGGCTCGCGAGCGGGGTTGAACCATACACCGCCGGCCCAGCCGGCCGCGAGCGCGCCGAGCGCGTCGGCGGCGAGGGAATCGCCGATCATCCAGCTTTCGGGGGGCGTGGCGCCGGTTCGCGCTAAGGCGTGGTCGAAGATCCGCGGGTCGGGTTTGGCGCACTGGGCGCAGTCGGTGGTGACGACTTCCCCGAAAAACTCCGCCAGGCCGCTGGCGGCGAGCTTGCGGTGCTGCGAGTCGCGGAAGCCGTTGGTGACGATGTGCAGCTGGTAGCCGCGCCGCCGCAGCTCCGTGAGGACGGCGTGAGCGTGGGGCAGGGTCGCGGCGCGTCCCGAGCACTCGTGAATGAAGGTTTCGCCGAACCCGGCCGGTACGTGCGCCGGGTCGGCGCCGAGGGCGGTGAACGTATCGGGGAAGCGGGAGCCGCGCAGCACGGCCTGGGTGATCTCGCCGTGGTGAAACCGCTCCCACGCCGCGTGGTTGATGCGGGTGTAGGTCGCGACGAACGCGTCTGCTGCGAACCACTGCCCGAAGCGGTGCGCCGCGTGCAGACCCCGTAGGGTAGCGGCGGCGTTGGCGTCGAAATCCCAGAGGGTATGGTCGAGGTCGAAAAAGAGGTGCTGAATCAATGGGAAGGGGGGGAAGGAAGGGGAGGTGGGAACAGAAAATTCCCCGCCGGCCCGCGCGGTGTACGGCGCGGACCGACGGGGAATCGAACGGGGAGAGGCAAAAAAGCGGCGGCTATGGAGTAGCGTGCTTGGCGACTTCCTCCTGGTACGTCTGCTGATCTTTCTGGTGCTCAGGCGTACCTTGATAGGTGACGTACTTGGTTTTCATCTCGTTGATGAAAGCCACGGAGCGCGAGTTTTTGTTGGCTACGCGGAAGACGATGGGCAGGTCGACGCGGGTCTTGACGGGCGTCCCGTTGATGCTGCCGGGGGTCCACTTGCCGACCGTCAGCCGCGCGACCCGCAGGGCTTCCTCGTCGAGGCCGCAGCAGGCACCGTTGCTTACCTGAATGCTGTCCATTCGGCCATCGGGGTGCAGCACGAACTCAATGTCGACGGCCGCCGCGAGCTGGTTGGTGAGGGCGAAAGGCGGCACTACCACGTGGGCGAGCAGAAATTTCCGCAGCGCTTCCGGGCCACCCACGAAGGTGGGCAGCGGGTCGGTAACGTCTTCGGGATAGGTTTTGGTGAGGGAAATGACTTCGGGCGCGGCGCCCTTTTTCTGGGCGAAGGCGGCAGTCAGCGGAGCGGTTGCCAAGATCGCGCAACTCAGCAGCGCGGTAAGTAAAGGGGGACGGGTGAACACTACTGAAGGAAATAAATGAGTGATTGGTGAGGAAGAGAGCCTGCGCCGACGGATGAGCTAAGGCTCTGCAAGATACGCCAGCCCCGGAAACCGTCCGGTCAAGCGGGCCGGTAGCCGGGTAGGCAACCGGCCCCACACCGGCGTACTCCCGCTCCCGTCGGGGTGCCGGGCCGCCGATTGTCCGGTTATTGTCTGGACCCCGCGTAGGCGTTGCGGGGCCCGGCGCCCGTAGCTTTGTTGAGGTAGCGTACTTATGAGGATGACAACGACCGGCGGCATCGCCCCCCTTTCTATTATGGGTTTTTTTAGCGGCCGCTGGCTGGCGGTTGTGCTGCTGCTCACGGGCCTCGGGGTGGGCGCGCCGCGCGCGGCGCGCGCGCAGGGCGAGCGCCGAATCGTCGAGTTTACGGGCATCGTCACGCAGGGCGACTCGCTCTTCGGGATCGACGGGGCGGCTGTGTACGTGCCGAAGGTGGCGCGCGGGACGATCACGAATCAGTTTGGCTATTTCTCGCTGCCCGTGCTCGCCGGCGACTCGGTGATCGTGCGGGCTTTGGGTTTCAAGACGCGGCTCCTCGTCATTCCGCTGGAGTATCAGAAGGAGGGCTACTCCGCCATCGTGCGGATGGAGGAAGACGCCACGATGCTCCCGGAAGTGCGCATCTTCCCGTACACCACCGAGAAGCTCTTCAAGGAGGCCTTCCTCGCCCTCAAGTTGCCCGAGCGGGCCCTGACGGCGCCGGAGAAAACTCTCAACGAGGAAACCCTGCGGCGGATCTACCAGACGATGCCTTCGTCGGCCGCCGCCAATGCCCGCCAGACCTTCGCAATGGATCAGAGCTACATCCAGCGCCGCACGATGCTGCCCACGATGCCCCTGCTCGACCCCTTCGCGTGGGCCCGCTTCATTAAGGACGTGAAAAGCGGCGCCTTGAAGCGCGTGAAGCCCGGCGACGTGGAAGGCCGCGACGCGGACAAGGATAAGTAACGCGGGGCCGAAAAACCGGCCATTACCCCGCCGCCGCAACCTTACGGTCACGGTCCAACTCCTTCGCGCCGAACCAACCCGTTCCCTGTGCCCGTGAATCGGTCTCTTCTTCTCCCGCGTACGGCCTTCGCGGCCGGCGCTTTTTTCCTCGCTTCTATGGCCGCTACGGCCCAGCAGCTCCCGTACCCGCCGACGGCTAAAGTCGAGCAAGCCGACGATTACTTCGGGACAAAAGTCGCCGACCCCTACCGCTGGCTCGAAGACGATAACTCGGCCGAAACCAAGGCGTGGGTGACGGCCCAAAACCAGGTGACGGAGGCGTATCTGGCGAAGATTCCGTATCGCGCGGCCATCAAGCAAAAGCTCCAGGAACGCGTCAATTTCGCCCGTTACGGCCTCGGCGAGCAGCGCGCGGGGCAGGTTCTGTTTTTTCAGAACTCGGGCCTGCAAAACCAGAGCGTGCTGATGGCGCAGAAAGGCTTCGACGGCAAGGCCGACCTGCTGCTCGACCCCAACACGTTCTCCGCCGACGGCACCACCCAGCTCAAGGGCGCCACGCTGAGCGACAACGGTCGCTACCTCGCCTACGACGTCGCCCCGAACGGCGCCGACTGGCAGGAGATCCGCGTGATGGATATGCAGACGCGCAAAACGCTCGACGATAAAATCGAGTGGGTGAAATTCGGCGGGGCGTCGTGGCGCGGCTCCGAGGGCTTCTTTTATTCGCGCTACCCACAGCCCGAAAAAGGCAAGGAGCTGACGACCAAAAACCAGAACCAGCAGATTTTCTTCCACCGTCCCGGCACGGCCCAGAGCGCCGACGAGCTGGTGTATTCGGACCCCAAAAACCCCGCGTACTATTTTGGGGTGAGCGCGACGGAAGACGAGAAGTTCGAGTTTCTGTACGTCGGCACCGAGGGCAAGCGCGGCAACGCGCTGTTCTGGCGGCCCGGCGGCGGCAAGCTCAACGCGCCGTTTCAACCCATCGTGGCGGAAATTGGCGACGATGAATTCTCGCCGATCGATAACGTCGGCGACCAATTTCTGATCAAGACCAACCAGGGCGCGCCGAACTCGAAAATCGTGCGCTACGACCCCAAAAGCGGCCCTGGACTGGCGAAAGCCACCGTATTCCTGGCCGAAAAACCCGAGCCGCTCGAAGGCATCTCGCTCGGTGGTGGCAAGCTCTTCGCCTCGTATCTCAAGGATGCCACGAGCCGCGTTGATATTATCGACCTCGCTACCGGTAAGTCGGCCGGCGCGGTCGCGCTGCCCGGCCCCGGCACGGCGGGCGGCTTTAGCGGCGAGAAGCAGGATAAATCGGTGCTGTACACCTTCACGTCGTATAACTACCCCGCGACGCTGTTTCGCTACGACATCGCCACCGGTAAATCAACGGTCTGGAAAGCGCCGGTCATCAAGAATTTCGCGGCGACGGATTACGAAGTAAAACAGGTATTCGTGCCGAGCAAAGACGGCACGAAAGTGCCCGCGTTTATCGTCCACAAAAAAGGGTTGAAAACGGACGGCACCAACCCCACCATTCTCTACGGCTACGGCGGGTTTAATATCTCCCTCACGCCCGGTTTCAGCGCCCTGCGGCTGCTGTGGCTCGATCAGGGCGGTATTTACGTGGTGGCCAACCTGCGCGGCGGCGCCGAGTACGGCGAGAAATGGCACGAAGGCGGCATGCGCCAGCGCAAGCAGAATGTATTCGACGACTGCGCCGCCGTGGCCGAGTATTTAATTAAGGAAAAATACACCAGCGCCAAAAAGCTCGCGTTGCAGGGCGGCTCCAACGGCGGATTGCTCACGGGCGCCGTAATTAATCAGCGCCCCGATTTATTCGCCGCCGCTATTCCGCAGGTGGGCGTGATGGATATGCTGCGCTACCAGAAATTCACCGCCGGCCAATTCTGGGTTGCCGAATACGGCTCCGCCGAAGCCACGAAGGAGGATTTCGCGACGCTGTACAACTACTCGCCGGTGCATAATATTAAAGCCGGCGGAAATTACCCGGCGATAATGGTCACCACCTCCGACCACGACGACCGCGTGGTGCCCGCGCACTCGTTCAAGTACGCCGCCACGCTCCAGGAAAAGGCGGCCCACACCAAGCCGCTCCTGATTCGGATTCAGACCAACGCCGCCCACGGCGGCTCCTCGCTCACGAAAGCCATCGAGGAAACGGCCGACATCTACGCCTTCCTGTTTCAGGAATTGGGCGCGACGCCGAAGCTGTAAGAAATCGCCGGGGCTCAAACGCAAAACGTCGATCCGCTATAGTGGATCGACGTTTTGCGTTTGGTCAGACCGCCAATTCGGTCGTAGCCACCAGATGGGCCAGTAATTACTCCTGCCGGCTTGCAAACCAGCGGCGCACCAGCGCCCAGATACCCGCTGCTCCGGCGATCAGCACTTTCCAGAATTTCAGGATCAGGGCGAAGAAGCCAACTTTAGCGAGCACTTTTCCCGCTACGAGGCCCCCGAGGGAGTAGGCCGCGACATCATCCATTCCAGGATCGTAATCGGCGTATTCGAGCCCCTTAGTGAAGTGCGCGCGGGCAATCAAGCTAGGAATCTGGGCTTTGATGACCGGTAGCTGTGCCGGACTGCCGATAGCAACCAACCGCAGGACGCCTTTGCGACCGAGGATGCGCACGTCATAATTGAGGGTGCGCCGCGCCGCAGGGCCACTTTCGCCGAATCGCAGTAGTTGGGCCCAGTGCAGCACGTGGTGTTCTTTGTCGTAGTACGGCGGCGAGGCCCAGCCCAACAGCGTAATCGGGTCATAGCCGGTGGCCACGCGGCTGGCGTTTTCGAGCACGGTTTCGTGCTGCATGTCCTTCAGCAGCTCGTCGTAGTTGATGTCGTCGGCGTCATCATCCTCCACGTACCCCAGATCCGAGTAATTGACTTCAAATGCCCACGCGTCGTTGTCGTCGGGCCCACTGCCGACAGGTAATAACATGCCGAGCGGCGAAGAATCTGGGGGATTTCCCCACAGTCGCTCCAGCACGTAGTGGGTCTGAGCGGAATCGAGAAATCGCATCCCCGCTGGCACATCAATGTAGCCCAAGGTGCCCGGTAGCTGCACTCGGCCGGACTGATAGTGGAAGGAAGCGTTGATAGAGTCGTGGCGCGCTTGCAGCACGGCCGCCGTATCAACAGGAGCCGGGGCTACCACTACAGAAGCAGCGCCTTGAAAGCCCAGTAGGAACAAGCCAACCGTAAGGCCGCTAACCAGAGCTGACCGGCCGGAACGTGAGAAAAGCATCAAAAAGACTACGGGGAATAGCCAAAGGTAAGAATAGGCCGTTGGAGGCAAGTCGTTTCTAACCTCCCGCCCGTTATGGGAGTTATAGGGAGTGGCGCGCCGAGGACGGCGAGCCGCTTTCAGCTGACTTCCTAATGGCTCCTGACACCAATCTGCCGCGCACCGGCCAGCCGCGCGTGGTTATTATCGGCTGCGGCTTTGCCGGGCTGCGACTGGCGCAAAAGCTGCGCAAAGACCCCGTGCAGGTGGTCGTGATCGACCGCAACAACTACCACAACTTCCAGCCGCTGCTGTATCAGGTGGCGACGGGCGCGCTCGAACCCGATTCGATCGCCTACCCGATTCGCAAGATTTTCGCCGGGCAGAAGAATTTTTTCTTTCGGATGGCCGACGTGACGCGGGTGGTGCCCGAGCGCCAGGTGGTGGAAACGAGCAGCGGCGAGATCGCCTACGATCAGCTCGTGTTCGCCACCGGCTCGCTCACCAACTTCTTCGGGATGGAGAGCATCGAGCAGAACGGGATGCAGATCAAGAGCATCCCCAACGCGCTCAACGTGCGCTCCTTCCTGTTTCAGAACTTCGAGAAGGCGCTGCTGATGGATGACCCCGAAACGCGGCAGGCGCTGCTCAACGTGGTGCTGGTGGGCGGCGGCCCCACGGGCGTGGAGATGGCCGGCGCGCTGGCCGAGATGCGCAACAACGTACTGCCGAAAGACTACCCCGAGATGGACCTCCGGCAGATGCAGATCTACATCGTGGAGGCGGGCCCGACGCTGCTCGGGCCGATGAGCCTGGAGGCGCAGACCAAATCGCGCGCGTACCTCGAACAGCTCGGCGTGAAGGTGCACACCAACACGAGCATCAAGCGGTTCGAGAACTGCCGGGCGTACTACGGCGACGGCCCGACGGATTACTTCGCCACCGAAAACCTGATCTGGGCGGCCGGCGTGAACGGCGCGGCCGTGGACGGGCTGCCCGAAGCGGTGGTGACGCGCAACAAGCGCCTGACGGTGAACCGCTGGAACCAGCTGGAGGGCTTCGCCAACCTCTTCGCCATCGGCGACGTGGCGAATCTGGTCACCGAAGACACGCCCAAAGGCTACCCGATGCTCGCACCGGTGGCCCAGCAGCAGGCCGACCAGCTCGCCGAGAACCTGCGCCGCCTGCGCGCCGGCCAGCCGCCGCAGCCGTTCACGTATTTCAACAAGGGCGTGATGGCGATCGTGGCGCGCAACAAGGCCGTGGTCGATCTGCCGAAGAACATCTCCTTCGGTGGTTTTTTCGGGTGGCTCACGTGGCTGTTCGTGCACCTGATGACGCTGGTGGGCTTCCGCAACAAAGTGGTGACGCTGGCCGACTGGGCCATCCAGTACTTTTCCGCCGACCGCGCTCTGCGGCTCATCATCCGCCCCTACCGCCGCAACGACTACAAGGACGACAAAGGCAAAAAGGCGCAGGAGCAGCAATTGTCGGCCACCACGCCCCCGGTTCACCAGCCACCGATGCCGCAGCAGTCGGTGGTAGGGTAGAAGAAGGGTAGAAGAGTAGAGCAGTAGCCGCGCAGAACCACCCGGCTGTCCACAGCGCGCGGGACCTTCCTGAAAACCAATAGAGCCGCCCTGCGGAGGCGCCTGCCGGGGCCACGCGGCTACTGTTGGGTAACGGCCGTGTGCGCAGGCGGTGCCCGCCAGTACCGCGCGACTGCTTATCTTTAACGCTCTCAACAAGAAGGCGCTTTTTTCACCCCCTACATATTCCTCTCACCTGATGGTACACTCTTACTCCTCCTGCCGCGCCGCGTGGCGCGGAGGCAAGCGGGCCGCGCTACTCGCGCTCGCGCTTGGTGCCGGGCTGCCAAGCTGGGCCCAGCCCTGCACCCTGACCCCCACCATCACGGCGGCCGGCTCTACTACCCTTTGTGGTGGTGGATCGGTGTCGCTTTCGGTTGGTGGCATCGGCGCAGGCGGCTACGCGCTGACGAGCATCCCGTATGCGCCCCTGGCGTCGGTGAACCCCACCACCGGACCCACTGGCGATGATGCGGTGGCTAACAACGTCCCGCTCGGCTTCTCTTTCACCTTTTACGGCAACACGTACACCGAGTGTACGGTGAGCACGAATGGTAACGTCCAGTTCGTGGGCGCGGGTACGGGTTCCACGGCGTATACCCCCACGACGCTGCCGGACCCGGCGAATCCGAACAACCTCGTCGCCCTCTGCTGGACCGATCTGGACTTCAGAACGACTGGCACCCTCACGTACGAAACCATTGGTACGCAGCCTAGCCGGAAGTTTATCGTCCGGTACGAGGACGTAGAGCACTACAATTCACCGGGTACTTTCACCGGGCAGATGGTACTCTACGAAGGCTCCAATGTGATCGAGCTGCACGTGTTTCAGGAAACCAATGACGTCAAGTTCCACACGATGGGGATCGAGAACAGCGACGGCACGTCGGGCCTTATGCCGCCTAACCGCGACCGCGGGCAGTGGACCATCACCGCCCCCGAGGCGTGGCGCTTCACGCCGGACAACGGCCAGTTCACCTATAGCTGGTCGCCAACGACGGGCTTGAGCAATCCGACCAGCGCGACTACCACGGCCTCGCCAACCGTCACGACGACCTATACCTTGACGGTAAGCAACGCGCAAGGCTGCACGGGTACCGCCCAGACGACGATTACCGTGTCGGCGGGCCCCACCATTACTTCTACCACCCCCGGCAGCCGCTGCGGTACCGGCTCCGTGGAGCTGCGCGCCAGCGGCGCCGCGCCGGGTGTGCAGTACGCCTGGTATACCACCGCTACGGGGGGAACTCCGGTTCAGGCGCCGGCGGCTTCCCCGATCTTCACTACGCCGCCGATCTCCGTTACTACGACCTATTATGTGGGATTGATCCGGGGGGGCTGCGCCGGCCCGCGCGTCGCGGTTGTCGCTACCGTTACCCCGGCCCCGGCTCCTACACTCAGCGCGGCGGGCTCCACGACCATCTGCGCGGGCGGTTCGGTTGCGCTCACCGCCGCTGGTGGCGGCGCGGGGGCTTCCTACCAGTTCCTGCTCAATGGGCAACCGATTAGCGGCGCGACCAGCGCGACCTATCAGGCCACGCAAGCGGGCACTTACACCGTGACGGCGACCGCAGGAGCGTGTTCAGGGGTATCACCGACGCCGGTAACTATCACCGTTAATCCGCAGGCGACGGTGGCGTTTGCCTACCCGTCGTCCACGCTGTGCCTGAGCGGTCCTAATCCGGTGCCAACCGTGACGGGTGCCTCGGGTGGTACGTTCAGCTCGACGACGGGCCTGACCCTGAACGCCACCACGGGGCAGATCAACCTGACTACTTCGAGGGCGGGCAGCTACACGGTGACGTACACGATCGGCGGCGCTTGCCCAGCCACGGCGACGCAACTGGTTACTCTTACTACTGCTCCGGTGGCCACTTTCAGCTACCCAGTGGTGGGAGCGGCCTGCGCGGGCGCCAGCGCGATGTTGATGCCCACCATGGCGCCGGGCGCTTCGGGCGGCCTCTTCTCGTCGACGACGGGCCTGACGATTGACGCGCAAACCGGGGCGATCAACCTCGCTACCTCGGTGGCCGGTACCTACACGGTCAGAAACACGATCGCGGCCTCGGGATCCTGCGCGGCCGCTACCGCTACAACCTCCGTAACGATCACCGCTGCCCCCACGGCGACCCTCACGGCCGGCGGCCCAACGACGTTCTGCGTCGGTGACTCGGTGCAGATTACGGCGGCCAGTGGCGGCGCGGGAGCTACTTACCAGTTCCTGCTCAACGGGCAGCCGATCAGCGGGGCCACCAGCTCGACGTATCGGGCTACGCAGGCGGGCGCCTACACGGTGCGCGTAACCAGCGCGGTGGGCTGTCAGGCCACTTCTGCTCCTCTGACGGTGGTAATCAACCCGCTGGAATCGGCCGCTTTTGCCTACGCTGCCACGACGCTGTGCCTGAGCGCTTCAAACCCGCTGCCAACCGTAACGGGCGCCTCGGGCGGCACCTTCAGCAGCAGCGCGCCCGGGCTGGGTCTGAACGCGGCAACCGGAGCCATTGACCTGGCGGCTTCTACGGCGGGTACTTATACGGTCACCTACACCACGGCCGGGCCTTGCCCCGCTACGGCGACGCAGACCATCACGCTCACGGCAGTGCCATCCGCTCTCTTCTCGTACGTACCAGCGGGGCCCGCTTGCGCCGGTATCGCTGGCGTGCTGACGCCCACGGTGGCGCCCAACGCCACGGCGGGCACTTTCTCGTCGACGGCCGGCCTGACGATCGATCCCGCGACGGGCGCGATCGACCTTGCCTCTTCCACGGCGGGCACCTACACCGTGACCAACACGGTCGGCGCATCGGGTGGCTGCGCGGGCGATCTGGCGGCGACCACGGTTACCATCAGTGCGTCGCCAACGGCGGCCCTCACGGCCAGCGGCACGACGACAATCTGCGCCGGCGACTCGCTACAGCTCACCGCTTCCGGTGGCGTATCGTACCAGTTCCTGCTCAACGGCCAGCCGATCAGCGGGGCTACGTCGGCCACTTACCAAGCTACTCAAGCCGGCACGTACGCCGTGAAGGTGACCAACGCGGCCGGCTGCGATGCCACTTCGGCATCGATCACCGTCACATTGGTCGCCCCGCCGTCGCCACCAACGGTTACGCAAACCCAACTCAGCAGCGGTCAGGTGCAACTGACGGCTGCGGGTAGTGGCACGATCCAGTGGTACTACAACGGGGCTGCTATTCCAGGCGCCACGGGTACCACGTACGTGGTGAGCACCAGCGCTCAGAGCGGAGTGTACACGGCGGTATCGACGAGTGCAACGACGACTTGCTCGTCGGCCCCCTCCACGCCGCTCACGGTGACCGTACTGGCAACGGCTCGCGACCTCGCCGCCGCCCTCACCTTCGCACTCGTGCCGAACCCAACCGCCGATGGCCGCGTGACGGCCACGCTGACCGGTACTACTACCACCTGGACGCTGCGCGTGTTCGACGCAACGGGCCGCGTGGTCGAAAAAATAGAGATGGCGGCGGGGCAGTCGTCGGTTGAGCTCGACTGGCACGCACTGCCAGTAGGAGTCTATGCAGTCCGCCTGACCACGCCCGCCGGTGCCGCGCTGATGCGTCGCTTGGTGCGCGAATAGCGGACTGGCGGAGTCGAGCGTTCTGCCAGAACGTCTCTCGGCCTCGTAAATCGCCCCGCCGGCTGCCGTAAAGCAGCCGGCGGGGCGATTTCGTTGGAGCGTATGCCACTTTCACCGGTGGCGCAGAATGCAGTCGCCACCTGGCGGGAAATACGCGATTGGCTCGTCGCATCCGCCGCGCCCTTCCGACCTTTGTCGACCAATGAACAAGCAAGCCCAACTCGCCTTTAATCTCGTGGCGGCTGTCGCCATCGCGGTGCTCTTCTTCCTGCACTTCCGCAGCCCCGCCATTCCGGTGGCCGTGACGGAGGGGCCGGTAGCTGAAAAACCGGTCACTCCAGCGCCCGTCACGGATGATTCGATGATCGCCACAACGCCCATCCCAACCGAGGAAATCAACCAGGCCAGCGGCAGCCTCGGGGATGAGGCCCCCATCGCAGCCGTGCGCCGCGTGGGCTACGTGAAGTCGAGCGAGCTGCTCGAAAGCTATAAGGGCATGCAGACCGCTCGTGCCTCTTACAATGCCAAGCTGGCGCGCTGGGAGAAAGAGCATCAGGCCGCTGTCGCCGCGTTTCAGGCGGCCGTGCAGCAGTACCAGGCCAAGGCCGGCAGCATGCTCGAAGGGCAGCGCGCCGAACAGGAGCAGAAGCTGCAACAGCAGGAGCAGCAAGTGGCGCAGCGGCAGCAGCAGCTGCAACAACAAGCTGCCGAAGAAGAAGGCAAGATCAACGAGCAGGTGCTCGGCAAAGTCAATAAGCTGCTCGAACGCTACGGCAAGGAGCACGACTTCGATTTGATTCTCGTCGCCGGCAATGGCTCGGTAGCTTACGGCCGGCCCGCGCTCGATCTGACGCCGGTGATCTCCCGGCTGTTGAACGCCGAGTACGCGGCGGGCAGGAAGTAGGCATTTTCGATTGCGTGATTTTCGATTTGTGATTGATGGGGAACTGCCTCATGATCTGAAATCACTCCATCAAAAATCGAAAATGCTTCACCCGCGCGCCGTCTTGCCCTTCAGGTCCCAATGACTCTTGAGTACGCGGCCCGTGTCCGGTTCGAATAGTAGTGTCCGGGCGTAACGCTCGCCGCGGATCGTCCCATCAGCGTTGCGCTCGCCGATGAAGAGCGTAACGGGGTCGCCGGCGGCGTTCGTAATGAACGTCAGCTCGTGGCGGCCAAACGCTTGGTCGTGGCGGGAGTCGGGGGGATAGCGTTTGCTCAGATGCGCCGCGAGGCGAGGCCCAGTCATGATGGCAGCCGAGAAGGTTAATGGTGAGAGGTATGAAAAAACGGCGCCGGGTTGTACGGCGCCAGCGGGTTCGTGCGTTACATTTGAAAACGCCGCGCTCGGCGGGCAATTCCTGTTCCTGATGCCAGTACGAACAATCTTTCGCGGACGATTTCGCGGGCAAGCTATCCCCGCATTTCTGGGCCTCTTGGGCGCGCTGCTAAATAGCCAAACCACCTCCGCGCAGGCACCCGCTACCATCACTCTCAGCGGCTACGTCCGCGACGGCGCGACGGGCGAAAACCTGATCGGCGCAACTATCGCGCGGCCCGCCACCCGCCAGGGCACGGCGACCAATACGTTTGGCTTCTATTCATTGACTTTACCAGCCTCGGCAACCGACTCGGCCGATCTGATCGTCTCGTTTCTGGGGTACGATGCCGTGCGGCGGCGCGTACCGCTGAGCCGCTCGCAGGCGCTCGACTTCCGGCCCCGATCCAGCGCGCAGCAGCTCGAAACGGCCGTCGTGACCGGTACCCGCACCGAAGCGGAGGGGCGGATCGCCGAAACCACCCGGATGGGCACCATTAACATTCCGATCGCGCAGCTCAAGCAAGTGCCGGCCTTGCTCGGCGAGCGCGACGTGCTGCGGGTGTTGCAGCTATTGCCGGGCGTGCAAAGCGGCGGCGAGGGTCAGACGGGTCTGTTCGTACGCGGCGGCTCGCCGGATCAAAACCTAATGCTCCTCGATGGCACCCCGGTGTATAACGCCTCGCACCTGTTCGGCTTCTTCTCGGTCTTCAACGCCGACGCGCTCAATAACGTCGAGCTGATCAAGGGCGGGTTTCCGGCGCGGTACGGTGGGCGGCTGTCGTCGGTGGTCGACATCACGATGAAGGAAGGCAACACCCGCAAGCTGCACGGCGAAGGTGGCATCGGGATCGTGGGCGCGCGCTTGACGCTGGAAGGGCCGATCGCGTTGCGCAAGGCCCGCGAGCAGGCCCGGG
>JBKJUQ010000114.1:0-2044 GCA_046590685.1 Hymenobacteraceae bacterium
GCACCCCCGCGGAACCCATTCCCCAAGCCCCCGCTCTAGCCCGGAAGCCTGCGGGACACGTTCCCCAAGCCTCCGGCCTTGACCGGAAGGCCGGGGAACCCGTTCCGTGAGCACCCAGCCATCACCGGACGGCTGCGGAACAGGTTCCCCAACGCTCCCGGCTCGGGCGGAGGGTCGCGGAACGCGTTCCGCGAGGCTCCGGTCTAGACCGGACGTTGAAAAGTGCTAATGCGGCGTTTTTTGGGCCGAATTATGGTACTTTACGGGGGTTAAGACTGGGGTGGCGCGGCGGGGCCTTCGGAGTCGGGGTAGGGGAAGAAGGCGGCGGCCTGCATCGGGGAGGCCGCGTGGTCTTCGATCAGCCCGCCGTGGATGCCGAAAAGCACCACGCAGGAGGCTTTTTCGGCGTCGTCGAGGGCCGTGCTGGCGGCCTTGTCGTTTTTGACTTCCTTGCCGCGCCCGGTCAGGGCGGACGCGAGCTTATCGAGCCAGACGTCGCCGGCTTGCCAGGCGTCGTCGCCGAGGGTGGCCTTGTAGCGCTTCAGGCCATCGACGTAGGTGGTGGCTTCGGCGAGCAGCTCGTTGTGGTCGGCTTCGTAGATGCCGCTGACGCCTTTGGGCAGAATGACGGCGCGCTCTTCGGCCGTCGGGTAAGGAAATTTGGCGAACACCGTCGTGTTGTTCGTCAGCCGCACCCACCCGAGGAACTCGCGGATGGTTTGGCCGAGCGTAATCACTTTGCCGCTCTTGCCACCAGTGCCCGCCGCCTGCCGCGCGGCGATCTGGGCCTCCACGAAGGGTTTGAGGCGGGCGGCGCGGGCCGCCTGCGCGGGGTCGGCGGCCAGATTGGCGTGCGTCTGCCGAACGAAGGTCAGAAAACCATCGTCGGACAGCGACGCCGCCAACGACATGAAGAAGTTGAAGTAATACGACTGGTACTGCATCAGCGGGGAATTGGGGGTGAAACGGATGAAGCTAAGCCTGGGCGCCCCCGGCTCAGGGAGGCGCGCGACAATGTTACAACCTTATGACCATATCGTAAATAGGCGGGCGGTTCGGTTTTTTGCCGTACCCACTGGCGCTCGTCCCGCGTCCCCAGGGTAGCCGCCGCTCTGCTGCGGCAACCCTGGGCTGGCCTACAGAACCCCTTTGGGGTTCGCCATACGACGGCGTGCCCGTTGCCGATGACAACCCCAACGGGGTTGAGTAGATGAGCCCCGGGTTGGCGTACTCGCCTACCCGGGGACACCCGCGCGCCTACCCGGGGACACCTATCCCCGCGCTACCCTTGCTCCAGGGCCAGCTCCTCCTCCTCAGCCCCCACGCTGGCCACGAGCGATTCGGCGGGGAGCAGCAGGCGGAACGTAGTGCCCTTTCCCATTTCCGAGTGCAGCACCGAGAGCTTGCCCTTGTGGTAGTCGTTGATGATGCGCTTGGCGAGGGCCAGCCCGAGGCCCCAGCCGCGTTTTTTGGTCGTGTAACCGGGCGTAAAGACATCCTTGAGCTTGTTTTTGGGGATGCCCTTGCCCGTGTCGCACACGTCGATCGCCACGAGCTGCTGGCGCGGCAGCGCGCGCAGCGTGATGGTGAGTTGCCCGCGGCCCTCCATCGCATCGACGGCGTTCTTGGTCAGGTTCTCGATCACCCACTCGTAGAGCGGGATGTTGAGGCAGACGGTGGTGGCGTCGGCGAAGTGCTGCTCGACGATGAACTTGACCTTCCGCGAGACGCGCGTTTCGAGGTAGCTCAGGGCGTTGCGCGTGATCGGGCCAATGGGCTCGGGCTTCACCGTCGGCACCGAGCCAATATTGGAGAAGCGCTCGGTGATGATTTCGAGGCGTCGGATGTCCTTCCCCAGCTCCTCGACGATGGGCTCATCGACGAATTTGTCGGACGCTTTCAGGTACTCCTGCCACGCCATCAGCGACGAGAGGGGCGTGCCGAGCTGGTGGGCCGTTTCCTTCGCTAGCCCCACCCAAACGCGGTTTTGCTCGGAGCGCCGCGCCGACGAGAACACCAGGTACGCGAGCACCGCGAAGCACCC
>JBKJUQ010000118.1:0-3584 GCA_046590685.1 Hymenobacteraceae bacterium
CGATTCGTCGGAAGTGTTGTCGCGCCGGTTCAGGCAGCGGGGGATTCCCCACAACGTGCTGAACGCGAAATATCACGAGCGTGAGGCAGAAATTGTCGCGGGCGCCGGCCAGCCGGGCGGAGTCACGATCGCGACGAACATGGCGGGCCGCGGGACGGACATCAAGCTGGGCCAGGGCGTCACCGAATCGAAGCCGTCGGTCGTCAAGGATCCGGATGGCAATCCCCAGAGCGTGCAGGAGCTTGGCGGGCTGCACATCATCGGGTCCGAGCGGCACGAGGCGCGGCGCATCGATCGCCAGCTGCGCGGTCGCGCCGGCCGGCAGGGCGATCCCGGCTCGTCGCAGTTCTTCGTGAGCCTCGAAGACAACCTGATGCGCCTCTTCGGCTCCGACCGCATCGCGCGGCTGATGGACCGCATGGGCCTCGAAGAAGGCGAAGTCATCCAGCACTCGATGATCTCATCGAGCATCGAGCGCGCCCAGAAGAAGGTGGAGGAAAACAACTTCGGCGTGCGCAAGCGCCTGCTGGAGTACGACGACGTGATGAACTTCCAGCGCGAGGCGGTGTACAAGCGCCGCCGCAACGCCCTCTACGGCGAGCGCCTGGAGCTCGACGTCTGGAACCTGATCTACGACGTAGCCGAGGAGATCGTGGGCGCGCACAAGCCCGTCGGTGACCTCAACGGCCTCAAGCTCGCCGTCATCCGCTACTTCGGCTACGACACCCAGCTCACCAGCGGCGATCTGGCCGGCAAGCTGCCGCCGGCGCTCACCCAGCAGCTCTACGAAGAGGCGCTGCGCTTCTACATCGACCGCGCCAAGCACATCGGCGAGACGGCGATGCCGCTCCTGACCCAGCTGCACGAGGAGCAGGGCCACGAGATCGACAACATCGCCGTGCCGTTCTCCGACGGCCGCAAGCAGATTCAGTCCACTGTCAATCTGGAGCGTGCCGTGCAGAACGGGGGCGTCGAGCTGGTGCGGGGGCTCGAAAAGAGCATCGTCCTCGCCATCATCGACCAAGCCTGGACCCAGCACCTGCGCTCCATGGACGACCTCAAGCAGGTGGTGCAAAACGCGGTCTACGAGCAGAAAGACCCGCTCCTGATCTACAAGTTCGAGTCGTTTGAGCTCTTCAAGCGGATGATTGCGAAGGTCAACCAGGATACCTCGCAGTTCCTCTTTCACGCCACCATCCCCACGCCTTCCGCCGAAGAGCAGCAGCGGATGCAGGCGCAGCAGGACGCGCAGCTGCGGATGGAGCAGCAACGCCTCGCCCAGCAGCAGCGCGCCGCCCAGACGAGCACCACCAGCTTTACGGTCAGCTCGACGGCCTCCTCGCGCGTGACCTTCAGCGGTCCGGCGCAGCAGCCCCAGTCCAGCCAGGGCGCGATGAGCGAGGAATACATCGACGATGAGCCGGTGCCGCACCCCCCGCAGCCCGCGCCCAAGCAGCAGCCCGTGCGCGCCGAGCGCCTGCCCGACCGCAATTCTCAAGTCAACGTCCAGTACTACGACGGCCGCGTCGAGCGCGGCGTGAAATTCAAGAAAGTGGAAGAAGACGTGAAAGCCGGTAGAGCGGTGCTGATCGACTAACGTTAGCAAAGGTGTTGACGACGGGCGGGTGCCGATGCGGCGCTCGCCCGTTTTTTATGGTCGTGTGGGAGCGTATGCGTCTTACCTCCTCCGATTTTATCTGTGCTTGCTATCTTGGTTAATATCAACTCGGCTCTTCCTTACCAAAATGGCCTTTCGCTCTCTTCCTTACCAGCTTTTATGCGGGCTCCTATTGCTGACTTTTTCCGTAAGGGCGCAGCAAGTCCAGGTGGATACTTACGAGATTGAGAAGCTTACGTCGCCGCAACGATTGGTTAAACAGGAGTCGGTGGCAAGCGCCTTCGAGAATATTAGCGCAGAGCCGGAAGCATCGTCGCTCAAACGGGACTCCATCATCAGTTTCGGCAAAAATCCTTTCCTGCTCGGCGCGCTTCGCGCTTATCAGGAGCACCGCCCCTTTGTGATTTCTCCCGACATGATCTGGCTGCTGATATGTCAGGGGTTCTCCCGGCACATCAACAGCGATCCTGAGCGATTTCGCTCGAAGCTGGTCAATTTCTCTGGTAAGAAAACCCTGAAAGTCATCGTAGATGACATTTACCTCGGCGACCCCAATGCTGATTGGGAACAAGTGTTTCCCAAATTCTCGGAGCAGATTGCGGCGGAGACAGGCCCCGAATTAGCGGCGGTGATGACGGCGGATTTCAGTACGACTACCCCGGCGGCCCGCATTGCCAGTCAGATCACGCTGATGGAGTCATTGAAAAAATACTTCGATTACCGGGTGTCGATGGTTGGCTGCGGCATTCCAAAAATCATCATTGAAGGCTCGGAGGAAGACTGGAAAAAGGTGCTGCACAAAACTCAGTACCTGGCACAGTTTGATCTCCAATGGTGGATGAAAGAGTTGGAGCCTGTTCTGCAGCAGTTTATTGCTGCCAAACAAGGCCACTTCCACAAGCGATTCTGGCGCAATATGGTAAAGTATCACTCGGTTGGCATCTACGGAATCTATGAGGGCATCGATGGGTGGCTGCTCAAGCTCTATCCTTATTTCGAGGACAGCACACGCAGTAAGTTTCAGAAGATCGAGTCCGTTGGTGTCTTCCCCCCGGAAATTACCCGCACGCCCTTCATATACGAATTCGTGCCGACCCATACTGAATACTCGATGTCGTTCTGGGCAGGGTTTCTGGGCGTGACGCAGAACCCAAAGGACTTCGCCCTCCGCCCGGAAATTGGCTGGATCGTCAATAAAAAGTAATCCGGCTACAATTTCATTAGAGCGGCTTTGCTCGTTTTTACTAATGCCGAACGCCGCTACTTTGCACCCAATGAATACTCTCGCTTCCTCCATCGATCATACGCTCCTGCGCCCCGATGCCACCCGCGCCCAGATCGTCACGCTCTGCGTCGAAGCGAGGCGGCACGGCTTCGCCACAGTCTGCATTCCGCCATACTTCGTGGCGGAAGCCGCGCGGCTCCTGGCCGGCTCGGGCGTGGGCGTCTGCACCGTAATCGGCTTCCCGCTGGGCTACGCAATGCCCACCGTGAAAGCCATCGAGACGGAGCGAGCCCTGCACGACGGCGCTACTGAGGTAGATATGGTGCTCAACATCGCCGCCTTTAAATCGGGCCAGGACGCGGCGTGCGCGGAGGAAATTGCCGCGCTCGCGCAGATCTGCCACGACGGCGGTGCGCTGCTGAAAGTCATTATCGAAACGGCGCTGCTCACGGAGGCCGAGATCCGCCGCGCCGGCCAGCTCGCCGCCGAAGCCGGCGCCGATTTCGTCAAAACCTCCACCGGCTTTGCCGCGCGCGGCGCTTCGGTCGAGGATATCCGGTTGCTGCGGGCTTACCTGCCCCCGCAAACGCGCATCAAGGCGGCGGGCGGCATCCGGACCAGGGCCCAAGCCGAGGCGCTCCTGGCAGCCGGGGCCGACCGGCTGGGCTGCTCGGCGAGCGTGGCGATTGTTACTTCACCGGCCAATCTCCCTCCTCCCGCTACCGATGCGTCCGCTTCCAC
>JBKJUQ010000300.1:0-3842 GCA_046590685.1 Hymenobacteraceae bacterium
GGGGGGCGAGTTCACTACGGCTGGTGGGGTTGCGGCTAGTAACATCGCCAAGTGGAACGGCACAGCGTGGAGCCCGCTGGGTACTGGGGTCAGCAGCACTGCCAACCCCTACAGCCGCGTCCTTGCGCTGGCCGTTTCGGGCTCGGACGTGTACGTGGGGGGCGAGTTCACTACGACTGGTGGGGTTGCGGCTAGTAACATCGCCAAGTGGAACGGCACAGCGTGGAGCCCGCTGGGCACGGGCCTCACTGTAGGAGTAGGATATGCCGCCTACGCGCTGGCCGTGTTGGGTTCGGACCTTTATGTGGGGGGCAATTTCATCACCGCCGGTGGAGTGGCGGCCAACAACGTGGCCAAGTGGAATGGCACGACGTGGAGTTCGCTGGGCACTGGGATTGGTGCCTTCATCGGCAGCAGCGTTAGGACGCTGTCTGTTTTAGGCCCGGGCGTGTACGTGGGGGGAGCCTTCGGTACGGTCGGCGGGGTAGCAGCCTTTTACATCGCCAAGTGGAACGGCACGATGTGGAGCTCGCTGGGTACGGGTTTCAACGGCGATGTTAGCGCGCTGGCCGTCTCGGGCGCAGATGTATACGTGGGGGGGCAGTTCACCACGGCCGGCGGGGTACCTGCCAACCGTATCGCTAAGTGGGACGGCACGACGTGGAGCCCACTTGGTGCCGGCGTCAATGGCGACGTCTACGCGCTGGCCATCGCGGGCTCGGACGTGTATGTGGGCGGTAATTTCACTACGGCCGGTAGGGTGGCAGCCAGTAACATCGCCAAGTGGAACGGCAGGACTTGGAGCCCATTAGGTACTGGAATCATCGGCACTTTCTCCTCCTACTACGTCCGTGCATTGGTCGTCTCGGGCTCGGACGTGTATGTGGGCGGAGACTTCACTACAGCCGGCGGGGTGGCGGCCAGCAATATCGCCAAATGGAACGGCACGTCGTGGAGTGCGCTGGGCACGGGCGTCAGTATCACTTCTCCTCCCCCCTACAGCAGAGTCAACGCGCTGGTCGTCTCGGGCCCGGACGTGTACGTGGGGGGCGAGTTCACTGTGGCCGGTGGGGTCGCAGTCAACAACATCGCCAAGTGGAACGGCACGAGCGGCATGTGGAGTCCGCTGGGAACGGGCATCAACGGCACCGTCTGGGCGCTGGGCGCCTCGGGCCCGGGCCCGGACCTCTACGTGGGGGGTAGCTTTACTACGGCGGGCGGGGCGGCGGCCAATAATATCGCCAAGTGGAACGGCACGGCGTGGAGCCCGCTGGGTAATGGGGTCGTCGGCTTTGGAAACTCCCACCCTGTCTACGCGCTGGCCGTCTCGGGCTCGAACGTGTACGTGGGGGGCGAGTTCAATGTGGCCGGTTGGGTGGCAGCTAACAACATTGCTAAGTGGGACGGCACGGCTTGGAGCCCGCTAGGCACCGGCCTTAATAGTGTCCTCTGGAAGCTGGCCGTAGCAAATGGCAAAGTGTACGCGGGCGGTCGCTTTTCCACCGTCGGCGACGGCTCGAAAGTGACGGCCTATTTCGGCATCTACGATCCAACGCTCACCGGCCTGCCCACCATCTCCGCCGCAGCGGGCGGCCTGCGGCTCTGGCCCAACCCCGCCCACGATGACGTGCGCCTGAGCGCCGCGCCTCACGCGGTCACGGCGCTGCTCGACGCCACCGGCCGCACCCTACGCACCCTGACTACGGATGCCTTCGGCGGCGCCAGCATCAATGTGGCTGGCTTGGCGCCGGGCGTCTACGTGGTGCGCGCTGGCCTTGCTACCCGACGCCTAGTAGTGGAATAAGGCTGAGCGAGCCGAACGCAAAACGCCCGCCCGACAAGCAGTCGGGCGGGCGTTTTCGGTTCAATTAGGACGGTTGCGCTTAGTCGTCATCGCCGCCGTCGCCGGGTTCACCAACGGGCGGGCGGCCGCCGCGGCGCTCTTCGAGCTTGCGGAGCAGGAACTTGGCGAACTCGCGCTCGGCGCGGAAGAGCAGGAGCGTCTGCCGGAGGGAGATGACCTTCTGGAACCGCCCGGCGTATTCCTTGTCGAGGTTAAGCTCCTCCTGCCGCGCGGCGAACAGGTCGTCGACGGCGCCCTGGAGCTGGTTGTCGGCGAGGGTCGCGAGGTCCTGCTTGCGGCCCCCGATGCGCTTGCGAACCGCGCGGCGCTTGGCGTCGAACTCGTTGTAGATCGGCCAGAACTGCTGCGCCTGGGCGGTCGTGAGGTTAAGCCGGTTGGTGAGGAAGGCGACCCGGGCAGCCTCGATTTTTTCGTGGCGACGCTCTTTGCCCGGTCCGCCCGCGCCGCCCGGTTGGGCCCGCGCCGCGGTCAGGGTAAGGAGCAGCATGGCGGTCAGAATGGATAAGCGCATGGCTATGGAGGAGGTGAAAAAGGGGCTACAGGTAGGTTTCGTCGAGGACCAGGTCGTCAAGGGCGGCGTCGAGGTCGGCGCGGGGGACGGCGAGCATATCCGCATCGGCGGCCACGTCGGCGGTAGACAGGGTGCTGAGGTCGGCCGACGTCAGGCGCACGGTGGTGGGGTCGGCGAGGTAATCGAGCAGCTCCGTGGCGCCGACGGTGGCGAGGGCCTGGTCGGCGGAAGGCCGACGCGTAAGCTGGCCCTGCCCTAGCCAGAAGGCGCCCACGAACGCCGCGCTCAGCGCCGCGGAGGCAAACGCCAGCCGGAGGCGCGGCCAGCGCAGGCGGCTTAGGTCGACTGTCGGGAAGAACGCGGGTGTGGCCTGATGGGCCTCGGCCCGAATCCGGGTCAGGACCCGCGCGGGCAACGTGTCGAAGTAATCGGCGGGTGGTGCCGACAAGCCCGAGCGACGCGGGCGGTTGCGGAGAAAGGCCGGCAGCTCGTCGTCTTCATCGGGCGCCGAGGGGGCGGGCGGGTAGGGTAGCTTCATCGGAAAGAGTGGTTGTGGTGGCTTGGAGTAGATTCGGGGTCGGAGGCTTAATCGCGGCGCAGCATAAAGTCCTCAATCTTGCGGGCAGCGTGGTGATACGAGGCTTTGAGCGCCCCCACGCTGGTGCCCGTCACATCGGCCATCTGCTCGTAGGGCATCTCGTCGTAGTACCGCAGGTTGAAGACGAGCCGCTGCTTGTCGGGCAGCGCGACGATTGCCTGCTGGAGCTTGCGCTCGATGTCGTCGGCGCCGGGCATCTCGTCGGCTTCGAGCAGGGCAGCGAGGGCTTCGCCGGTCTCGCTCATCGGCAGCAGGAACTTGCGCTTCCGGCTCGACAGAAAGCCCAGGCACTCATTCGTGGCGATGCGGTAGAGCCACGTGTAGAGCTGGGCATCCTGCCGAAAGTTGGGCAAGCCCCGCCAGACCTTCACGAAGACCTCCTGGAGCAAGTCGTCGGCATCGTCGTGCCCGACCACCAGCCGCCGAATGTGCCAATACAGCTTCGACTGGTACTTGCGCACCAGATGCGCGAACGCCGCCTCACGGGTCGCTGGCTCGGCAAATAAGGTCAGGATTTGGGCGTCTTCCACTACTTAGCGGACCAGGGGAGCAAACAAGCCGCCGCCTGAAGCGGCGGCCGACGGCGCTTGGAGGGGCCGTGGGGCGGGGAGTTTAACGGCCGCCGTGCTAGCGCGGAGTGTGCGGTGGCCGAATATAGCGCTGGCCCAAACGGAACAGGCCAATGCCGGCCAGCAAGACCACGCCATTCCAGAAAAGCTGACCGGTGATAAAAGCGACTTTACTGGGGAATTCGGAACGGGCGGCAAGCAGTAACTCCGGGATGCGTACCACGACGTTGAGCCAACAGAGCAGCGCCACGGCAACTAAGGCGAAGCCGATGGTTTTTTTCACTGGGTAGCTCCTGCTGG
>JBKJUQ010000315.1:0-2869 GCA_046590685.1 Hymenobacteraceae bacterium
GCTTGTTCGAGTGCATCTGCATCAGGCGCGAGATGCGCTCCTTCTTGCCGGTGCGGTTGTTCAGGATGTACGAACCGCCGTCGAGCGTACCCGAGTAGCAGCGGAAGAAGCACAGCCGGCCCACGAACGGGTCCGTCGCGATCTTGAACGCGAGGGCCGTGAACGGCTCATCGTTGTCCGGATGACGCTCGATCTCCTCGCCCGTATCCGGGTCCGTCCCGATGATCGGCGGCATATCCAACGGCGACGGCAAATACGCCATCACCGCGTCGAGCATCGACTGCACGCCCTTGTTCTTGAAGGCCGAGCCGCACATCACCGGCGAGAACTTCATATCGATCACCGCCTGGCGGATCACGACCATCATCTCATCGCGCGTAATGGTGTCCGGGTCGTCGAAGAATTTCTCCAACAGCTTCTCGTCGTACTCCGCCACCGACTCGACGAGCTTCTGCCGCCACTCGGCTACCGTCTCCACGAGGTCTTCCGGAACCGGAATCTCGTTGTACGATTTGCCTTCCGTCGCGTCGTCCCACACGATAGCTTTGCCGGTCAAGAGGTCAACGACGCCTTTAAAGGTGTCCTCCGCCCCGATCGGCACCTGCAACGGGATCGGATTAGCGCCAAGCTTGTCCTTGATCTCCTGCACCGCCTTGAAGAAGTCGGCGCCCGCGCGGTCCATCTTGTTGACGAAGCAGATACGCGGCACTTTGTACTTGTCAGCCTGACGCCACACCGTCTCCGACTGCGGCTCCACGCCCGACACCGCGCAGAACAGCGCCACCGCGCCGTCGAGCACGCGCAAGCTACGCTCTACCTCCACCGTGAAGTCCACGTGACCCGGCGTATCGATCAGGTTGATCTTGTACTGCTTGGTCTCCGCGATCGGGTCGCCCTTGATGTCGGTCGGGTAGTTCCAGAACGTGGTAGTAGCAGCCGACGTGATCGTGATGCCCCGCTCCTGCTCCTGCGCCATCCAGTCCATCGTGGCCGCGCCATCGTGCACTTCCCCGATTTTATGCGTTTTGCCCGTGTAATACAGGATGCGCTCCGACGTCGTGGTTTTACCCGCGTCGATGTGCGCCATAATCCCGATATTCCGCAGGTATTTAAGTTGGTCGTTGACGGCCATTGTAGGTAATAAAAGCTACTCGTGTGAGAAAGCAGAAATGAAAAATTCGCCGCCCGCCTGGATGAAGAACCGGCTCAGGACCGGACAAGAAACAGGGACTTGGCGGGGTCGGGCATCTGATAGAAACCCGCCCGCCAAGTCCCTTAGTTCCTAGCGATTCACCGTGGGGGTGGGTGGCTTAGAAGCGGAAGTGCGAGAATGCCTTGTTGGCTTCCGCCATCCGGTGCGTGTCTTCCTTCTTCTTGACTGCCGCGCCTTCGCCCTTGGCAGCCGCGACAATTTCGCCGGCGAGCTTGTCCTTCATCGTCTTCTCGCCGCGGCGGCGCGAATACTGAATCAGCCATTTCATTCCGACCGAGATGCGGCGATCGGCGCGCACTTCGATCGGCACCTGGAACGTGGCACCACCCACGCGGCGGCTCTTCACCTCCACGGTTGGCATCACGTTGTTGAGCGCCTTGCGCCACAGCTCCAGTCCGTTCTCCTTGGTCCGGTTCTCGGCTTGCTCAACGGCGTCGTAGAAGATGTTGTACGCGAGGCTTTTCTTGCCGTCGTACATCAAATAATTGACGAAACGCGTCACGAGCGTTTCCTTGAACTTAGGGTCCGGAAGCAAAAGGCGCTTCTTCGGTTTGGCTTTACGCATAGTGGTCGATTGGTTGAGTACCGAGTACCTGGTCCTTGGTATTCAGACTAAATGTGCTAGACGATCAGTCTGAATACCGAGTACCTGATACCAAATACTTCTTACTTCTTCTTCTTAGCTGGTGCCGGAGCGCCTTTCTTGCCCGTAGCGGCTGGCTGGCCGGGCTTCGGACGCTTCGCACCGTACTTGGAGCGACGCTGCAGACGGCCGCTCACGCCGGCCGTATCAAGGGCACCGCGGATGATGTGGTAGCGAACCCCTGGCAGGTCTTTCACCCGACCACCGCGAATCAGCACGATGCTGTGCTCTTGCAGATTGTGGCCTTCCCCCGGAATGTAAGCGTTGACCTCCTTCTGGTTGGTCAAGCGTACGCGCGCTACTTTCCGCATGGCGGAGTTCGGCTTCTTAGGAGTGGTGGTGTACACACGGGTGCACACACCGCGACGTTGCGGGCACGAGTCCAGCGCTGGCGACTTCGACTTATCGGTCAGCTTCTCGCGGCCTTTCCGCACTAGCTGGTTAATGGTTGGCATTCGGACGAATTCAGGGGTTCTGAAAAATAGGCTGCAAAAGTACGAACCTATGTCCAGACTTCCAAAACTTACTCTGTATTAGCGTTAGCAGCTCCTGCCGGTCAAACGCAAGACCGCCCCAACCAACCCCTTACGGGGCCAATCAGGGCGACCAGGCTCACGACTTATTGGCTGGCGGTGGCACCATCCAATAAAATAGGAATGAACAGACTCCGGGAAAAGCTACCTCCCGCACAGACTATTCGCCAGAAAGCGAGCAGTCAGCCTGCGTGAGACCATAAAATTACTTTCCCAAATACCGTTAGCTACCATACTTTCGACGGACCACGTCTTTTCACCTGCGAACGTACCGGATCTCCTTTCGAGCTATTGGGCAGATGGCCCTTGGTAACTCACAGTGAGTAGGATAGTCTAACCGGCAGGACGCTACCGGCAGGCTACGCTTCGCCCATCGTACCCCCGAAATTCATCGGAAACGCCGGCCCGTCCGACACCTGCTTGATGGGACCGTAGTGGTTCTCAAATTTATTGATGTTGTCGGCCAGCGCGGCGAGCAAA
>JBKJUQ010000551.1:0-12429 GCA_046590685.1 Hymenobacteraceae bacterium
CCGGGACCACATATTGGCTGGGAACGCGGTTTTCTACCGGAAGGTAGTCCCTCCGGGACCGCCAAAACCGCGTTTCCAAGCCGGTTTCCGCGCCGTGCGTAAGTCCTGTTACATCAACACATCAGCACATCGCCACATCTTCTATCTAATGGAGCCGGATATTCCGGCCCAGCCGCAGGGTAGTGGTGGGCGTGATGCCGTTGAGGCGACAGAGCTGGGCGATGCTGACGTGGTACTTGCGCGAGATCTTGCCGAGAATGTCGCCCGGCCGCACCTTGTGGTAGGCCACGTTGCGCCCGCCGCGCACCTGCCCGGGCCGGGCATGGCGCTGGGCCTGATGGAAGTAATCGAAGAGGCTGGCGGTGACGTCGAGCTCGTCGCGGCTCAGGTGGCGCTCGCGAAAGTTGTAAATCGTGTTGGGGTCGAAGGGGTTGCCTTCGTAGCGCGTCTCGTAGTGCAGGTGCGAGCCGGTAGAGCGCCCCGTCGAGCCCGCCCAGCCAATGAGCTGACCAGCCTTCACGAAATCGCCGGGCTTGACGAGCGCCTTGCTCAGGTGGCCGAAGAGCGTTTCGAGGCCGTTGTAGTGGCGCAGCACGATGTAGTTGCCGTAGCCGTAGCCGTCCCACTGCTGCACCCGCACCACCCCGTCGAAGGGGGCGATGACGGAGTCGCCGGTTTCGCAGTCGATGTCCTGTCCGTAGTGCCAGCGCCCCCAGCGCGGCCCGAACGAGCTCGTGACGGGCGTCTTGCTCATCGGCAGCACCGCCAGCCGGCCCTGCGGCGGGTCCACGAGCCGCAGGCGCACCGTATCGCGGAGCTGGCGGCCATCGACCCGGTACGGATTGATGTACCGCGAATCCCAGATGGCGTAGTAGCCAGCCACTTTGATCCAGGTGGAGTCGACGAGCACTTCATCGCTCATCTCCACGATCTGCTGCTCGCCGATGCCCAGGTCGATCGTGGAAGTGTCTTCGTTGACGATGTTGAGCTCTTTGGCGGGGTTGAAATACACCGACTGCGACGCGTCCGATGAGTCGTCGGGCATCGCTTCCACCCGCACCTCCACGGTGGTATCGGGCTTGATGTAGCTCAGCTTCGGGGCGATCGGGGCGTAGAAATCGCTCCGAGCCGCCGGAATCGGACCGGGCGCCGGCGCCGAGGTGGCCGGAATCGCGGGCCGCCGCGGCCCGACGGCGTGCCGCCGATGTTTCGAGCGGTGCTTCGACCGGCGCCGGCGCGACTGACCTTCCGCGTCGAGACTGCTGGTCAGCAGTACGAGCAGGGCCAGCAGGCAGGCCACGAGGTAACGAAAGGTGGGGAAAGGCAAATTCAGATAATATAGCGTAGAACGCAGCGCAGAATGTAGCGCAGAATGTAGCGCGGGGCGCTGGCCCGCGACGAGCGAAGCGAGTTCTGCGTAGTGCTCGGCGCGCCAATCACGATGCGGAAGCGCTGCCGCGCTCGCGGGCCAGCGCCCCGCGCTACGTTTGAGCGCTGCCGCGCTACGTTTGAGCACTGCCGCGCTACGCTCGCTCTTCTAGTGCACCTCCTTCGCGGCCAGAAACCGTTCGGCGTCGAGCGCGGCCATGCAGCCCGAGCCCGCGGCCGTTACGGCCTGCCGGTACACGTAGTCCTGCACGTCGCCGCAGGCGAATACGCCGTCGATGTTCGTCTTGCTCGTGCCGGGCAGGGTTTTGAGGTAGCCTTGCTCGTCATGTTTGACGTAGGGCTGGAAGATCGACGAGTTCGGCTCGTGCCCGATGGCCACGAAGAAGCCCGTAATCGGAATAACTTCCTCCACGCCTTTGGAGCAGACCCGCACGCCCTCAACGCCGTGCTCGCCGAGGATTTCCTCGGTCGTCGTGTTCCAGCGCACGTCGATCTTGGGGTTTTTGAGCACCCGCTCCTGCATAATCTTCGACGCCTTCATCTCGCCCTTGCGGATGAGCATCGTCACTTTCGAGCACAGGTTAGCCAGGTAAGTAGCTTCCTCACACGCCGTATCGCCGGCGCCGACGATCGCCACGTCCTGGCCGCGGTAGAAGAAGCCGTCGCACACCGCGCAGGCGCTCACGCCCGAGCCGTTGAGCCGTGCTTCCGATTCGAGCCCGAGCCACTTGGCCGACGCCCCGGTCGAGATAATGACGGCGTTGGCTTCGATTACAAGCTTCTCGTCGACGGTGACGCGGTGCGGGTACGACGAGAAATCAACGCTGGTGGCGATGCCGTTGCGGATGTCGGTCCCAAAGCGCTCGGCTTGCCGCTTCAGATCTTCCATCATCTGCGGCCCCATCACGCCGTCGGCGTAGCCGGGGAAGTTCTCGACGTCGTTGGTGATCATCAGCTGCCCGCCCGGCTGGAGGCCCTGGTACATCACGGGTTTGAGGCCCGCGCGGGCCGCGTAGATGGCGGCCGTATACCCCGCCGGTCCGGAACCGACGATGAGCAGGTTGACTTTTTCGTGGGCGGCCGGGCGCGCGTCAGCGGGTGCGACGGGCACGGCGGAAAGGACTTCGTTCATAGACTGCAAAACAACGCCGGCCCCATTGAGTTGCCCGGCGAGGGGCTGATTGAGCTAAAACAGTTCCGCCCCGTGCACGTGCGGCACGGGGCGGAAATTTGGCAATCGTAGTGACGCAATACGTTGCGTCGCTGCGCTACCCCAGGTACGGTTTCAAAGCCTTCGAGCGCGACGTGTGGCGCAGGCGGCGAATCGCTTTCTCCTTGATCTGCCGAACACGCTCGCGGGTGAGGGCGAACTTCTCGCCGATCTCTTCCAGCGTCAGGGCGTGCTCGCCGTTGAGGCCGAAGTAGAGCGTGATGACGTCGCCTTCGCGCTTGGTGAGCGTGCTGAGCGCGCGCTGCACCTCCTTGCGGAGCGAATCCGACATCAGCCCCTGGTCGGGCGAGGCTTCGTCTTCGTCCTCAAGCACGTCGAGCAGGCGGTTTTCTTCGCCCTGGACGAAGGGTGCGTCTACTGATACGTGCCGGCCCGAAATCTTGAGCGTATCGACGACTTCCGACGTCGTGAGTTCCAGCACTTCGGCGATCTCTTCCGGGCTCGGCTCGCGCTCGAACTTCTGCTCCAGCTCCGAGAACGACTTGCTGATCTTGTTGAGCGAGCCGACCCGGTTGAGCGGCAGGCGCACGATACGCGACTGCTCAGCCAGTGCTTGCAGGATCGACTGGCGAATCCACCACACCGCGTACGAGATGAACTTGAACCCGCGCGTCTCATCGAAGCGCTTGGCGGCTTTAATCAGACCGAGGTTGCCCTCGTTGATGAGGTCACCGAGCGAGAGGCCCTGGTTCTGGTACTGCTTCGCCACCGATACGACGAAGCGCAGGTTAGCCTTCGTGAGTTTTTCGAGCGCAATCTGGTCGCCATCCCGAATCCGCTGGGCCAGTGTCACTTCCTCGTCGGGGGTGAGCAGGTCCACTTTGCCGATCTCCTGTAGGTACTTGTCCAGCGACTGGCTTTCCCGGTTGGTGATCTGCTTGCTGATTTTTAATTGTCTCATCGGAGAGAGGAAGCTGGTACTGGTTAGCCGGTAAGAATCGGGCTACGAGAGAAACAAAATTGGAAGGGGACGAGTCGACGAACGGGGTCTGGGGCGCAATAGTTCGGCGCCGCCAACCAAGGTCGCCGGCACTGGCTCAGTGCCGGAGTAAGGCGCTCGCGCGATTGCGGGCCCACTCCGGCACTGAGCCAGTGCCGGCACTTTCCTTAGCGCGACTCGCGGTCGAAGCCGTTGCTGCGCTCGGGCCGCGGGCCGCGGTCTTCGCGCGGGCCGCGATCGCGGTCGCCACCCTCACGCGGGCCACGATCCGGACCGCGCTCCGAGCGCTCGGGGCGCTCCACGAAGCCCTCGGGCTTGGGGAGCAGCGCCTTGGCCGACAGGCGGAACTTGCCGGTCTTCTTATCCACGTCGAGCAGCTTGACGGTGATGTCCTGGCCCACCGTCAGCTTGCCTTCGAGGGTATCAAGCCGCTCATAGCTCACTTCCGAGATGTGCAGCAGGCCATCCTTGCCGGGCATAAACTCCACGAACGCGCCATACGGCTGGATCGAGCGGACTTTGCCGACGTACGTCTCCCCCACTTCCGCCGACGCGGCGATGGTGCGGATACGCGCGACTGCTTCGTTCATCGCTTCGGCGTTGGTGGCGAACACGGTCACGTGGCCCTTCTCGTCGATTTCCTCGATGTTGATGGTCGCACCGGTGTCCTTCTGCATCTGCTGAATCACCTTGCCACCCGGCCCGATGATCGCACCGATAAACTCCTTGTCGATCAGGAGCTTAAACGAGCGCGGCGCGTGCGGCTTGAGGTCGGCGGCGGGCGCGTCGATGGTCTTCGCCATCTCGGCGAGGATGTGCAGGCGGCCGCGCTTGGCTTGCTCCAGCGCCTGCTCCATGATGTCGTAGCTCAGGCCGGCGATCTTGATGTCCATCTGGCAGGCGCAGATGCCGTCTACCGTGCCGGTCACCTTGAAGTCCATATCGCCCAGGTGGTCCTCGTCGCCGAGAATGTCGGACAGCACCGCGTAGGTGCCGGCGGCGGTGTCGCCCACCAGACCCATCGCGATGCCCGCGACGGCCTTGCGCACGTTCACCCCCGCGTCCATCAGCGCCAGCGAGCCGGCGCAGACGGTGGCCATCGACGACGAGCCGTTCGATTCGAGGATGTCCGACACGATGCGGATCGTGTAGGGGTTTTCGTCGTTCGGCGGCATCACCTGCTTGAGCGAGCGCAGCGCGAGGTTGCCGTGGCCCACCTCGCGGCGGCCAGGGCCGCGCGACGGCTTCACTTCACCGGTGCTGAACGCCGGGAAGTTGTAGTGCAGCAGGAAGTTGGCGTAGCCGTCGTACATCGCGCCGTCGACGATCTGTTCGTCGCGCTTGGTGCCGAGGGTGACGGTCGTAAGCGACTGCGTCTCACCGCGGGTGAACACGGCCGAGCCGTGCGCGCCGGGCAGGTAGTTGATCTCCGACCAGATCGGGCGAATCTCGTCGAGCTGCCGGCCGTCGAGGCGGACGCGATCCTGCATCATCATCTCGCGGATGGCTTTCTTCTCGGCGCTGCTGTAGTAGCGCATCGCCATCGCCATCATCGCGCCGTCAGCTTCCGGGTAGCGCTCGGTCAGGGCCGCCTTGTAGGCTGCCTTCACTTCCCCGAAGCCAGCTTTGCGGATGGTCTTGTTGTCGTTGCCCTGCGCGGCGACAGCGCGCGCCTTGGCGTACACCTGCTCTTGGGCGAAGGCTTTGAGGTCGTCGTCCTGAGGGTACTGCGGATACGCGCGGCGCGGCTTCGCAGCAGCACCGGTTTCCTCGGCTAGCTCGCGCTGAATCCGGCAGTGCTTCTTGATTTCCTCGTGCGCCACCTTGATGGCTTCGAGCATATCGGCTTCCTGCACTTCCTTCATCTCACCTTCCACCATCATTACGGCCGTCTCGGAGGCGCCGACGATGAGATCCATATCGGCACGTTCCTGGTCGGCGCGCTTCGGGTTGATGATAAACTTGCCATCCACGCGCGCCACGCGCACTTCCGAAATCGGCCCGTTGAACGGGATGTCCGTGATGCTGAGCGCGGCCGAGGCGGCCAAGGCGGCAAGGGCGTCGGGCAGGATGTCCTGATCGGCCGAGATCAGCGAGATCATCACTTGCACTTCGTAGTGGTAGTCCTTCGGAAACAGCGGCCGCAGCACACGGTCTACCAGGCGCGAGATCAGAATCTCGTAGTCCGACAGGCGCGACTCGCGGCGCTGAAAAGAGCCGGGGATCTTCCCGGCGGAAGCAAATTTCTCTTGATAATCGACCGACAGCGGCAGGAAATCAATGCCTTCGCGCTGCGAGGGCTGCGACACCACGGTAGCGAGCAGCATCGTGCCGCCCATCTTCACCACCACCGCCCCGTCGGCCTGCTTGGCCAGCTTGCCGGTCTCGATCTCGATCGTGCGGCCGTCGGGCTGCGTGATCGTCTTGGTTATTGCGTTGTAGAGAGCCATTCTGAGAAAGTAGAGAGTTCGGATCGTCGCGCGCGGCCGGGGCATTTCGCTACACCAGCGCGCCGCGCGCCGCGCCCTTGGGGACGCTAACAGATCGGCGGCGCCATCGGCCAAAAAAAAGGCAGGGAACCGCCCGTGGTCGAGCGATTCCCTGCCGTAGTGCCGGTAAGTTACTTACGGATACCCAGCTCGGCGATGATGGCGCGGTAGCGGCCGATCTCCGTGCTCATCAAGTGATTGAGGAGGCGGCGGCGCTTACCGACAAGTTTCAGCAAGCCCAGGCGGGTCGAGTGATCCTTCTTGTGCTCCTTGAGGTGGGTGGTGAGGTGGGTGATGCGCGTGGTAAAGAGCGCGATCTGTGATTCAGCGGAGCCCGTATCGGTGGCGGTCTTGCTGAGGCTGTGTTTGGCGAACAATTCCTGTTTCGCCTCGGTCGTGAGGTTCATCGGCAGATAGGGTCAAGGCCCCGTCCTGGATTAAAAAGTAAGAAAAAACAACGTTCCGGCCGAGGGCAAGCACAGGGCAAGCCGCGGCCGGGCCGCAAAGGTAGGCAGACCGGGGCGCAATGGCAAGGGGCAGGTGAAATACCAAGCGGAGCGGGATGGAGACGCTTAGGCGGCGCCAGAGAGCGCAGATAGCGCTGGAGGCGAAATATTACGGCAGCAGATTGCGCGCGTAAGGCGAAGCGCCGGCGGTGGCCCCAAACGGCTCGGGCGGGCGCGGGCAAAGCCGGCGTTTCGTCCTAATCATTATCCAATCTACGCTGAATACGCAACCGAGCTAGCAGGAGGCGAGGCATAATCGCTTGGAACGTGTCGCGGGTCGGCGGGCTAAAGACGCTGGCGGACGCGAGCGCGCCGACGGTCGGCGGATACCAAACGCCGGAACGAGGAAGCAGCATGAAGCGTGGCAGCAGGACGACTTCAAGGCGCAGCCGCGCGAAGCGGGGGCGTTGGGTCAGCATGCGAGACGGCGACAGTGCCATCCCTTGCCCAAGGTTTAAACCCCGGGCAAGGCAGCAAAGCGAGCAGTTCCCCTACTCTACCTCCAGCACCAGGCCCTTCAGGTATTCGCCTTCGGGGTGGAAGAAACTCGGAGCGTGGTCGGGCGGCTGGCTGAGGTAGTGGAGTAGGCGCACCGGCCGGCCGACTTCCAGGGCTGCGGCGCGCACCGTGGAGGTAAACAGCTCGCGGTCGACGACCTGCGAGCACGAGAACGTGAAGAGCAGCCCGCCGGGCTTAATGCCGCGCAGCGCTTCGGCGTTGAGGCGCCGGTAACCGGCTTCGGCGCGGACGCGGGCGGCGCGGCTCTTGGCGAAGGCCGGCGGGTCGAGGATGACGAGGTCGTAGGGGTCGGTGTCGACTTCGGGGCCGCGCAGAAAATCGAAGACATCGGCCGTGAAGCTGCGATGGCGCCCGGTGGCCGCAGCGTCGGGGAAGTTGAGCGCCACGTTGACATCGGTAAGCGCCATCGCGGTTTTCGAGGAGTCGACGGAATCGACCGCCGTGGCGCCGCCGGCCAAGGCGTACACCGAGAATCCGCCCGTATAGCAGAACGTATTGAGCACCCGCCGGCCGCCGGCGTAGTGCCCCACGAGGGCGCGCGAATCGCGCTGGTCAAGAAAGAAACCGGTTTTCTGCCCCGTAAGCCAGTCGATCCGGAAGCGCTGGCCGTTTTCGAGCACCACGGGATCGGCGGGGGCTTCGCCCACCAGGTAGCCGTTCGGGGTGGCGGGGTTGGCGGCGGCGCCGAGGGTGTCGGCGCTTTTGTCGTACACGGCCGTCAGGTAACGCGGGCCGAGTGCGGCGGCGAGGGCGCGCGCCAGCACGGGCCGGGCGCGGTACATCCCCATCGAGTGGGCTTGCAGCACGGCGGTGCCGGCGTAGTAATCGACGATGAGCCCCGGCAGGCCGTCGCCCTCGGCATGGATAAGGCGGAAGGCCGTGGTGTGGGGGTTGTCGACGAGCCCGACGCGGCGCCGGCGCTCCCAGGCGGCGCGGAATTTCTCGGCCCAAAACGCCTCGTCCGGCGCCTCAGCCGGCTGCTCGCTGAAGTGAAATACCCGCCCCACGATGGAGCCGTGGGGCTGAAAGTGCGCGAGGCCAATGGGGGCGGCGCGGTAGTCGACAACGGCGACCACGTCGCCATCGGCCGGCTCCGCGGGGGCAATGATGCGATCGACGGCACCGGAAAAAATCCACGGATGAAAACGGCGGACGGACGCGTCCTTGCCGCGCTGGAGCACGAGTTGGGGGAGGTTCACGGCGCAAAGGTCGGCGGTAGCGCTTTGTATTCCCCGCCCCGGAGGGGGCGGGGTGGCTTCGGCGAGGCAAAGCCGAGCCGTTGCCGGGGCGGGGCGACCGCGGCGATTACGGGGTGCGCGGGCCTTATCTACAACTCAGGGCGGTCCCCTTAACCGCCGCGGTCGCCCCACCCCGCCGCTTCGCGACACCCCTCCCCCTCCGGGGCGGGGAATTTGCTTGTGGTGGAGCGGGGAGCTCAGGGGCTACTCCACCAGCAGCGCCAGCGCTTCTACGGGAGCCGCGTCCTCGACCACGTCGGCCTCGATGCGCAGGTTGTCGATGATGAAACCCTGCCGCTCGGGCGTGTTCTTGCCCATATAGTAGCTCAGGATTTGCTGGATCGGCTGCTCGCCGCGCAGAATGACGGGTTCGAGGCGGATGTTGTCGCCGATAAAGCGACCGAACTCGTCGGGACTAATTTCACCGAGGCCCTTGAAGCGCGTGATCTCGGGCTTGGGGCCGAGCTTCTTGATGGCGACCTGCTTATCGGCTTCGTTGTAGCAGTAGGTGGTTGTTTTCTTGTTGCGGACGCGGAACAGGGGCGTTTCGAGGATATAGACGTGGCCGTTCTTGACCAGATCGGGGAAGAACTGGAGGAAGAACGTGAGCAGCAGCAGCCGGATGTGCATCCCGTCGACGTCGGCATCCGTCGCGACCACCACGCGGTTGTAGCGCAGGCCTTCGAGCCCTTCCTCGATGTTGAGGGCGTGCTGAAGCAGGTTGAGCTCCTCGTTTTCGTAGACGATCTTTTTCTTGAGGCCGAAGCAGTTGAGCGGTTTGCCGCGCAAGGAGAAGACCGCTTCCGTCTCCACGTTGCGCGATTTGGTGATCGAGCCGCTCGCCGAGTCGCCTTCGGTGATGAACAGGGTCGTGAGGGCTTCCTTTTCCTGATCTTTGCCTTCACCGAAGTGGAAGCGGCAGTCGCGCAGCTTGCGGTTGTGGAGGTTTGCTTTTTTCGCGCGGTCCTTAGCGAGCTTTTTCACGCCGGCCATATCCTTGCGCTCGCGCTCGCTCTGCTGAATGCGCTTGAGGAGGGCCTCCGCCACGACCGGGTTCTTGTGGAGGAAGTTGTCGAGGTGCTCCTGCACGAAATCGCCCACTGCTGCGCGCACCGTCGGGCCGTCGTGGCCCATATTGATGGAGCCGAGCTTGGTTTTCGTCTGGCTTTCAAAAACCGGCTCCTGCACCCGCACCGAGATGGCGGCGATGATGGAGGCGCGGATGTCCGAGGCGTCGAAATCCTTCTTGTAGAAGTCGCGCAGCGTTTTCACCAGCGCCTCGCGGAAGGCCGCCAGGTGCGTGCCGCCCTGCGTGGTGTACTGGCCGTTGACGAAGGAGTAGTACTCCTCGCCGTACTCGTCGCCGTGGGTGAGGGCGAACTCAACGTCCTCGCCCTTGATGTGCACCACCGGGTAGCGCAGCGTCGACGGGTCGTTCTTGCGCTCCAGCAGATCGCGCAGGCCGTTTTCGGAATGGAAGCGCCGCCCGTTGAGCCACAGCGTGAGCCCGGCATTGAGGTAAGCGTAGTTCCAGATCTGATTGTCGAGATACTCGGGGATGAACCGGTAGTTGCGGAAGATGCTCTCGTCGGGCGTGAACTGCATCAGCGTGCCGGTGCGCTGGCTGGTGGGCTCCACGGGCTTATCTGCCACGAGCTCGCCGCCCGTAAACTCGGCCACTTTCATCTGGCCGTCGCGCACGCTCTGCACCAGAAAGTGGGTGCTGAGCGCGTTCACCGCTTTGGTACCGACGCCGTTAAGGCCAACCGATTTCTGGAACGCCTTCGAGTCGTACTTGCCGCCGGTGTTGATCTTCGAGACGCAGTCGATCACTTTGCCGAGCGGAATACCGCGACCGTAGTCGCGCACGATCACGCGGTGATCGGTGATCTTGATCTCAATCGTGCGGCCGTTCCCCATCACGAACTCGTCGATCGAGTTGTCGATAATTTCCTTGACGAGCACGTAAATGCCGTCGTCGGCCGCCGAGCCGTCGCCGAGCTTGCCAATGTACATCCCCGGCCGCAGGCGGATGTGCTCGCGCCAGTCGAGCGAGCGGATGGAGTCTTCGGTGTAGAGAGCTTCTTTAGGCGCTTCGGCGGGCGTGGTAGCCATAGAGTCAACGGGGGAGGAAAGCCAGGGGCGCGGGGCGCCGACCGGCTCACAAAAATAGCGCAAAAAGGGCAGATTTTCGCATTTTTAGCAGCGTTTGCCAAGCTCGTGAGAACGGCGGGCGCGTGGCCAAAGGTTCGGGCAAGGTGTAGCTTCGCGCCGAACACGGGTGCATGATGCCACCGCGCTCGGGGTCCTGATTCAGGCGTTGCGCATTCGCGCCTTACTAAGCGGCTCTTAACCACGCGCGGGGCTTCGGTCTGCCCGGTAGCGTTATTTGCCCGACGCCCGTACAAGGCCGCATTGTCTTTATTTTACCGTTCTGCATGGATAAGTCTTTTCCCGGTTACGCCCGCCACGCCCTCCAGCTGCTTGGCCTGACGCTGCTCGTCGTTGCGCTACGTCGACTCGACGGCATACTGCTCCCGATTCTCTTCGCGGCGCTGTTTTCGTTTTTACTCGTCCCGATTACGCGCCGGCTGGAAGGCTGGAGCTGGCCTCGCTGGCTCGCCATCCTGGTAAGTATTCTACTGCTAGCGGCTGTGCTGACGGGCATCGTCTGGGCCCTGACTACGCAGCTGATGGGCTTCACGAGCGAATGGGATCACATTCAGGAGCGGCTCCTGGTCCAATACGACGTACTGCGCGCGTCAGTAGCGCAGAATTTTAAGATCTCGCTGCCCAACAAGAGCGCGCTGCTGGCGCAATCGCTCGCCAGTCTGCGCAAAAGCGGCTCGACCATCGCCAACTCGGCGGCTTCCACCACCTCCGACGTCCTGGAGGTGTTGTCGCTGGTGCCGATTTATATCTTCTGCTTTCTACTCTACCGCGACCATTTCCGGCAGTTTCTTTACCGCCTCACCCGCGATGCCGGCCAGCGCTCGACGATGATGACGGTGGTGCACAAGATTGAGGAAGTAACGCAGAACTACCTGCTCGGTCTGCTGACGGTGATTTTCATCGTCGCGCTGCTCAACATCACCGGCTTGCTGCTGCTGGACGTTAAGTATGCCCTGTTCTTCGGCGCGTTCGCGTCCATTCTCACCATCATTCCATTCATTGGGATGCTCATCGGCGCCACGCTACCCGCCGTGTACACGCTCGTGGAAACTGGTTCCGTTTGGCAGGCGCTCGGCGTAATCGGCGTTTTCACGTTCGTGCAGTTTCTGGAAGGCAACTTCATCACGCCCACCATTACCGGCTCCAAGGTGAGCATCAACGCACTGGCGGCCATCCTCGGGCTGGTTCTGGGCGGCGAGTTGTGGGGCTTGCCGGGAATGATTCTGTCGATCCCGCTGGTCGCAATCCTCAAAGTGGTCTTCGACGCCACGCCCGGCATGGAGCCGTATGGGTTCCTGCTCGGTGACGTCAACGACGACGTAACCAAGCCGCACGGGCCGAAGGGCGCACCGGCGCCAGTCGGGTGGTGGGCGCGCATCAAGCAGGCGGTTCATAAGCCGAAACTCTGATCACCGGCGGCTCGCCCAGTTGGGCGGGCCGCGGCCGGCGCCGAATCCTGCCGAAGTTTGTGGTTCCGTTTTCGCTGCCTCCCTCTCCCCGCCCCGCGTGCTGTCGTCGCTCCCTGCCCTGCTCCCGTTCCTCTACAAGCTACTAACGGCGGCCGGACTGGCGTGGCTGGTGGCGCTGTTTTACGTCCGGTTCGGCGGCTCCCTGGCCGACCGACGCGCGCTGGCGCGGCAGTTTCTGCTCCTCACGCTCACCACGCTGCTGATTATTCACGTCGTTAAATCGTCGATTGCCCTCTCACTCGGGCTGGTCGGGGCGCTATCGCTGATCCGGTTTCGTACTGCCATCAAGGAGCCTGAGGAGCTGGGGTACCTGTTTCTGAGCGTGGCGATCGGCCTGGCTGTAGGCGCGGGTTACGCCCTGCTGACGGCCGGCGGCGTGCTGACTGTGCTGGCTTTGTTGGGCCTGCAAGCGTTGCTAAGCGGCCGCGGCCGGTCGCGTGGTGGAACGCAGATTTTTCTGACCGTGAGCGGCCCGA
>JBKJUQ010000564.1:0-12691 GCA_046590685.1 Hymenobacteraceae bacterium
TTCGGGCCCCTCCGCGCACTCCCAGCTCACTCCCGGCTCACTTCGGGCCACTCGCACCCCCGGCTACCTCCTCTCCCATGCATCTTCTCATCACCGATGATCACCGGATGCTCGCGCAGGGCCTTTCGGCGCTGCTGGCCGAGGAGCCCGACGTAACCGTCATGGGCGTGTGCGCCTCGGGCCCGGCCCTGCTCGACCGCCTCGCCGATGCGAGCCAGCCGGCGCCTGATGTCCTGTTGCTCGACCTGCACCTGCCCGGCGGACTCGACGGGCTCGGGTTGCTGCCGGGCTTGCGGCGGCAGTACCCCCGCATCAAGGTCCTGCTCTTCAGCATGAATGCCTCGGCGGCGCTCGTCGAGCAGATCGCGGCGGGCGATGCCCACGGCTTCGTGCCGAAAACGGCGGACTTCGACGAGCTGCTCGTCGCGTTGCGGGCGGTGGCGGGCGGGCAGCGGGTGTTCCCCAAGAATCGCAGCTTGCCGCCGCCCGGCGCGCCCGCCGAAACGGCGCTGCTCCAGCTCCGCACCCTCTCGCCGCGCGAGCGGGAGATCGCCGCGCTCATCTGCGCCGGCCACCAGGCGAAAGCGATCGCGGAGAGCCTGGAGCTTTCGGCCCATACCGTCGACACGCACCGCAAAAACATCCTCCACAAGCTCGGCCTCAAGAGCGCCGTCGAGCTGATGCGCTTCGCGATGCAGCACCCGCTCGTCGCGGCGCCGCCCCCGCAGTAAAGCGAGCTATGCTAAGGCAGGTAATTCGCTACCCGTTACCCGGCGGCCACCTGCGCCAGGTAAGCCGCCAGCTCGGCGGCTTCGTGGAGCCACGCGTTGCGCCGGGCGGTCAGCAGCGCCGCGGTGGTGGGTCCGCTGGTCGGGTGGCTCGGGTGCAGGCTGTCGGTCGCTTCCTCCAGCAAGCGGCTCAGCCAGCGGCGCCGGACGGCCAACCGCGTGGCCGCTATGGAAGTAGCGGGAGCGGCCGCTGAATCGACCGCGTCGGCCGGCGGCAAGGCCGCCTGAAGCAGCGGACCAGCCGCCAGGCGCCGCCGGGCGTACCCAATAGCCGCCTGCTGAGTCGCGAGTAACCGATCGAGGCGCGCGGCCCGGTATTGACATTCCAGCAGCCGCGCCACCAGTCGGTCCGGGCCGGCGGGGGCCTCCTCCACCGGCCCGGCAGAGGGGCCGACGACGGAGGGACTGACGGCGGAGGGATTGACGGCGGCGTCGGAGACGCCGTGGTCCAGGGCCGTGAGCCACGGCCAGACCCACGGCTTGGCGTGGGCGGGCAGCGGGTCGATGGCGGCCTCAACCAGCTTGAGCTGCTGCCGACTCAGACCGAGCCACACGGCCAGCTCGTGCTGGTGCAAACCAAAGTGGGCGCGGACGGCGCGCAGGCTCGGAGCGTAACTCATTAGATACCTGACGAGGGCGACGGGGCTACCTGTTGTTAAGCTTTCAGCGAAAAAGGTAGAAAGGCTGGCACTCTACCTTTTTTCAGCTCTACCAAAAAAAGGGTAGAGGCTCTCTGGCTCTACCCTTTTTTGACAATAGCCAGCATAAAGGTAGAAAGCCGGCGCTAGGTAGGCAACTGCGCGCACCGTGGGTCGGGCGGCAACGAGTCGAGCGGCAGCCCACAGCGGAATTTCCCAACCGGGGATCACATCTTAATGTGATCGCGAACCCCCCAACCGGCCTTGCCAGGCCAGTACGGGCCGTTACGCCTGCTGCCTACTACCTGGGTGGTATTGCGATGGGAAAGCGAAACGGGAAAGTTTGCGGCGCCGGGCCCCATCCGCTGGGTGGCCGCGGGCCGGTAGGTAGTGCCGATGGACCGGGGCCGGCGCGCGGGCCGGCTGGGTACTGAAGCCGAAACGGACCCGCTTTTCTTGCTTTCCCCTCAACTCCATATTCGTATGCGTGCGCTTCGCTTCTGCCGCTGGCTGCTGCCCTTGGTACTCTTCGCCCCCGCACTCGCGGCGGCCCAGACGCAAACCGCTACCCCGTGGTGCATCCGCCAGCGGGTGTTGCTCTACAATGCCGCCGGTTTCGTAAGCCAGACGCCCGAAGTAGCGCGCGACAGCGGCAGCTACGGCAACGGTCTGGACGGCGCCAGCGGCCGGCGCGGGCTGATCAGTTACCGGGGGGGGTACTACCACGCGTTTTATGATAACTCCGCCGGCAGCACCGATATCTACTTCCGCCGCTCCCCAGACGGCGTGACATGGTCGCCGAAGGTGCGCATCAGCGTGGATTCGAGCGTCGTCAGTGATCAGTTCTGGCCGGTGCTGGTGGCCTGGGGCGGCGGCGCTACCCCCGTTAAGCTCGCCGTGGTGTACCACGACAACCGCCAACCCGGCCAGCGGGAAGTCTGGCTGACCCGCTCCCTGAACGGTGGGCAGACCTGGGCGCCCGCCCGCCGGCTGCACGGGGCGCTGCCGGAGGAATCGTCGGCCGACCTGGCCGTCTCCCCCGAAGACTCGCTTTATCTATCGGTCTCGGTGGCACAGAGCTCCTCCTGGCAGGGGATGCGCTTTACCTCGTCGGCCAACGGCGGGCAGACCTGGCGGCCCTGGCGCACCGTGTACAGCGTCGGGCCGCAGTTCACGCGCCTGGCCACGCTGGAAACCGGGCCGGGCGGGCACCTCTGGATGGGCACCAGCGAAGACCAGTCGTTCCACAAGAATGCGCGCATCGTGCATTCGGCCGATTACGGCCGCACCTGGGACGGCGGCACCAACGCCACCTCCTATGTGGCTTCCGGAGATATCATCTACGAGAACCCCGCGGCGCTCTCGCTGCGGCGTCTGCCAAATGGCAACCTGCTGGCGTTCTACCACTTTTGGTCGGCGGCCGGCCCACCCTACCGCCTCGGGCAGTTCACGGCGCGCTCCACCGATAACGGCGCCACCTGGGCCGCGCCGGTGCAGGTGGACGACGCGGTGCCCACCAAAGGCCAGACCAGCAACCTGATGTACATCGCTTCGGGCACTCTGGCCGTCTCGCCGGGCGGCGCCCTGTACGCGGCCTACGCCGACGACCGTCGCCACAGCTCTGGCCCGAATCACCCGCTCGACTCGCTGGAGTACGACGTGTACCTGACGCGCTCCCTCGACAACGGCCAGACCTGGAGCGCCGGCCGGCGCGTGAACGTGCGGCAGGGGCTGCACCGCCACGGCTTCCCGGCCTTAGCCGTCAAGCGCCGCGGCACCACCGACAGCGTGCTGGTGACGTGGCAGAATATGCGGTTCGTGCCGCCCCCCACTGGTCTGGCTGACGATAGCCGCCGCGTCCCGCTGCGGGTGTGGCCCAATCCCGCCACTGGCCGCGCCTACCTGGCGTGGCCCGCCAACGCCCCCGGCGCCCGCCCGACCGAAGCCGTGCTGCTCGATGGCCTCGGCCGCGTGGTGCGGCGCCAGCTGCTGGCCGCGCCCGGCACCGGCACCTCTGCCACTACCGAGCTGAGTCTGACGGGCCTCGCGCCCGGTCTCTACTCGGTGCGGGTCGGCGCGCGCGTGGCCCGATTAGTTGTAGAGCAGTAGCTTTATTTTGTTTTTCCCTCCATTCCCATGCGCACCCTTCCTTCCCTCGGGTTACTGACCGCCGCGCTGCTGCTGGCCCCTGCCGCGTTCGCTCAACAGAATGTGGGCATAGGCACTACCTCACCCAATACCTCGGCCGCGCTCGACGTGACGGCCACCAGCCGCGGGATGCTGCTGCCGCGCGTGGCGCTCACCAGCCTCACCGACGCGGCCACCGTACCTACGCCGGCCACGGCCCTGCTGTTGTACAATACCAACGCGGCGCTGCCCGATGGGGTGGGGTTCTACTACAATGCCGGCACCAGCGCACTGCCGAGCTGGACGCGATTGAGTGTAGTCTCCGCCACTTCCACTACGGCCCCGTTCTGGCGCACGGCGGGCAACGCGGGCACCACGGCGGGCACCCACTTCCTGGGCACTACCGACGCGCAGGACGTGGTATTCAAGACCACCGCCACCGAGCGGCTGCGCCTCAAGCAGAACGGCGCCCTATGGCCTGCAATGGCCAGCACTACCAATACGGCCTTCGGCAATGGCACAGCCGGGGCGCTGACCACGGGCACCGAAAGTACCTTCCTGGGCTTCGGCGCCGGCGCGGCCACCACCACAGGCACCCGCAACACGTTCACCGGCACCAGCAGCGGCTCGGCTAACACCGACGGCAACAACAACACCTTTACCGGCCGTAGCAGCGGCTTCAGCAACACCAGCGGTACCAGCAACACCTTCACGGGCGAAAGCAGCGGATCGGATAACGCCACGGGCTTCAACAACACCTTTACCGGCCGCAGCAGCGGGCGCAATAACACTACAGGCTCCAACAACACCTTCACCGGTCTGAACAGCGGGCTCAACAACACCACCGGCCTTGACAACACCTTTACCGGCCGCAGCAGCGGCTTCACCAACTCCACCGGTAGCGACAACATCTTCACTGGCCGCAGCAGCGGCTTCAGCAACACCGACGGCGTGGGCAACGTGTTCGTGGGAGCCAACGCCGGGGCACGGAACACCACCGCCTCGGGCAACGCTTTCGTGGGCGATTCGGCCGGCTTCGCCAACATCACCGGCACGGCCAACGTGTTCGTGGGCAACGCGGCCGGCAAAGCCAATACCTTCGCCAGCGGCAACACGTTCGTGGGCAGCAATAGCGGTAAAACCACCACCACTGGTACCAGTAACACCTTCACGGGTGAAGGCAGCGGGTCGGATAACGCGACGGGCTTCAATAACACCTTTACCGGGCGCAGCAGCGGGTCGGCCAACACCGACGGCGATGACAACACCTTTACCGGCCGCAGCAGCGGCTTCAGCAACACCAGCGGCTTCAACAACACCTTCACCGGCACCAACAGCGGCTTCAGCAACTCCACCGGCTTCGACAACACCTTCAGTGGTCTGAGCAGCGGCTTCAGAAACTCCACCGGCACCAACAACACCTTCACCGGGCGCAGCAGCGGGTTCAACAACTCCACCGGCAGCGACAACACCTTCACCGGGCGTAGCAGCGGCTTGGCCAACACCGCCGGCGTGGGCAACGTGTTCGTGGGCAACCGGGCGGGGCAATCCAACACCACCGCCTCGAACAACGCCTTCGTGGGCGACTCGGCCGGCTTCGCCAACACTATCGGGCCGGGCAACGTGTTCGTGGGTAACGCCGCCGGCAAAGCCAACACCAGCGGCTTCAACAACACCTTTAGCGGCGCCAACAGCGGCCGGGCCAACACCAATGGCTTCAACAACACCTTTAGCGGCACCTTCAGCGGCCGGGCCAACACCGATGGCGACAACAACACCTTTAGCGGCACCAACAGCGGCCGGGCCAACACCGACGGCGACGACAACACCTTTACCGGCCGCAGCAGCGGGCTCATCAACTCCACCGGCAACAACAACACCTTCACCGGCAGCGGCAGCGGCAGCAACACTAGCAGCGGCGACCTAAACACCTTCATCGGCAACGAGGCGGGCGCCGGCAACACCACTGGCAACAGAAATACCAGCCTGGGCGACGATGCCGGCCCCTCCACCGGGAACCTCACCAACGCCACCGCTATCGGGGCTGGGGCCCAGGTGGGCGCCTCGAACAGCTTGGTGCTCGGCGACAATGGCGCCAATGCCGTGAACGTGGGGATCGGTATGTCGTTGCCCCGGACGACTCTCGACGTGCTCGGGGGGATCACGGCCCGCGACGACGGCACCGTCACCACCATTACGGCCGATGACCAGTTGGTGACCGTCGGCAACCGCACCTACCTGCGCCTGTCGTCAGACGACGCCACGGCGGGTAATCGCACCGTGGTGCTTTCTAACGGGCTGCAGCGCGGCCAACTGCTCATCATCGAGTGCACGAGCCTCATAAACGCGTTCGAAATCGGCGACTCAAATGGCATCTTCATCAACAATACCAACGCTGACACCGGCGGCATCCTCCCTCGCGCGCTGGGCTTTCACGATACGATTATGCTAATCTGGAACGGCGGCGAGTGGCTCGAAGTCAACTACACCGATAACTAATGCATCGGCCAGGCAGATGCTGGATTTGGGTTCACTTCCATTCGCCCCCGCCATGTCGCCCTCCGTCGTTACCACCCTCGACGTGCTCGGTGGCCTGAGCACCCGCGACGACGGCACCACCACCGCCATCACCGCCGACAACCAGACCGTGACCGTGGGCAACCGCTCCTACATCCGCTTGACTTCTACCGTGGCCACGGCCGCCAACGCCACCGTGCGCCTCTCCAACGGCTTGCAGCGCGGTCAACGGCTCGTCGTCGAGCACGCGGGCAGCAGCAACCAGTTCGAGATCGGCGATTCCGACTCCGATGCGGCCACCAACGCCGATACCAGCGGCGCGCAGACGATGACCGTCTCCGATACGATAGAATTAATCTGGAACGGCAGCAACTGGCTTAAAATCAGCTATTCGGCGAACTGAGCACGCATTCCTAAGTCACCGACAAGGTTGTCATTGCGCAGAGGCTTTGCGACGAAGCAATCCTCATTTGCCAGGCACGACGGAGAGGCGAACGCGCAAACGAGCCGTACCGCCGCAGAGACCTAAGGATGCGTCTCTACCGTGCAACCGGGCCGTCCGCAGAGGGCAAATCCGCGCTTGATGCCGGCCGGAGAGTCTATCGTCCGGCCTCACATCATTGGGTGATACGCCCCCCGTCCCGCCCGCCGAAAAGGCCGAATCCGGCGCGCGGAGCCCCCCGGCGCGCGGCCTACCACCCGGGTGGTATTGTGATGGGAGCGAAAAAGCGGAATGTTTGTGAAATGGCGGGCGAGTAGCGCCGCTGTCGTTTTTCCTTCACCTTCTTCTCCGTCCCCGATGCGCACGTTTCCTCTCTTCCGTCTGCTGACCGTGGTCAGCCTCGCCGTGGCGCTGCTGGCTGCCCCCGCCGCTCAGGCCCAGACCATCCGCCGCGTCAACAACGTGGGCGTCACGGGCGCGGGTATCTTCAGCTCCTTGCAAGCCGCCCACGACGCAGCCACCGCCGGCGACATCATCTACCTCGAGCCGAGCGGGATTTCGTACGGCGACCTCGCCGCCACCAAGCCCCTCACCATCATCGGCAACGGCTTCTTCCACGGCGAGCAAAGCCCCGTGCTGGTGGTGGACCCGCGCGCCTCCATCGTCGGGATCGTGTTGTTGCTCCCCGGCGCGGCCGGCACCCGCCTGACGGGTCTGACTGTCACGAGCCGCATTATGTGTACGGCCAACAACTGCACGATTGAGCGCAACCGCGTATTCGGCAACGGCATCAACATCGGCCAGGATCAGTTTCAGACCAGTACGAACGTGACCATCACCACCGGCCTGATCCGGCAGAATTTCATCGAGGCAGTGCTGGAATTTCGGCCAGGTGGCAGCACCATTGCCGGGCTGCTGATCAGCAACAACTTCATCCAGAATGGCATCATCGGCGGCAATTCGAGCAGCCTCAACTCGGTGCTGATCACGAACAACGTCATCGGCAACCGGGCGGGCACCAACGGCGTGGGCATCGACGTCGATAACTGCGTCCTGAAAAACAACATCCTCACCAGCAGCGGGGGTGTCGCGGTGCGCGCCAACTCGTTCTCGAACAACATCAGCGTGAACACCCAGTTCGGTAGCGCCAACGGCAACCAGTCGAGCGTGAGTCTGGCGAGCATCTTCGGCGGCGGCAGCAACTCGGAGGGGCAGTTTCAGATTGCCCCCGGCGGCCCGGCCGACAACACCGGCGAGAGCGGCGTGGACGTGGGGATGTTCGGCGGCACCACGCCCTACGTGCTCGGCGGGGTGCCGAGCATCCCGACCATCTTCGAGTACTCGCAGAGCGTGAGCGGTACGACGCTCAACGCCGTCATCAGCACCAAGTCGAACAAGTAGCGCCCGAACGCGCCCTCGCGGGTCGTCCGGCTCCTTATCCCAATGGATACGCTACTGATTGCGCGGCCCACCCGGCGGATGCTGGGCGGGCTGCTGGGGGCACTGCTGCTGGCGGGCAGCGTGGCCGTCGGGCCCCGCGCCTACGCCCAGGCGCCGCCCAACCTCACGCGGGTCGAATTTTTCCTCGATACCGATCCCGGCGTGGGCCTCGCCACCGCCGCGACGCTGCCCGCCCCCGCCGCCCCTACCCTCACCAACCTGGCCGTGCCGGTGCCCATCGGGGCCCTCACACCCGGCTTCCACAACCTGTTTCTGCGCTCGCGCGACGCCAACAACCAGTGGAGCGAGACCTTCCGGCGCCTGTTCTTCCTGGAAGACAACGCCGCCCTGACGGCCCCGAACCTGGCGGAGGTAGAACACTTCCTCGACACGGACCCCGGCCACGGCAACGGCACCAGCACCGCCCTCACCGGCACCAGCGTGACGAACCGCGCCATCGCCGTACCGATTGGCGCGCTCGCGCCGGGTTTCCACCGGCTGTTTATGCGGACCCGCGACGTCAACAACCAGTGGAGCCAGACCTTCGCGCGGCTGTTCTTCATCGACGACAACGCCGCGCTGACGACGCCCAACCTGGCCGAAGTCGAGCACTTCCTCGATACCGACCCCGGTTTCGGCAACGGCGTCAGCACGAGCCTGACCGGCACCAACGCCACCAACCGCGCGATTCCGGTCAACCTCACGGGCCTCGCGCCCGGTTTCCACCGCTTGTTTATGCGGACCCGCGACGTCAACAACCAGTGGAGCCAGACCTTCGCGCGGCTCTTCTTCATTGACGGCACGGCCACGGTGGCGCCCAACCTCACCCGCGCCGAGTTTTACTTCGATACCGACCCCGGCTTCGGGGCGGGCACGGCCATTCCGTTCACGGCGGCCCCCACGGTGACGAACCTGCCCCTCGCGGCCGACCTCACCCCGCTGGCCGACGGCGCGCACCGCCTGTTCGTGCGGGTGAAGGATGCCAACAACCAGTGGAGCCAGGTGCTGAGCCGCCGCTTCACGCGCAGCGGCTGCGCGGCATCGGTAAGCTTTGCCGAAAGCCTGCCCAGCGCGAGCTACGCCAGCAACTGCGTGGGCGCCGGCCCGGCCGAAGCCGCCTTCAACGGCACCGGCGCGGCGGGCTTTACCAACACCTGTTTTATTCAAGCCGATTTTGGCGCCGCTAACCCGCGCACCGTCTCGGAGGCGCGCGTCAGCCTGCGCAACCCCAACGGCACGACCGTGAGCGGCACGCTGACGCTCGAAACCTCGCCCGACGGCACCACCTTCACGGCGGCCGGCGCGGTGCCCGTTTCGCTGGCCGCCAGCCAGAGCAGCCCGCAGCCCGTCATCCTGACGCTGGGCGCGGCCCTGGCCAACGTGCGCGCCGTGCGCGTGCGCCTCGACCTGCCCAGCGTTGGTCAAGCCATCGCGATGACTGACGCGGGCGTGTTCTTCTTCAACTGCGTCGCGCCGACCATCACCTCGTTCAGCCCCGCCAACGGACCCGTGGGGACGGTAGTGACGCTGACCGGCACCAACCTGACGAACACGTCGGCGGTGCGCTTCAACGGCACGGCCGCCGTCACTTTCGCCGCCCAGAGCGCCACCAGCGCCACGGCTACCGTGCCGGCGGGTGCCACTACGGGCATTATCAGTCTGACCACCCCGAACGGCACGGCCATCAGCACCAGCGCCTTCACGGTGGTGCAGCCGGCGCCGACTATCAGCAGCTTCGCGCCGGCCAGCGGGCCGGTGGGCACGAGCGTCGTCGTTAGCGGCACCAACCTGGGCACCACCACCGCCGTGGCCTTCAACGGCACCGCCGCGCCTGGCTTCGTGGTGAACGGCGCGGGCACTACCATTACGGTAAGTGTGCCGGGCGGCGCCACCAGCGGCGTCATCAGCGTCACCACCGGGGGCGGAACGACCACCAGCGCCGCCAGCTTCACGGTGATTCCGGCGCCGACCATCGCCTCGTTCAGCCCCGGCAGCGGGCCGGTCGGCACCAGCGTGACCGTGACGGGCACCGGCTTGGCCGGCACCACGGCGGTGCGCTTCAACGGCCTCAGCGCGCCCGGCTTCACGGTGAACGGGGCGGGTACCAGCCTGACCGTGGCCGTGCCAAGTGGCGCCACCACCGGCGCCCTCAGCCTGACCACGCCCGGTGGCACGGCCACCAGCGCCAGCAGCTTCACCGTGACCGGCCCGCCACCGACCATCACCTCGTTCAGCCCGACGAGCGGCCCGGTGGGTACGAGCGTGACCGTGACCGGCACCAACCTCACCGGCACCACCGCCGTGACCTTCAACGGTACGGCGGCGAGCTTCGCGAGCGTCACGGCCACCAGCCTGACCGCCACTGTGCCGGCGGGCGCCACCAGCGGCGTCCTCAGCGTCACTACCGCGAACGGCACGGCCACCAGCGCCGCGAGCTTCACGGTGATTCCGGCGCCGACCATTACCAGCTTCAGCCCCGGCAGTGGGCCGGTCGGCACCAGCGTCATCATCAGCGGTGCAAACCTGACGGGCACGTCGGCGGTCCGCTTCAATAGCACGGCGGCGGCGTTCTCGAACGTGACGGCGGCCAGCCTGACCGCCACCGTACCGAGCGGCGCCACCACCGGCGCCATCAGCCTCACCACGCCGGGCGGCACGGCCACCAGCGCCACCGCCTTCACGGTGACGGTACCGGCGCCAACCATCGCGGCCATTAACCCGACCTCCGGGCTGGTGGGCACCACGGTGAATCTGGCGGGCACGAACTTGCTGAACGTGTCGGCGGTGAGCTTCAACGGCACGGCGGCGGCGTTCTCGAACGTGACGGCCAGCGGCCTGAGCGCCGTGGTACCCAGCGGCGCCACCAGCGGCCCCATCAGCGTAACCACGCCGGGCGGCACGGCTACCAGCGCCAGCTTCACGGTGGTGACGGTGACGCTCGCCGCCCAGGCCGCGCGCTGCGCTACTGACGGCCCCGCGCCCCTGACCGGCGGCGCGCCCGCGGGCGGCACCTACGCCGGGCCGGGCGTGAGTAGCGGCGTGTTCACGCCGGCCAGCGCGGGCGTCGGGACGCACATCATCTCGTACTCGGTCTCGCTCAACGGCGTGACGGGCTCGGCCCTCCAACCCCTGACGGTGCTGCCGCTGCCGCGCCTGACGGCCACCGACACGCTGCTGTGCGTAGGCGCCAGCGCCACGCTCACGGTGGCCAATGCCGGCGCGGGCGCCACCTTCCAGTGGAGCACCGGCGCCACTACGGCGACCATCAGCGTCCCGCGCCCCGCCAGCCGCACGGCCTTTACCGTGACGGTGACCAACGCGGCCGGGTGCATCTATTCGTTCCGGCAAGTCATCAGTCCGAACCCGGCCACGGTGCCGGCGGTACCCGGTTTGGCGCTGCCGACTAACGCCGCCGTAGACATCGAGCCGACAAACGGTCTGCTGAGCTGGGGCTTCGCGGCCAGCGCTACCGCCTACGACGTGTACGTGTGGCCCGCCGCCGACCCCGTGCGGCCCGCCACGCCCTCCTTCACGACCCTGACGGCGCTCACGCAGGCGCTCAGCACCACCGTCGTGGGCTACGGCCAGACTTATCAGTGGCAGGTGGTGGCGCGCAACGCGTGCTTCAGCACGGCCAGCGGCATCCGTACGTTCACCACGCGCTTTCTGCCCGACCTGCGCGTGACGGCGCTCTCGGCGCCGGCTACTGCTGACGTAGGGCAGACCATTACGGTGAGCTGGACGGTGAAAAACCGGGGTGCGGGTACCACCGGCCCCGGTAGCTGGACCGACCGCCTCATCCTGAGCCTGGACCACGACGTGGTGCTAGGCAACATAAGCACTGGTGATACGCAGCTCGGCGATTTTGAGCGGCAGCAGGCCCTCAACCCCGGCCAGAGCTACACCCAGACGCAAACCGTTACGATTCCGAACGCGGCCTTCGGCAGCTGGCACCTGTACGTGCTGACCAACATCACGTCTGCCGGGTGCGTGGGCGGAGTGGTGGCGGGCACCGATTCGTGCACCGCGCCGCGCGTGATCGGCAACGGGTTCCTGCTCGAAAGCAGCTACCAGAACAACTGGCGCAGCCAGGACATCCTCAACACCCTGCCGCCGCTGCCCGATCTGCGGCCGACGGCCCTCAACGTGCCGGCCACGGCGTTCGGCGGGTCGAGCCTCAATTTCTCGTACCAGTTCACCAACGAAGGCGTGGTCTCGCTGGGCTCGTCGCGCCGGTTCGAGTTCGAGGGCAGAACCGTCGTTGGCGACCTCCCCACAACCTGCCTAAGCCAGGGCTGGATTGATAACGTGTTTCTGTCAACCGACTCGGTTTTCAGCCGCGCTACCGACCTGCGCCTGGGCAGCATCGAGACACTACCGGCGGTGACCCGGTACTGGCGCAGCCATAACCGCATCCAGGAGCCATTCGCGACGTGCGATGCAATAAGATTCGAAACCCAGGGGCTGCCGGTGGGCGATACCCTGACGCAGCGGGTCAATAATCTCTCTTTCTCCACCCTGGCATCGTCGCTCGATTTCATCTCACTCCCGATTTCGACCCTGAGCGGGCGCTATTTTCTGATCGTGGCGACCGACGACGAAAACAACCTCTTCGAGGGCGACCAGGAAGGGGACAACGTCATCATCAGTCGCGGCATCAACGTGGTGATGCGGCCGCCGGCTGATCTGGTGGTCACGCAGGTGACGGCGCCCGCCACCGGCGCCGCGGGCCGGTCGAT
>JBKJUQ010000105.1:0-6510 GCA_046590685.1 Hymenobacteraceae bacterium
CGCGGCGCTTCTCGCCGCCCGAGAGCGTGCCGACCACGGCCTCCTGCGCGGGCGTCCGCAGCGCGTCCATCGCCCGCTCCAGCCGCGAGTCGAGGTTCCAGGCATCGAGCTGGTCGAGCTTTTCCTGCACGACGCCCTGCCGTTCCAACAGCTTGTCGAAGTCGGCGTCCTCGGCCCCGAACGCTTCGCTGATGGCGTCGAATTCCTTCAGCAGCGCCACCGTTTCGGCCACGCCTTCTTCCACGATTTCGCGCACCGTTTTGGTGGGGTCGAGCTGCGGCTCCTGCTCGAGGTAGCCCACCGAGTAGCCCGGCGAGAAGGCCACTTCGCCCTGAAACTGCTTATCGACCCCGGCGATGACTTTGAGCAGGCTCGACTTACCCGATCCGTTCAGCCCGAGCACGCCGATCTTGGCGCCGTAGAAAAACGAGAGGTAAATGTTCTTGAGAACCTGCTTTTGCGGTGGGTAGATCTTACTCACGCCGGCCATCGAGAAGATGATCGTTTCGCCGTGCTGACTCATCGGGGATGAAGGGAAAAGGAAGCTGTAAAAAGGAGGGCCGACTGGCGCCGCAAAGGTAGCCGTGCGCGCCGGGGCCTCCGCCCGCGCCCGCCGGAAGCCCTCTTGCCAGGCAGTGTTACCCAACCACCGCGGCCGCGCACTTACGCTGCTTCGCGCATCCTTACGCGCCGCACCCTATACTTGTACTGCGGAAGCTGCCCAACCGGGGCACTGCGCCGGCCGCGAGCTGCGGTCGCTCTCTACTCTCTCTCCATTCTCCTATCCTACCATCACAATGACGATGACGATGGCAGACCAGGACCGGGCGTTGCTGGCTGAGGCCCGCCGCTATGGTTTAATTCAAGATCAGGAAGTCTGGCTCCAGGCTATTCCGGCCCTCGGGCACCCTGCCCGGCGCGTAGGTGCGGTGCGGACCACGGACGACGACGCGCTGCTCTACTTCGCCCGCCGCTTCGAGACGCAGTACCGCGCGAAGGTCGAAGACGTCATCCGGCGCTACGAGGCGACGGATGATAACAAGAATGCCTTCCTCGTGAAGGTGCTCCACTTAAAAGAAATCACGGGCTCGTATGATGCGATCGGGGATTATCGGACGCTCTATCAGCGCCTGAGCGACCTCGAAGCCGAGATCAACGGCAGCATTGCGCGGAACCGCGAAAAAAACCTCGCTACTCGTCTGCAGCTCATCGAGCAGGCCGAGGAGATCCAGTATTCGATTCTCTGGAATGAGGTGTCGGCGCAGCTCAAAAGCCTGCGCGACGCGTGGGTGAAAACCGGCGCGGTCGATAAAACCCTCACCGACGAGCTGGAGGCCCGCTTTCAACGCGCGCTCGAAACTTTCCATCAGCGCAAGAAAGATTTTTATAAGGAAAAGCACACGGTTCAGCAGCGCGCGAAGGATCGCTACAAGTCGCTCATCAACGAGTCGAATCGCCTGAAGGAGTCGTCGGATTGGGAAGCCACCACGCGCCGCCTCAAGCAGATTCAGCTCGACTGGAAGGACGTGGGCGGCGGGCTCTCGCGCAAGCAGGCCAACGAAATGTGGATGCGCCTGCGCGCGGCCCACAACTATTATTTCGAACGCCTGCAAAAACACATTGCCGAGCAGCGCGTGCTCAACCCAACTCCCTCGCCCGACGACATCCTCGCGCGGAAGCGGGAGCTGGTGCATCAGGCGGGCCTCCTGCTCGACGCACCCGCCCACGATGCCATCCCGGCCACCAAAGAGCTGCAGAACAAGTGGAAGGTGAGCGGCACGGTGCGCGGCCCGGAGTCGGACCGGGTCTGGGAAGCTTTCGTGGTCGCCTGCGACAAAGTATTCGAGCAAAGCGCGCTGGAGCACTACGTCCGCAAGCAAAACCCCGAGATCAACGACGAGCCCCTGATCCAGCAGGGAAAAATCCGGCTGGCGGCGCTGCGGGAGTTTTTGATCAACGACGAGGCTGAGCTGGTTACGCTGCGCGGCAATCTCGAAAGCCTCGCCGATACCCCCGCCAACGAGACGTTCCGGACGATGATCATTGGCAAGATTCGCGCGCTGGGGCGCAAGATTCGCTCGAAGACCGAGCTGCAGGATCTGGTGCGCGAGCGCTACGAGCTTTAATCCTGCCGAGGCCTTAATCTCTCGCCAATCGATTTTTTGACGTCTTATGTCCGTACCGTCTACCCTCGAGTTGCTCGTCCGCGCCCTGGAGCGCCTGACGGGTGTGGGCCGCGCCGTGGTGGTTAGTGCCGGGTTGCTGTTGCCCGCTTTCGCGGCCCAGGCGCAGCTGACGCGCTCCGATGCGCAGCGGCCCAGCGCCCATATTGGCGTAACAACGGGCCTGGCCGCTACCTGGATCATTGACCATAAGCTGCTGGGCGACCTCAACTACCTCGACGTGCAGACCTACCGGCGTGCGCCCATTGGGTTTACGGCTGGCTACCACTTCAACAACCGCAACGGCGTGCAGGTGGAGTTGAACAAGACGATGCAGGGCGCCGACTTTCAGATCGTGGGGCAGGAAGACGCCGCGCCGCGCGTTGGTACCAAGAATCTGCGCCTCACGTACTGGTCGGTACCCATCCTCTTCAAGTACACCTCCGGCGCGGCGCGCAAAACCCGTTTTGAGTTTCACGGCGGCCCGCAAATAAATTTCCTGAGCGTTGCCGAAGACATCAACCGCTACACCCGCGCCGGGGCGCTCGACGTGATAAAGGGCAAAACCGACATAACCGTCGCCAATGCCCCGCGCAACACCTATCTCGTCAAAGCGGGCCAAACCGACGTCCTGGCCACTTCGGCCGACTACCGGCAGCGGACCCTGTCGGCCGTTTTCGGGATCGGGGTCGAAGTGAAGGTGGTCGGACCGGTTTACGCTTCGGCGCTCCTGCGCGGCAGCATCTCGATAAAAGACATTCGTTCGGAGGCTGGGCAGCAACGCGCGCGCGCCAACGAATACTACACGGGCCGGCAGAGCGCTTTGCTGGGGTTTCAGGTTGGGTTGCATTGGCAGTTTATCGCCCCCGCCGAAGGCAATCCGAAAGACCGGCCGTACTGAGCGCCGCGCCCGCCGCCTAAGCCGGCCTCGTCCTGAAGTTTGTCCGAACCGCCAACGCGTCGCGCCCGTTTGCGTCGATGCTTCCCCAAGGGTCCCGCGCGAGTACATTTGCGCCCCCGCACGGGGCTTTTTCTATTTTTACTTCAACTTTCCGTCCTCTCCTTTACGATGTACTGGACTCTCGAACTTGCCTCCTACCTCGAAGACGCTCCTTGGCCAGCTACCAAAGACGAGTTGATTGACTTCTCGATCCGCTCGGGCGCGCCGATGGAAGTCGTCGAAAACCTTCAAGCCCTCGAAGACGACGGGCAGCCGTACGAGTCTATCGAAGAAGTGTGGCCTGACTATCCCACCAAGGAGGATTTCATGTTCAATGAGGACGAGTACTAAGGAGTGACGAGGGCCGAGTTTCGAGTTCCGAATGATGCCGCGTTGACTTCCGGCTTCGCGAAAAACTCGCAACTCGCAACTCATCACTCGGCTCTTCTCACCGTCGATCACGTGGTCGCGGGGTACGCGCCTTCCGCGGAAGGTGCGCTGCTCCGCGACTTGTCGTTTTCAGTCCCGGCCGGTCGGCTGCTGGCCGTAGTCGGGCACAATGGCGCCGGTAAATCGACGCTGGTCCGGGTCCTGACGGGGCAGCTGGTGCCGTGGGCCGGCCGCGTTTTACTGGCTGGTGCGCTGCTGCCTGCCGATCCGGCCGCGAGTGGCACCCTGGCGTGGCTCCCGCAGCGGACGGACGTGCGCACCGCGGTGCCCGTGCGCGCCTTGGTGCTGATGGGGCGCTACCGGCACAAGCGCTGGTTCGACGCGTGGGCGCCGGCTGACTATGCGCGCGCCGCCGCCGCCCTGGAGCGCTGCGGGGTCGCGCACTTAGCGGAACGCGACTTCACCACGCTTTCGGGCGGCGAGCAGCAGCTGGTATGGCTCGCGCAGCTCTGGGGGCAGGATGCGCCTCTGTGCGTGCTCGACGAGCCTACGCAGCACCTCGACGTTTACCACCGCCGCCGCGTCTTCAATCTGCTCGCCGATTGGGTGCTGGCCGAAGGACGTACGATCATCGTGGTGACGCACGACTTAGCCAACCTGGCCGCTTTGCCGCCGGGGCTCCCGGCCGACTTACTCAACCTCTCGCCCGCCAGCGGTTCGCCCCGCGTGGTGCCGCTCTCTCCCGCGAGCGTAATCGCCGTGCAGGCGGAGCTGGAAGCCGGTCCGGGCAGTATCGCCGCTATGCGCCCGCTCGCAGCAGCGCCTCCGCCAGGACGAGATCTTCGGGCGTAGTAATTTTTAAGTTTTCGTACGCCCCCGCGATCAATTCAACCGAATGGCCGCCGCGCGCTACTACGCTCGCGTCATCCGTAAGGGCTGGGTCGTCATCGGAGGCCGCCGCGTAGGCGGCCCGTAGCACGCCCAGCGGAAAGCACTGCGGTGTCTGCACGAGCCGAAACTGCGCGCGGTCTTCCGCGACCGACGAGCCGTCGGGCCACACGCGCCGGACGGAGTCTTTCAACGCCACGGCCGCCACGGCCGACCCGCGCGCGGCCGCTACGCGGTAGGCTGCCTGAATGAGGGTTTCTGGCACGAGCGGCCGAACGCCGTCGTGCACCGCGACCAGGGCGCTGTCGACCGCTGCCGTCGCCGCGATAGCCGCCAGGCCGGCGCGTACGGAGGCTAGTCGGGTAGCTCCCCCGGTAACTACACGATGCGTCGGTGCGTCGGGAAAGTCGCGGAGCAGCGCTTGCCAGCGGGCATGCTCAGCGGCGGGGAGCACGACGAAGCGAAGAGCCTCGGGGGCGGCGTTGGCAAAGCGCCGCAGCGTGCGCAGCAGCACGGGTTCGCCTGCCAGTAGCAGAAACTGCTTGGGTACGGCGGCGCCCATCCGCTGGCCCGCGCCGCCGGCTACGAGCAGCGCGAACCGCGTTGGCGGGGCAGCGGGCGGAAGAGAAGAAGCAGTTGACATTGCTGCAAAGGTGGCAGCCGGCGCGGGCCGGCGGTCGTAGGCGGCCCCGGCCACCAGCGGGCCTTCGTGCGCTACCATAACCCCTGCGCGTTCGTAATCCAACTCAAAACGGCTCGCCGTGGGTCAGCCGCACGAGGGCATCGGCGGCCCACGGTGCGGCGCGTAGAGTTCGGATGAACGCCGACGTCAGCGTCGGCTGTCCGAAAAACCGCTGAATGGTGCGCCCGGCCAGAATCCGCAGGCGGAAGCGCGTATCCCAGGCGCGGGTGTAAGCAGTTTCGAGGGAGGGGCGCGTCAGGCAACCGGCGTAGTACTCGGTCAGCAGGCCGTGAAGCACGTGCGCGGCGCGCATTCCCATACTCATCCCGTTGCCGGCGAGCGGGGCGATCGTGCCGGCCGCGTCGCCGAGCAGCAGCAGGTGGTTTTCGACTGGCGCCTTGCGGTTGAACGTCACTTGCGAGATAGTCAGGGGCGGCTGAAGGAGAAACTCGGCGGCTTGCAGGCGCGCGGCGAGGGCCGGATTCGCCGCGAGGACGGTGGCTTCGAGGGCGGCGATGGAGCCGGCGTGCCGCAGGTTTTCGGCTGTCGTGAGGTACGCCATACACGTCCGCCCGTCCTCCACGCGCGAGAGGCCGGCGTAGCCATCACGGAAGTTGTGCAGCTCGATGAGGTCGGGGGGGAAGTCGGGTAGGCGCAGGTGGTGCTTGACGCCGACGAAGTTGTGCGCCGCGTCGTGGCGGTTGGCGAGGTAAGGCCGCGCGAGCTTGACGTCGAGGTTGGCGCGGCGGCCCCACGCCCCGGCTACCACGCGGGCCTGCACGGGACCGCTGGAAGTTTCGAGCGTGAAATGGTCCGCCGCCGCGTCGAAACGTACGTCCGTCACCCGCACCCCCTCGCGCACCTCGCCGCCGCGCTCGCGCACCAGATTCGCCAGAAACTGATCGAGAAAGTACCGGCTCACGCCAATGCCGCCTAGCCCCAACGGCCGATGAATCGCCGTGCCGTCGGGCGCCGTGACGGTCAATCGCTTAATGACCGGTAGGTTCAGCGCCGCTAACGGTACTCCGAGGCGGGTCAGAAAATCGGCGCTCTCCCGCGAGATGTACTCCCCGCAGACCTTGTGAAACGGGTACGTTTCCTTTTCAAGCACCACCACCGCGCGCCCCGCCGTCGCTTCTTGCACGGCGAGGGTGAGCCCGGCCAGGCCGCCGCCGATGATAACTGTCTGAACCACCGATTGACGCAGATTAAGCAGAGTGCACGGATTGCGGAGCTGTTTACTTGCCGACAAGATTACGCACCATTCCGTTGGAACGCGGTGGCAAACCGACCTGGCGACAAGGTTGATGAGAATTGCGTAACGCACCTTTGCGCTCGCGGCGGACAGCGCTCGCAATTACCGCCCTTTCCTTGGTTCTCATGCGCGATCACATCCTGGCGGCCTTGGCCGAAATCGACCGCGAGCGTCCGCCCCTGCCGCGCTCGCT
>JBKJUQ010000188.1:0-2674 GCA_046590685.1 Hymenobacteraceae bacterium
CTTCCCGGTGGCCCCGGATACATCCGGGGCCACCAAAAAGCCCTTTCGCATCATCCCGGATGTATCCGGGGCCACCAAAAAGCCCTTGCGCATCATCCCGGATACATCCGGGGTCACCAAAAAGCCCTTCGGGGTGGCCTCGGATATATCCGGAGCCACCCCGAAGGGCTTTTGCCTGGATGAGGCGCAGCGGGCGAGTTGCTACGAGGGCTTCTTCTTGCTGCCTTTGGTCACATACGTCGGCAAGTGCGCGAAATCGAAGTACTTGCGCGCCTGCATCGGGGTGCGGCGGTGCGTGTAGAGCGCCGCGCAGTGCACATCCCAGAGAGCTTCGCACAGCGCGAGGCCGGCGGGCGTCAGATCGGCGATGGCGTCTTTGAGGAGGGTGCGGCCCGTGACTTTGATCTTGGCCGCCGTCGAGTAGATGGTGAGCAGGGCGCGGGCCGCCTGCCCGGGGGTTTTGGCGACGGTGCCGGCCGGTGCGCCCGCCGGGATGGGCTGCAGCGGCAGCGCCGGGGTGGCTTCGAGGGCTTCGGTGTAGGTGGTGAGGCGGGTGAGGCGGTGCTTTTTGGGCGCCTGGGTCAGGCCGCTGAGCAGCTCGGGGTAGAGGCGCGCTTCGTCGGCGGCGTGATCGAGGAAGTGGCCTTGCAGCACCTTGGCGTCGAGCGTCTGGATGAAGGTCTGAAAGGATTCGAAGGCTTCGGCCTCGGTCACGGTGCCCGACTGCGACGTGCCGGCCGCGCCGCCCCGGTCGACCATCTCCTGCCGGTAGGCATCGCGGGCCGTTTTCAGTCCCGCGCCGTGCCCGCTGATGAGGGCGTCGACGCCCGGCGCCGCCACCGCTTCGACCGTGAAATCGGCGAAGGCCGCCCGCGCCGCGCGCCCGATGGGCAGCTTGGCGTAGAAATTCTCGAATTTGTCGTCTTGATAAGCCATTGAAGTAAGCAAGGGTTATGTGAGGCGGCAAGCTAGGAATAAAATGGGATATGCACTTGACGCGACCGGTGCTTTCGACTGCCGGCCCGGCGAAAGGCCCCGCCGCCGCTGCTACCTTCGGCGCCCCGGAAACCTCGCCGGGGGTGGCGCGTTTAGGGCGCGCCGGGCTTTCTTTCGGCTGCTTTTTCGCCCGCGTATGCTTCGTTCTGCTTGTTTCCTGGGTAGCCTGCTGCTGCTCGCTGCCTGTACCGGCGTTTCTTCCGATGACCGCGCCGCCACTGGCCCGCCGCACCTGGCGCCGGGGCCGTGGCACGGCAGCCTCACGGTGGTGGGCCGGCACCGGCTGCCGTTCGAGCTGGAGGTGCTGCCCGATTCGGCCGGCCGCACCCGCGCGGTGCTGCGCAACGGCGGCGAAAGCTTCCGGCTGACCGATTTCGCGACCATCGCCGGCGATTCGCTCAAGATCGGGCTGCACGTCTTCGACGCGGCGCTCGTGGGGCGCGTGAGCGAGGAGGGGTTCGCCGGATACTGGCAGAAGTACGACGGCAAAGCGCCGTTCCGGGTGCCGTTTACGCTCCGGCCGGGCCGGGCGGGCAAGCTGGAAGCCGAGCAGGCCGTTGATTTCGGCGGCACCTGGGCGGTGACGTTCACCGATTCCGACGGTCAGCTCTACCCCGCGGTCGGCGAATTCAAGCAGCGCGACAACCTGCTGAGCGGCACCTTCCTGACCACCACCGGCGACTACCGCTACCTGCGCGGCACCGCCCGCAAGGACTCGGTGACGCTCTACACCTTCGACGGCGCCCACGGCTACGTGTTCGAAGCCATCCGCCAGGCCGACGGCTCGCTGAAGGGCGATTTCTGGTCGGGCCAAAGCGGTCACGAAACCTGGGTCGCCCGCCGCGACCCCAAGGCCCGCCTGCCCGACGCCGACGCCCTGACGGGGATGAAAACCGGCGAGACGCGCCTCGACTTCAAATTTCCCAACATCTACGAAGGCGGCGCCATCTCCCCCACCGACCCCAAGTACGCCGGCAAGGTGGTGGTGCTCCAGATCCTCGGCTCGTGGTGCCCCAACTGCCTCGACGAGACGAACTTCCTCGCCCCGTGGTACCGCAAAAACCGGAAGCGCGGCGTCGAGATCATCGGTCTAGGCTTCGAGCGCGGGACCGATCAGGCCGCCGGGGCCGCCAAGCTGCGCCGGCTCCGCGAGCGCCTCGGGATGGACTACGACGTCGCCATCGCCGGCTCGGCGTCCGCCGCCGAAGCAAGCAAAGCCCTGCCGCAGCTGCGCGAAGTGCTCGCCTTCCCCACCACCATCTTCCTCGGCCGAGACGGCACCGTCCGCAAGGTCCACACCGGCTTCAGCGGCCCCGGCACCGGCAAGTACTACGACGAATGGAAGAAGGATTTCGAGGCGACGATTACAGAGCTGCTGGCGGAGAAGTAGGGGGAAACTGCGAACTGAGAGGGGAGAACTGCGAACTGAGAGGGGAGAACGGAGAACCGAGAGGTGAGTACCTCGTAGTTCTCAGTTCTCCCCTCTCAGTTCTCCGTTAAAACGCGTTTCGCCACATCATACTCTCCACCGGGCGCACGGTGCGCTCGTTGTATTTGGCGGATGCTTTCTGGTTGTAGGGGTTATCGATTCCACCTTTGACCTCGAAGTAGATGAGCTGCCCGATGGGCATCCCGGCGTACACCCGCACGGGTTTGGAGACCGATATTTCGAGCGTCC
>JBKJUQ010000239.1:0-1164 GCA_046590685.1 Hymenobacteraceae bacterium
CTCGACAAGTTTCAGATGAACGACCAGGGCGCCGACTTTCTGTATTCGGGCCAAACACCGGTGCCGTTTATGCTGCCTAACGGGCTCAAGGAGCTGGTCGATTTCGACGCGTGGGTCGATGCCGGCCGGCGCGCCGATCATTATCCCGTGCTCACGCAAGAGCAGTACGCCGCTACGGCCGCCGATGAGCGTCACCCGGTCGCCAATTTCGTCTTCCACGAGCTCGTCACGCTCACGCCCGCGGCCCTGGCCGCGCTGCGCGCCGATCGTACGGCCGTGCTGTTTCTCTATTCCACCAACGCGCACGCGATGCCCGAGCTGCGGCGCGCGTTCTTCGAGCTGCTGGCGGCCGGGGTTGACTGCCCGGTGATCATCAACCGGCAGTACCCGGAGCAGGATGTGGAGATCACGCAGCTCTACGCCGCGACCGATGTCGGCGGCCTGCTGCTCGATGGCTTCGGCGACGGCATCGTGCTCAGTACCGAAAATCTGCCCGCGTTTACCGACAAAGCCGCCGCTGGCCAAACGCTTGGTGAGCTGAACGTGCTCAGCTTCGGCATCCTGCAAGCCGCGCGCACCCGGATGAGCAAGACGGAATACATCTCGTGCCCGTCGTGTGGCCGGACGCTCTTCGACCTACCCGAAACCACCGCCACGATCCGCCGCCGGACCGACCACCTCAAGGGGGTTAAGATTGGTATTATGGGCTGCATCGTGAACGGCCCCGGCGAGATGGCCGATGCCGACTACGGTTACGTGGGCGTCGGCAAAGACAAGATCGCGCTTTACCGCGGCCAACAAGTCGTCAAAAAAGCGGTTCATGCCGACCGCGCCGTCGATGAGCTCATTGAGCTGATCCGCGAAGACGGTAATTGGTCCGAACCACAGATTGTCGCGGATTAAGCGGATTTCACGGATTACGGCACTGTTTTTTGTCGGCGTTTTTTTCTTTTAGGCGCGCTGCGCGTCCTGCTCTTTCATATGAAAGATTTCTTTAGCCTCGGCGAGTTTTTTGGGTATTTCTTCCGCAAGAAAGACCCGAATCGCCCCGATAATTTCAACATCCGTACGATGCACATCATCAATAAGATCTCGATGGTGATGTTTCTGGTCGGCTGCATCTTCTTCGCCGTGAAATTGATGACGCGCTAAAACGTAGCGCGG
>JBKJUQ010000334.1:0-2373 GCA_046590685.1 Hymenobacteraceae bacterium
ATCGGCGGCGGGCTGCCGGTGGGGGCCTACGGCGGCCGTAAGGATATTATGGACTGGGTGGCGCCCGTGGGCAAGGTGTACCAGGCGGGGACGCTTTCGGGCAACCCCATCGCGACGGCCGCCGGAATGGCGATGCTGCGCTACCTGCACGACCACCCGGCGGTGTACGTCGAGCTAAGCCGCCTCACCGACCGCCTCACCGGCGGGATGAAGCAGAATCTGGTGGATTTGGGACTGCCGGCCTACACGATCAATCAGGTGGGGTCGATGTTTTCGATCTTCTTCACCACCGAGCGCGTGTACGATTTCCCGTCGGCCCAGAAAAGCGATCTGGCGCTCTTCGCCCGCTACTTCCAGGCGATGCTCAAGCGGGGCGTGTACCTGGCGCCGTCGCAGTACGAGTCGCTGTTCGTGTCAGTAGCGCTCACCGATGAGCTGATTGAGCAGTATCTGGTAGCGAACAAGGAAGCGCTGGCGGAAGCGCACGGGAGAAGTGGTAACTGAGAACTGAGAGGTGAGAACTGAGAGGTGGTAACTGAGAGCTGAGAACTGAGAACTGCATTCGCCAACTACCTCTCAGTTCTCAGTTCTCACCTCTCAGTTCACTCTGTGGAACGTTACTTTGTGGAACGGTTGGCCTTCCCCTAATCCCCACTGCCGTGATACGTTCTCTCGCGCTGTTTTTCCTGCTGCTGACGGGTGCGCTGCCCGCCTCGGCGGTCGATGTCGCCACTAACAAAGCGCTTTTCGACCGCACCGTCGATAAGCTCAACTACCAGACGATGGAGGGCGTGTACGACGCGCGCTTCCCGCGCAAGAAGTTTCCGGTGAGCTTGCTGACGCGCACCGAGCGCCGCGAGTTCAAGGATTTCAACGGCGACGCCGCCTTCGGCAAGCTGTTTCTGAACTACAACGACGAAGCCGAGAAGTATAAAAACCGCTTCGGCAGCGGCACCACCACCCTCGCCACCTTCGAGAAGGGCCTGCGGGGGATTCTGGTAGACGCCAACTTCGAGTTCTTCCTCGCCAAAGCCGCCCGCCGCGAAGAGCGCGCGGCGCTGATTCGCAAGCTCGAAGGCTCCATCAAGCAGGCCGTAGCGCAGTACGACGCCTCGGGCGAGCCCGCCGACGACGCGCGTCAGCCCGATACCCTCGCCGGCGCGGGCGTGGATGGCGACGTCGCCGAAGCCCCCGTCGCGGAGGCGTAGGTCAACGACCTTAACCAGACCGCTACCCCGACGCCCGACGCCGTCGCGCCCGCCGAAGCACCCGCCAAGGGTGGTCGCGGCTGGGCCGATACTCTCGCGCTGCTGCTCGCGCTGGGGGCCACGGCGGGGGTCGCGTACCTGTTGTTCGTGGTAGTGCCGGCCCTGCGGGCGCAGGCGCAACAAGCCGCCGAAGCCGGCTCGGCGCTGGTAGCGGCGCCCGCCGCGCCCGACGACCACCTGCCACCCACGATGGCCGAAGAAGCGCGCCACCGCGCCGTGGAGCTGCGCTTCGAGCTGCTCGCCGACGAAGTAGACGAGCTCAAGAGCCGCATCCGCGAGTTGGAAATGCGTCTGGCTGATGCGCTCGCCGCGCCGCCCGAAGATGAGGTATTCGCGGGAGCGGAGTCCTCGTCGCCGGCCCCCGCTCCCGTCGCGGCGGCCTACGCCCCAGTGGCGCACGCTGTCGCATCCTACGCGGCTCCTGCTGCCGTGGCCTACGTTGTTGAGTCAGCCGGGGCAGAGGAGGAGCAGCCGCGCTCGGAGGAGCTGTAGTAAAAAACGACGGCCGCTACCGAAGTACCACCCGATACGTCGACCATTCCCCCGTGATTCTTACTGACCAGCAGATCCGCGCCGAGATGGCGCTGGGCACCATCCGGATTGAGCCGTTCGACCTGAGCTGCCTCGGCACCAACTCGTACGACGTCCACCTAAGCCGCCACCTGGCGACCTACCGCGACGCCGTGCTCGATGCGCGCCGGCACAATGAAGTCGATCACTTCGACATCCCCGCCGAAGGCTTCGTGTTGCTCCCCGGTCAGCTCTACCTCGGCGTGACGGAGGAGTACACCGAAACCCACGCCCACGTACCTTTTCTGGAAGGCAAAAGCTCCGTCGGGCGCCTGGGCATCGACATTCACGCAACCGCCGGCAAAGGTGACGTCGGCTTCTCCAACACCTGGACGCTCGAAATATCGGTCTCCAAACCCGTGCGGGTGTACGCCGGGATGCCCATCGGGCAGCTCATTTACTTCGAGGTCAAAGGCGGAATCGATAACCCCTACAATCAGAAAGCATCAGCGAAATACAACGAGCGCACGGTGCGCCCGGTGGAGAGCATGATGTGGCGAAACGCGTTTTAACGGAGAACTGAGAGGGGAGAACT
>JBKJUQ010000418.1:0-8372 GCA_046590685.1 Hymenobacteraceae bacterium
GCAGGCCCGGGCCGCGGGCGCCGACTCGGCCACAGTTGCCGACACGGAAGCGCCCGCATCGTTTGTCGTTTCCGGCCGGCGAACTTATCTCGATATTCTCGCCCGGCCCTTCATCCTTGCGCAGTCCGACGGCGTGGTGGCGGGCTATTTTTTCCACGATTTCAACGCGAAGCTGAACTGGCGCCTTTCGCGCCGCGACCGCTTGTACTTGAGCGGTTACACGGGGTACGACAAGTTTTACGCCCGCGAAAAGCGAGCGGGGGAGGGGTATTCGACGGAGAATCGCAATTCGCTCGGTTGGGGCAACCTCACGACCGCCCTGCGCTGGAACCGCGAACTGACCGACAAGCTCTTCCTCAACACGCACCTCACGTACTCGCGCTACCAATTCGACGTCCGCAGCGAAAACAAGGACCGCACGCAACGACCCGACGGGTCGACCCGCACCGAAACCGCCGCGTTGCGCTACCTCTCCAATATCCGCGACTGGAGCCTCAAATCGGACCTCGACTGGGTGCCCTCCCCTGATCATTACGTGCGAGCCGGTGCGCAAGCCATCTGGCACCAGTTCCGGCCGGGGGCGCTGACAATCAAAAGCGAGACGGAGATTCCCGAGAACGATTTCAACCTCAATGCCGGTACCCGCACGCAGGCCGTGGAGCTGGGCGTTTACGCGGAAGACGACTGGCGCCTGACCGATCGCCTGAAAGTCAACCTTGGCCTGCGCCTGGCGGGCTTTGCCGTGGGCGGCACGTTTTACCCCAGCGTCGAGCCGCGCGCCGCCGCCCGCTACCTGCTGACCGACCAATGGGCCTTAAAGGCGTCGTACGCGCGGATGACGCAGTTTATTCATTTGCTCACCAACAATGGCATCCGCCTGCCATCTGACTTGTGGGGGCCCTCCACCCCGATGGTGAAGCCCCAGCGCGCCCAACAGGTAAGCCTTGGGGTAGCGCGCACCTTCGCGCGCGGCGGCGAAGACTACGAAGTGACGTTCGAGACGTTTTACAAGCCCATGCACGGGCTGGTGGAGTACCAGGAAGGGGCTTCGTTTTTGGGCAATACGTCGTCGGACTGGGAAAGCAAGATCGCGAGCGGGAAGGGCTGGGCCTACGGGGGCGAAGTGCTGGTGCAGAAGAAATCGGGCGCCACCACTGGCTGGGTCGGTTATACGCTGAGCTGGAGCAACCGCCGGTTCACGGAGCTTAATCAAGGCCGGCTTTTCCCCTACAAGTACGACCGTCGCCATAATCTGAGCGTGGTGGTCATCCACGAGTTTACGCCGCGGGTGCGCCTGTCGGGCACGTTTCTGTACGGAACCGGCAACGCCATCACCCTGGCGCGCGGCCGGTATGCGCTCGAAGGCGGCGGGGGGTATTTCGGGCAGCAGATCAACGAGTACGGCGGGCGCAACTCGTACCGGATGGAGGCCTACCACCGCCTCGACCTGGATTTGAGCTTTACGAAAAAGAAAAAGTGGGGCGAGATCGTCAATTCCCTTTCGGTCTATAATGCATACTCGCGCCGAAATCCCTTTTTCTACCTCTACGACCCCGGTTACAGCTACAACGGCGTAGAGGTCGACAAGCCGACGTACAAAAAATACAGCCTGTTCCCGATCATCCCGTCGTTCAGCAAAAGCTTTAAGTTTTGACCACAGATTGAGCTGATTCAGCGGATTCATTAGATTTTTTAGTGACCGGAAATAAGATCTTATGCGGGTACTAACCAAGGAATTTCGGGTGATTGGCTGGCTACTGCCGGTACTGGCGCTCGCCGCCTGCGAGACCGTCGTGGACGTACCCGAGCCGGCGCATACGCCGCAGCTCGCGTTGCGCTACGTGCTCAGCAACGCGCCAACTGATACGGTCACGCGGGCTTTCTTCGCGCACCGGCAACTGTTCATCAGCACGAGTCAGCGGCTCTACGATACCCGCCCGCTGGTGGGCCGCTCCGATGCCACGGCGCGCCTCTTCGACGACGCGGGCGCGGTAGTCGAGGAGTTTCGACCCAGTCGGCCGTTCACCAGCTACGGGTACGGCGACACCCTCGGCTACTACCGGCCCACGCGCAACTTCGTGCCGCAGCCCGGTCGCACGTACCGGCTGCGGGTGGAAGCGCCGGGCGTCGACGTGATCGAGAGCACCCTCACCTTACCCAGCGCGCCCGCGCAGATCGTGAGCGCCCGTTTCGTGCCCCGGGCCAACCCCGACCCCTACGGTACCCACGGCAAGCTGGTCGTCAGCATTCAGGACGATGGGGCCAGCAGCGATGCCTACCTCGCCTTCGCCCGGTTAGTTGATTCGACGGGCGCGCCCTTGGTGAACTCGTCGGTGTACCCTGATTATGAAGCCAATGATGCCGATACCGACGTGCAGGGCACTCAGCTGGTGCTCTCCTACTCGGGTAGTCTGTTCAACCTGCAGCCCTACGCCGATACCGACGTCGCGGGACGGCCGTTTCCGATCGCCACGCACGTAGTTATTAGTGGCTACGATCCCCTTACGGGGACTAATGGGGTGCCCGTGGGTGCCCAGCTCGAAGTCACGGTTACGCGCCTTACGCCCGATACGTACCGGTTTCTGCTCTCCCTCCGCCGCTACTACGACACCGACGGCAACATCTTCGCCGAGCCCGCGCCGCTCGTTTCCAACGTGGAGCCCGGCTATGGCATCTTCGGCGGCGCAGTAGATGCCACCGTGCGAGTACCGCTGAATTGACGGACTGAACAGCTATCGAATCAATGGCTACAGACGAACGGGTTGCGAGTGGGCGTTAGCTGCTCCGCTCGTCGATAACGCCTTAGTCGCAGACCGACAGACCCTATCTGTTTCTGAATTATATGCGATTCTTCAGCTTCCTGCTGCTTGCGGTGGCCGCGGTCATTTTGGGGTCCTTTACCCCCACGCCTCCCGCGCTCCACGCCGGCTCCCTGTTCCGTATCCCGCTAGCAGACCGGCAGGGGTTCATTGATTCTATCGGTCGCGTTGTCATTGCGCCCGCGTTCCGGTCAGCCGATGATTTCAGTGAGGGACTGGCGAGCGCTCGGATGGAGGGTCGGTACGGCTACCTCGACGCTACCGGCCGTTTCGTCATTCCGGCTCAATTCGATTATGCGACTCCCTTTCAGGAGGGACTGGCCTTGGTGTACCGCGATGGTCGCCCGCTCTACGTCAATCACCAAGGCCAAGCAGCGTTTGCTTGTCCGTTTTCCATCGCCCAACCGTTCCGGCATGGGTGCGCTGTGGTGGGCACCGTCTCGGGCAAGCTTGGGCTGATTGACCGCCGCGGTCGCCTATTCGTGGATACGGCTTATGATCGGATCGGCGACTTCATCGACGGCTTGGCGGTAGTGCATCGCCTCAAACAGCCCGCCGCCGCGGGTCAGCGGCCGGGAAGCGAGCCCGGAGTGATCGACTCGCTGGGTCACGTAGTCGTGCCGTATGGTAAATACGTTAGTATTGACGAGTTGGAGGCCGGCTATTTCCGGGCCGAAAGTGCCGCCGAACCTTGGGATACCGTGGCTGGCTACTCGGCTCGAACCGTGCTGCTGACTCGAGCAGGGCAACCGGTGCTCTCCCGCGACCATCGGAATAACATTCGTATCAATGGCGTACTCCGGTGCGGGCTAGTCAAAATGAGCCTCTACAAATACTGGATTCCCGAAGCACCACAGGTCTTTTGGACGTCCAAAAAAAGCTATGAAGGCTACGCGGACGCGAAGGGGGAAATTGTCATTAACGACACCACCTACGCTGCCGTGGGGAATTTTGCCGATAACCGCGCCTTCGTGCTCCATGCTGACCGGCAGTATTCGCTCATTAATCGGCGCGGAAAGTTCATCGCCCACAAAGCATTTGACCAAATCAGTGGCGAAGGCTTCCGCAACGGGGTGGCGTTTGTGGAAGTGGACGATAAATGGGGACTGATTGATACGAACGCCCACTTCCTCGTGAAACCCTCCTTCGATGGCATTGACGACGTGGGAATGGTGGGCAATTATTTCTTTTTTACGGCCCCCGATCCGGACGATAAAAACGAAGACGGCCAGCTGATCGGCATCGCCCGTCGCGACGGCAGCGTGGTGCTGCCGCCGGTCATGAGCGCGTTTGATCAGCGGGGCTTTCGGGGTGGGCTGCTCGCGTGCTACATTAAGCACCAGCTGACGTACGTAAACCCGGCTGGCCGCACCGTCTGGCAGCAATCGGCTGCGGCACCGCGCCTGACTGCGCTACACATTGACTACATGAACCGCGGCTACTTCTACGCTTATTCGTCAGCAACGGGCCACAGTGGCGGCTGGGCCGAATCGGGCAACGTTCCGCGGAAGGTGCCAAAAAAAAACCGGTTTGCCGCGGACAAGTTGAGCGCGTGGGTTGATACGCTAACCAGTCGGCCGTACGTCAAGCGCTACCACGGACTCGCGGTGTACGTGGCCAACAATTCGTCCGCGCCGGTAACTTTCAACGCGCAGGACAGCCGCCTGGATATAAAAGCGCAGGCCCTTAACAAGGCCGGTCAGTGGCAGGATATTGAGTATCTGCCCAGTAGCTGGTGCGGCAACAGCTACCACACGGTGGAGCTGCCGCCAAAGAGCTACTGGCGATTCGTGATGCCGCGCTACGCGGGCGACTTCCGCACCAAGCTGCGCCTGGCGCTGACATACGCAGCCCCCGCCGTCTCTAAGGAGATGGTGGCAGGGGCGGAGAAACAGGAAATCGTGTTCTACAGCAACGTCTTCGACGGGAGTATCAACCCCGGTCAGTTATGGCGGAAGCCGGGTTACTCGTCGGGTAGTCTGATGGATCCCTATAATGACTGAGCGGCGGCGAGTCACAGTTTAACCTCCGGCGCGTAGGGCGCGTAGGCACTCCGCAGCGTTTTCACCATCCCGCTGCCCGCCTGCCGATGAACCTCCCTGCCAGCCTCCCCAACGGCATCCCGCTACCGACGCGCTTCACCACCCCTGAGCTATTCGTGGTCGGGCCGCGGATCTGGGGGCTGCGCGATGTGTTCGTCAACCTCTACTTCGTGCGCTCCGACGACGAATCGCTCGCGTGGGTGCTGGTAGATGCCGGCTTGCCGGGCTCCGTCGACAAAATCCGCGATACGGCGCGCCAGCTCTTCGGGCCGGATGTGCCGCCGACGGCCATCGTCCTCACCCACGGGCACTTCGACCACGTGGGCGCGCTCGATGCCTACCCCAACGTGCCCATTTACGCGCATCCGCTGGAGCTACCTTACCTGACGGGCCGGAGTAGCTATCCGCCTCCCGACCCGGTCGTCGGCGGCGGGGCGATGGCGTGGCTCTCGTTTCTGTATCCGCGCGCGCCGCGCAACCTCGGCGAACGCGTCCGGCCCCTCAACGCCGACGGCTCCGTGCCCGACCTGCCCGGCTGGCGCTGGGTCTTCACGCCGGGCCACGCGCCGGGGCACGTCGCGCTGTTTCGCGATTCGGACCGGGTCCTGATCACCGGCGATGCCATCACGACGGTGAAGGGCGAGAGCGCCTACCGCACGTTTACGCAGACGCCCGCGCTGCACGGCCCACCCGCCTATTTCACCCCGGATTGGGACGCGGCGCGGGAGTCGGTGGGGCGCCTCGCCTCGCTGGAACCGGCCATTGTGGCGAGCGGCCACGGGGTCCCCCTCAGCGGGCCCGAGCTGCGCCGCCACCTCGATGAGCTGGCGCGCGACTTCGATACGGTCTGCCGACCGGCGCGAGGCCGTTACGTCCGCGAACCCGCCCGCTTCGACGAAACCGGCGTGCGGTACGTGCCGCCAGCCGTTGGCCTGCCAACGGCCGCCTGGGTGGCTGGGGCCGCCCTGCTGGCCGCCGCCGGAGTGGTGGCGTGGCGCCGCACCCGCCACCGGGCGGCCGATGACGTAGTGGCGGCTCCGCGGCGCGCGCGGTCAGTCTATACGGGGCACGATGGCCAACCCCGGCCGCCGCACGAAGCCGACCGCGGTTACGGCGGAATGGCCGTGGGCCAGGGCCGTCGTCAGCGCCCCGAGCGCCCCTCAACGGACGGCCGTCTTACAACCTAGCGCTTCCCGCCGCCGTACGACCTGGCGCCTGGGGCTAGTACCCAGGCGTATTTCTTCTCATTTTATTTTCGCTATTTCGATGGAATCACAACCGCAAAATCCGCAAGCATCCTCCCCTGATTCGACCGCCGCTTCTACTCCGCAGGCCGCCAAATCGGCTAGCCAACCTTCCGGACAGACTACGCGCCGCACGGAAACCGCCGGCGTTGAGCAGGTTTCCGGCCTTAACGGCCTGGAGACGCCGGAGCGGGCAATCGGCGAGATCAAGCAGCTCGGCGAGCTCAATTCGCAGACCGGGGCGGCGGGTAAAGCTTACTCGGCCTTGAGCAGCGCAGAAACCCCCGTGCAGGCTGGCCAGACGGGTCAGAAAAGCACCACGCCCGAGTGGCAAACGAATTTGCAGTCGACGCTTCAGCAAGGGTGGACTTCGCTCACCAAGCGGGTCAATGCCGCTTCCCCCACGCAGCTCGTGCTGGGCGCCGCGGCAGTAGGAGCGGCCGTGTGGCTCGGTACCCGCAAGCGCGCCTCGAAGGCCGATTCCCGCAAGCAGCAGACGTCCTCTGACCGGTGGAGTGATTATCCGACTGGTTCGGATGGCAGCCGCAGCGACAGCCAGTACGGGAAGCCCGACAGCCCGCGCAGCACCCAACCGACGAGCCGCTACGATGAGCAGCGCGCCGCGCAGCCCACGGGCAGCCAAGAGAGCCAGACCACCAAAGGCGCCGCCAGCGGCCCGTATGGCCAAAGCAATGAAACCTGGCAGCGCCCCTCGCAGGAGCGTTGGGACGACTAGTTAGGCAATAGGTTAAACTCTGAGTTACTGAAAACGAAACGGTCCGTTGGGAGGAGATCTCCCGGCGGACCGTTTGCTATTACGACTCGATCAGCCAGCGGCTGATCGCTAGCTATGCGCCGGTACTATTTCGCCCCGTACCTCCCCGAAACCGATACGTAGGTCGCCTTTCTGCGCGAACGCCCGTAGCACGACGGTGTCGCCATCGAGCAGGAATTTGCGCTCAGTACCATCGGCGAGCGGTACCGGGCGGGTGCCCCGCCACGCGAGCTCCAGCATGGAGCCGAGCGAGTCGGGACTCGGGCCGCTGATGGTGCCCGTGGCGTAGAGGTCGCCGACTTCCAGGTTGCAGCCGTTGGACGCGTGGTGGGTAAGCAGCTGCGCGAGCGACCAGTACATGTACTTCAGGTTCGAGTGACTCACGACCGTTTCCGGGCCTCCAGCGGGTTGAATGGCCACTTCGAGCTGAATATCGAACGCGCCCGGCCCGGCGGGCTCCAGGTACGCTAGCGGGGCGGGGTCCTGCGCGGGGCCCGTTGTCCGGAACGGCTCCAGGGCGTCGAGCGGGACAATCCAGGCGCCAAGCGTCGAGCCGAAGTTCTTCCCCAGAAACGGCCCGAGCGGTTGATACTCCCACGCTTGAATGTCACGCGCCGACCAGTCGTTGAACAGTGCCAGGCCAAAAATGTGCGCTTCGGCGTGGGGCAGCGCCACCACGTCGCCGAGGGTGGTGGGCACGCCGATGATCATACCCATCTCCAGCTCAAAGTCGAGCTGCCGCGAAGGCCCAAACGTGGGTGCCGCCTCGTCGGGGGCTTTGCGTTGGCCATTGGGTCGGCGAATGGGCGTACCGCTCGCCACGATAGATGACGCCCGCCCGTGGTACCCGATGGGCACGTACAGCCAGTTGGGCAGCAGGGGGTTGTCGGGCCGAAACATCGAGCCTACGTTCGACGCGTGCTCCTTGGAGGCGTAGAAATCGGTGTAGTTACGCGATTTAACGGGCAGCAGCAGGCGCACATCGGCGCGGCGCACGAGGCAGACGCCCATCGCTTCCTCGTTGTCGCGTAGCTGCCCCACATCGTGGCGCAACAGCTGCTGTACCCGCGCCCGAACGGCCCGCCACGCGGCGGGCCCGAGTTTGATGAACGAGTTGAGGGTGCGGCGGCGGAAGACCTTATACGTCGGCAGGTCGAGGTCTTCAAAGAATTTGTGCTCGCTCAGCGCGTACAGGTCGAGCACGTAGTCGCCGATCGCTACGCCGGCGCGCGGACCCCGGTCGGCGGTCTCAAAAACGCCCCACGGCAGGTTAGCCAGCGGAAAATCAGAGTCAGCGGCAATGTCGATCCAGGAGTGCGGAGCCATGGGGCAGGGGATTGGCGGGAGAGGATTGAGACGGCGAAGGTCGGCACAAAAGCCTGTTTTCACCCCCAAAACTCATGTAGGGGGGCCGGACCTCCCGCATCCCTTCATGTAAACTCATGTAGGGGCCCGGACTTCCCGCACCCCTTCATGTAAACTCATGTAGGGG
>JBKJUQ010000431.1:0-2439 GCA_046590685.1 Hymenobacteraceae bacterium
CGCTCGGCCGCTTCTTCCTTGTACACGAAGTAGTGGAGGTCGCCGGCCGCTGCCATCTGCGGCAGGTGCGTAATGGCGAGGCACTGGTGCTGGGCGGCCATCTGGCGCAGCAGGCGGGCCACTTTCAGCGCCACTTCGCCGCTGATGCCCGTGTCGATTTCGTCGAAGATGATCGTCGGCAGCGCCGTCTTGTCGGCCAGCAGATACTTCACCGACAGCATCAGGCGCGAGAATTCACCGCCGCTCGCCGCCTTCGCGATGGGCTGTGGCTGGGCGCCCCGGTTAGCCGTGAAGAGTAGTCCCACGGCGTCGAGTCCACTGGGCTGGGGCTGGGCTGCGGCCTCGTGGCGCACGATGAGGCGCGCATTCGGCATCCCGAGCTCGCCGAGCAGGTCGCGTACTTCCTGCTCGAACTTCGGAAAAGATGCCTTGCGGCCCGCGCTCAGCTCCTGTCCCACGCGCTGCACGTCGGCGCGGGCCGCCTTGAGGGCCGCGCGGGTGCTTTCGAGGCGCGTTTCGAGGTCGTGCACGTTGCCCACGCGCCCGCGCAAATCGGCCAGCACGACCAGCAGTGAGGCCGTATCGCGGGCGGCGTGCTTGCGCTGGAGCGTATACAGCACGTTGAGCCGCTCTTCCACCTCGGCGAGTCGCGCCGGATCGGCTTCGGTCGCGCGCTCGGCGGTGGCGAGCTCATCGGCGACGTCGTTGATCTCGATAAGCGCGCTTTGCAGGCGCTCGCGCAGGGCCGCGTAGGTATCGGCGTACCCGGCAAGGGAGCCAAGGACCGACACTACTCCTTTGAGCGTACTGCTGGCGGCATACTCGCTTTCGGTCAGCGCGTCGGTGGCGGCGGCGAGCTTGACTTTGATTTCCTCGGCGTTTTCGAGCAGCTTCTGTTCTTCTTCGAGCGCTTCCTGCTCGCCTTCACTCAGCCGGGCTTCTTCGAGCTCGTTGAGCAGGAAGGAGTTATAGTCGAGCTCGCGCTGCTGGGTGGCCAGTTGCTTTTCGAGCGCGCGCACTTCCGTCTCGGCCGTGCGCAGCGCGGTGTAGGCGCTGCCGTAGCGCGCCCGCACGGGCAGCAACCCCGCGTAGGCATCGAGCAGCGAGAGCTGGTAGGCTTCGTCGGCGAGCAGCAGCGTGTCGTGCTGGGAATGGATATCGACCAGGTGCTCGCCGATGCGCCGGAGCACTTCGAGCGTCACGGGCGTGTCGTTGACGAACGCGCGGCTCTTACCCGCCGGGGTGATCTCGCGCCGCAGAATGGCGAGGCCGTCGTCGTCGACGTCGAGGTCTTCCGCGCGAAAGATGTCGAGCACTTCCGGGTGGTGGCCGACGTCGAAGTGGCCTTCCACCACGCACTTGCTCTTGTGGTCGAAGAGCATCTTCGTGTCGGCCCGGTTGCCGAGCAGCAGACCGATGGCGCCGAGCATAATCGACTTGCCCGCGCCCGTCTCACCGGTGATGATCGTCAGGCGCCCGCTCGGCTTGAGGTGCAGGTGCTCGATGAGGGCGTAATTGTCGATGCGGAGATCGGCGAGCATAAGTGAGGAGCGTAGGGACGAGCCGTGAGATCGGAGCCAGTGGGAAACTAGCCCCAAACCTACACGAAACGAGTCGTCAATGGTTGGCTTCCACGTCGGCGATCAGCTCGCGCACGTCAGCCAGGAGCACCGCGCGCACCGGGGTGCGTTGACTAGGCCGTAGCCTGATGGTATTGAGCGCCGCGCCCGCTTCGAGGACGCCGTGCAGCACTTCACCATCCGCGAGAATCAGCTGCACGAGCCCACCCGTGAAGCCCGCGAGTACGGCCGGAGTAGGGGAGAGGAGGCGGGTTTGGCGGGTGCCCATCGGAAAGTCAGCGAGGTAGCACCTGTCGCAGTGCCGCGTTCAGTGCGTTCAGCTTCTCTCCTTTGATCATCGGGCGAAGGTAAGGCGTAGCGCGGCGGGGGAGAGGCTTGCCGCCGGGGTGGCCGGAAGGTAGCTCGCGGGCCGGCTGGTGGTCTATTCACGGCGTTAGGCCAAGTGACAGAACCGGCGGTACAATTAACTTTACGGGCCTGACCTGGTTGCCGAGCTGACAACGCCCGGAACCGCCTTCCGTAAGCCCGGCAGCCTATCCGTCGCCTCGGGTGTTGACCGCAGGCCCGCCTTTCTTTCCCTTTTCCTGATGAACGCAATTACCCTTCGCAAAGAAAGCCTGATGCAAGCGGAAATAGCCGAGTTTACCGCGCTGCTGCAACAGCAGGGGGTGCACGCGGCCTTGGGCTACCTGAATTCCCGCACCCCGCACCGCTACACGGGTGTGTACCGTTTCGACGGTGACATGCTGCGCAGCGAGGTGCTGTTTGACCGGAAAATTGACGACGTGCGGCAGGGGGCCGATGCGCCCATGGCCGCCACGTACTGCTCGCTGGTGGGCCGCACCGAGGCCCCGGTGCA
>JBKJUQ010000434.1:0-8254 GCA_046590685.1 Hymenobacteraceae bacterium
TGAAGTTGAGGGCGACAGTATGGCCCCCACCTTTGGCCACCGCGACACGGTGATCTGTCAGGCGGTCGATCGCTGGGATATGCTCGCCCCAGGGCACTGCTACGTGGTAGTAGTGGATGGCAATGTCTGGGTGAAGCGACTGCCGCGCGCGATTCGTAATAAGCGCGACTCAGTAGATATGGTGAGTGACAATCGGGCGTATCCGGTCCACGAGATCAACGCCAGCGACATCATCGAAATCTGGCACGTTCGCGCCTGTCTGTCTACCAATATTCCGTCGTCGTCGCGCGAAGTCACGGAGCGGATGCTGGTGCTGCTGGAAGCGCTCGGCGTCGAGCAACAGCAGACGCGAAGTATTATTGAAAGTCTCGCCCCCACTGACGCCCCCAGCGTGACACGGCCCCCCTACCCTTCTCACGAAGAATCCTAAAAATCAACTATTTATGGACAGTATTTGCAACTTGGTTGAATCCCGGCAGGAGGCTCTCTTAAGCCGACCAGCTGCCTGAAAATCAGGCAGCTGGTCGGCTTAATCTGTTTTACTGGCAACAGAATTGGCAAAATAATTTCCTTAATTTTTCTGTAGCCGAAGGGCTTTTGAGGTCAGTTTACTTGGCGATTGGTGCTGATTTACTCCCTTCACTGAAGATGAGCCCCCCGCTTCTAGAGCCTAGATGCCCACCTATTGGGCCTTATTAAGGAAAATCTTAGATAGTCTACAGCGACTTACCATTTCGCTCCTGTATGGAAGCGAACCGGTAAGGGGGTTACTACCAATCTTTAACCTTTCAGCTTCTCAAGCTGAGGGTCGCGAGGTCGAATCTCGTTTCCCGCTCATTCATAATCAGTCACTTAGTTGCAATAATGAGTGGCTGATTTGTTTTTGGTGCCTAGGACGGTGCCTACAAGTCTTAACTTGTCTGGTCGCTACTTGCTAAGCCCAAGTTCCCTACGGATTACAAAAAACCTCATTTCCAGCCCGGAAACGAGGTTTTTTTTACTGGGACACTTTCTGGGACAGAGGTCGTTTTTCTCCCTCTAGACCGCTGGTTGGCTTTGCTGTCTAAACTGGTGCGGGGAGCGTGGCGGGTAGTATTCGCAGCATCGGCCCAAACCTCTAGAAAGCCCAACGCCTACTTGGTCTTCTTTGGACTTGGGGGGCGTTGAAACAGCCGCTTCTCATCGCCGCGTGGTGCTAAGTACAGCGTTACCAGTCGCTGTATTTTCTAAAGAGCGACCTCGTGACGCGTGGCCCACTGATTAAGCGCCTCTTCGGCCAACCGGATTATATCCTCAGCTTTTACCAGTACATGCTCTGGCTGCATTGCTCCTACTCGTAACCAGAGCAGCGCGTCCTCTTCTTCTTCCGACTCAATCAGCCGATTATGTAGGTCGTACACCAAGCAATGGTACCGGTCATGGGACCTGAGCACGAGGATTAGCCGGTGGGTGGGTCCATCATAGGCAGCGGCGCTAGTCATGTACGGGGGTAGGGCGCCAATGTCGTCCCGATGCGTATCGAGGTACATCAGGTGTGCGGCGGGGGAGTTGCTGCCCAGCTCGGTCGTTAGGCTGTCGAGGTTGTCGAGCATTTCGGCGATGTCTATTTCGCCGTCGAGCCAGAGATCTTCAGTGGCGGCGACGCCGAACGTGGGCATCTGCAGAATGGCGTTCGCCTTATCCACCCGCCGTCGGAATCGGTTGAGGCGCGCGTCAATCCGCTGGCGGGTGCGCGAATCAACTGGCACCTCCGCCGGCCACTCCGGCGCGAACGTGTAGAGGTACGGCAGCCGGGAGGCATCGGTCGTGGGGCGCATTCTGCGCCCCACGACCGATGCACCAGCGTATCGGCGCCGCCGCTCAGGTCATAGTTCACCACCGTATCGGCATCCTGTAGGTTGACACCCACGCCGTCGGTATCGGTGCAGATGAGCACTTGGTCAGGACTTACGCAGCGCGTGGTACCTTGAGGAAAATACCTGCCTATGTTCAGCCAAGCGAAGTACATCGATTACCTGCTCAGTACGCCCTCAAATTACACGTGTACGCATCTGGCCGACCACCTGCCCGACGTCAGCCACGACCAGGTGAATCGCCTCTTGCGGGACAGCCACTTTTCGGCCGCTCAATTACGGGAGGTGGTCTACCCGCTCCTGGCCGATTCGCCGGAGGCCTTTCTGCTCGTTGACGACAGCGTACAGGACAAGCGCTACAGCCGCTTCATCGAAGTGGCCAAGCGCCAGTATTCGGGCAATGTCCACGGGATGGTCACCGGCATTGGCCTGGTTAATCTGGTCCACAGCAGCGGGCAGGCGGGCGATTTTCTGCCCCTGGACTTCCGCATCTATGCGCCCGATACCGATCAACTGACGAAAAACGAGCACTTCCGGGCGATGTTTGCGCAAATCGTCGCCGAAGGCAAGCTCCAGGCGCGCACTGTCTTATTCGACTGCTGGTACGCGGCCAGCGAGAACCTGAAGCTCATTCACCGCGCCGGTTGGACGTTTTTCACGACCCTGAAAAGCAACCGGCAAGTGAGTGTGCGCAAAGAAGACGGCTACGCGTCGCTTGAGCACTTAGCGCCGCCGGCTGGCGGGTGGAGTAAGGGGCTGGAAGTACGCTTGCAGCAGGTGCCCTTTGCGGTGAAGCTCTTCAAGCTGGTTACCACGGACGGTAACATTGAATGGGTCGTCACCAACCACCTCGATGCGCGCCTGACGCGGGAAATGGTCCTCGACGCGGTGCAAGTACGCTGGCAGGTGGAGGAGTTTCACCGCTCCTTCAAGCAGTTGACGGGCGCCGAGAAGTGTCAGTGCCGCAAAGCCAGTGCCCAGCGCAATCACTTGACCTGCTGCTATCTGGCGTGGGTGTCCTTGCGCCAGTATGCCCGCTCGGTGGGCCAAACGATCTATCAGGCCCATCAGCAGCCCTGGGCAGCCTTCTTGCGACAGCAGCTGCTAAATCCGCCCTTTCCGGTCCTCTTGCCAACCCCTGCGTAAGTCCTGAAGAAGAACGGCGGAGGCACCTGTAGGACGCCGCCCTTGAAACCGCGTCCGCGGCTGCGACTGGCGGAGGTGAGCAACTAACCGGCTGCTGCTCCGGCTTGGTACCTTTGGGTGGATGCCGACTAGCTTTTTCCGATTGGCGCGCCTGACTGTGGGCGCCCTGCTAAGTTTTTGTTTGGTTCTGGTAAGCCAGGCGCAGCCAGCAGGCTCGGCGCCCATTTACCGCAACCTGGTGATGGAAGGCGGCGGCATCCGCGGCATTGCCTACGGCGGCGCCCTGCAAGTCCTACAGGAGCGCGGCGTGCTCGACAGCATTCGACGAGTGGGCGGCACGTCGGCGGGCGCGATTCAGGCGGCGCTGCTGGCGGTGGGGTATTCGCCCCAGGAGATTGTCGAAGTGTTGCAGCGCACCCCCGTGCAGCGGCTCAACGACGGCCGACTTATCTTCCTCGGAGGCGGAACCCGGCTGCTGCGGCAGTACGGCTGGTACCGCGGCAATCAGCTCACCAAGTACCTCACTGAGCTGGTAGAGGCCAAAACCGGCTCCCCCGACCTCACGCTCGCCGAGCTGCACGCGCTGGCGCAGCAACAGCCCGCGCGCTACCGCGACCTCTACACCACCGGCACCAACCTGACCCGCCAGCGCGCCGAGGTGTTCAGCTACGAAACCCACCCCACCATGCGGGTGGCCGATGCAGTGCGCGTCAGCATGAGTATTCCGCTGTATTTCCGGGCCGTTCTACTCGACTCGCTCAACCACGTGGTACGTGGCAAGCCTGCCCCCGGCCAGCCCGTGCAGGTGCTCATCGATGGTGGCCTGCTCGCCAACTACCCGGTCGATATGTTCGACTACCCGCGTTATCTGGCGGCGGGCAGCCCCGCATCGGGGCCCGATGCGCGTGGCCGTACGTTCAACCCCGCAACTTTGGGGTTGCGCCTCGACCGCGACGAGCAGATTCAGCTCGACAGCGCGCCGAACGGCCGCCAGCAGCTGGCTCCCTACGAGATCAGCGACTTCCGCTCCTACATCGGCGCACTCTACACGGTCATGCTCGAAAACCTGAACTCCGCGCAGCCCGCCGACTGGCAGCGAACCGTCAGCATCAGTACGCGCGGCTTCAGCCCCAAGATCAAACGCTTGTCCGAAGCCCAGAAAGCGCTACTTATGGCCAGCGGGCAGGCCGGGGCGCAGCAGTTTTTCGCTCGTACTCAAGTGCGTAAGTAACCCACCAGCACTCCGGCGCCACCGTAGGTCGGTGGCGTTGAATTGATGATTGCCGGGACGCAAAGCTCCATCCAGCGCACCCGCCCGGCAGCTATTCGGTGCAACGGACCGTCCTGCTTAGCCCGCCCCTTCCGGTATCTTTGGGCGCCTGAAATACCACCCGTTTCCCCACGCCATTCCCCGTGTATAGCACTCTCCAGCCCGACCTTCAGCAGCAGCTTCAGGAAATCCGCGACGCGGGTCTCTACAAGAAAGAGCGCATCATCACCACGCCGCAGGGCGCCGAGATCGCCACCGACGAAGCCGGCGAGGTGCTGAACTTCTGCGCCAACAACTACCTCGGCCTTTCCTCGCACCCCGACGTGATCAAAGCGGCGAAGGAGGCGATTGACTCGCACGGCTACGGCATGTCGAGCGTGCGCTTTATCTGCGGCACCCAGGACATTCACAAGGAGCTGGAAGCGAAGCTGGCCGAGTTTCTCGGCACCGAAGACACCATTCTCTACGCGGCGGCTTTCGATGCCAACGGCGGCGTGTTCGAGCCGCTGCTGAGCGAGCAGGACGCCATCATCTCCGATGCGCTCAATCACGCGTCCATCATCGACGGCGTGCGGCTGTGCAAAGCTCAGCGGATGCGCTACGAGCACAACAACATGGCAGATCTGGAGAAGCAGCTCCAGGACGCCGTGGCGAAGGGCACCCGCCACCGCCTGATCGTGACGGACGGGTCGTTCTCGATGGATGGCACCATCGCGCAGCTCGACAAAATCTGTGATCTGGCCGATAAATACTCCGCGCTGGTGATGATCGACGAGTGCCATTCGACGGGCTTTCTGGGCAAGACCGGCCGCGGCACCCACGAACACCGCGACGTGATGGGCCGCATCGACATCATTACCGGCACGCTCGGCAAAGCGCTTGGCGGGGCGATGGGTGGCTTTACGTCGGGCCGCAAAGAGATTGTTGAGATGCTGCGGCAGCGCTCGCGGCCGTATCTGTTTTCCAATACGCTCGCGCCGGCCATCGTCGGGGCGTCGCTGCGGGTGCTCGACCTGCTCACCGAATCGACGGAGCTGCGCGACCGCCTAGAGGAAAACACCACCTACTTCCGCCGGAAAATGACGGCAGCCGGCTTCGACATCACCCCCGGCGAGCACCCGATCGTGCCAGTCATGCTCTACGACGCCAAGCTCAGCCAGGAGTTTGCCGCCCGGATGCTCACCAAGGGCATCTACGTCGTGGGCTTTTACTTCCCGGTAGTTCCTAAAGGGAAGGCTCGGATTCGGGTGCAGATGTCGGCGGGCCACACCCGTGCCCACCTCGATAAAGCGATCTCGGCCTTCACCGAAGTCGGTCAGGAGCTGGGGGTGTTGAAAGGCGCGGATCACCCCGCCGCCGCCGATCAAGCCGCGACCCGGCCAGCCGGGGCACCCGCCGCCGGGCAGTCGGTGGATAATACGCCGTAATGATTTTCGTCCGCGTGAACCGACTATTCTCCCGCGCCGCCCTTGCCGCGGCGCTCCCTGCGGTCGTAGCCGTTGCGCTGGCCGCCTGCTCCGGCGAGCCCGACCGGAAAGCCCCCCCGATGCCGACGGCCGTGTCCGCACCGGATCGCTTCTCGCCGGCCGCTTTCACGCGGTCGCGCCACCGGATCGACTCGCTCGAGGCTTTGATCCGCGCGGCGGTGCAATCGCCGACCAAGGCGCCGGAAATTCGCTTGACGATGCAGATGATTCAGGCGTATCAGTATTTCGCCGCCGATTTCCCCAAAGATGCGCGCGCGCCGGAGTCACTCGATCGCGCCGCGCAGCTCTGGAGCGGCGTGCTTGGCGACCACCAGAAAGCTGTTGAGTATTACGAGAAGGCGTATCAGCAGTATCCGAAGTATAAAAACCTGCCGCAACTGCTGCTCCAGCAGGGCGTGGCCTGCGAGGCCGCGCACGACACCGCCAGCGCCGCCATCTCCTACCATCGGCTCCTGACTGCCTACCCCAGGCACCCTCTCGCCGAGCAGGCGCGCGGGCTGCTCAAGCTTATGCGGATGACGGCCAACGAGCGGCAGCAGATGTTCGGGCAAGGCAAATAGTAAGGCACGAGGCGGGAGCAAAACAGCAAGTCCCGCATCGCAAGCAACCGCCGTCCGCGGGCTCGATCTATCAGCGGCACCCCCCTTTTTTTCATCTGATGCGCACCCTTACGCTTCGCCTCACCTTCCTCGCCGGGCTGCTACTCCCGACCCGCCCGGTCAGCGCCCAGCTCGCCACGCAGCTTGCCGCTGAGCTTGAGCAAAGTCTGACCTCGTTCCAGGCGCAAACCCGCGTCCACGGCCTTTCCGCCGCCATCCTCTTCCCCGACCAGAGCGTCTGGACGAGCGCCGCGGGAATGGCCTCGCGCACCGATTCGCTCCGGCCAGGCACGCTGTTGGGCGCCGGCTCGATCACCAAAACCTTCACGGCCGCGCTCGTGCTGCGCCTGGTGGCGCGCGGCCAGGTGCAACTCGACGATTCCATCGTGCGGTACGTACCGCTGGTTCGGCAGTACCCAAATATCAACTCCGGGGTAACGGTGCGGCAGCTGCTCAGCCACACGAGTGGCGTACATAACTACACCACCAGCGCCGACTTCCTCACGGCTATCACCACGGCAGACCCCACGCGCGTGTTCACGGCCGCCGAAATCCTGGGCTGGGTGGGCCCGATGCGCGCGACACCCGGCACGCGGTGGGAATACTCGAACACCGGCTACACGCTGCTCGGACTGTTGGTGGAGCACGTAACGGGCAAAAGCCTCGAGCAAAGCCTCCGCGAAGAATTGCTTGATCCGCTGAATCTGCGCAGTACGTGGCAGGGCTTCGGCGACAACCTGCCCCCCAGCCTGACCGTGAGCGACGGCTGGATTCAGCAGGTAGCAAATGGTCCGTTCGTAGTCAACCTGGGCGATTACTCGCGCAACGCGTTTTTCAGCTCGGCCTACGGCGCCGGCGAGCTGCTCTCGACGCCCCGCGAGCTGGTGCAATGGGCGAAAGCCCTTTACGGGAGCACCACGGTGCTCGACTCGGCCTCACGGGCGCTGATGACGACCGCCACGCCGCTCTCGACCGCCGCCGGGCTGCCGTACGGGCTCGGCGCGATGCGCACCACGCGCAGCCAGCGGGTGATGTGGGGCCATAATGGCTCGATCCCGGGCTATATGGCCACGATGGGCTACGTGCCATCGTGCGGCGTGGCGGTGGCCGTAATGGTCAACGAAAGCAACCCGGTCACGGAAGCAGCCGTCAACCGCCTGTTCGCCATCGTCAACCGCAACGTGTGCAACATGCTGGCCGTGGACGCCGAAACCGAGCTGCCCGCCCCGCGCTTCTACCCCAACCCCGCGCACGGCCACACGACGCTCTCCTATCACTGCCCGCCCGGCACGCGCCGCGCTCAGCTGGAAATACTCGACGCGCTGGGCCGCGCCGTACGCACTTTACCGCTGACGGCCACCGCCACCGAAGCGCCGCTCGATCTGACCGGCCTGCCCGCCGGCCTTTATACCTGCCGCGTTCGGCTCGATGAGCGCGCGGGCCCGACCGTACGCCTAGCCGTGCGCCCCTGAGCGGGCACTGAAGCCCTACTCCACCCGCAACCACTGGTCGGTGTGGCGTCCTTGATCGTCGGCGCAGGAAAGCTTTACCCAGCCGTGAGGCGGCCGGCAGAACACGCGCTCCGCAGGGGCAGCCGCGCGCAGAAACTGGTCGTTGAGGTACCAATAGACCCGGCGAACGGAGGGATCGGGAGCGGCGCGCAGCAGAATCTGAGCCGCTGGATCCTCCGGATCGAACGAGATTTCGGCGTAGGCCGCGGGAGCCAGAATGCGCGGCGCCCGCGGGTCGGCGCGGCTGGTCCGCCCCGCGTCAGCCCCGCTACCCAACACCGGACAAGTCGGGTTATGAGGTGGCGGCACCCGCATCGGCAGGCCCTGTGCGGCGCGCCAGGCAGCCAGCTCGGGCGGCGGATTAGGCCAAAGACCCGCGTGGGCGATG
>JBKJUQ010000222.1:0-15418 GCA_046590685.1 Hymenobacteraceae bacterium
GCACTCCAGGTGGTTGCAGTGGTATACGCGGCACGGGATTCAATTCCGGCAGCTGACCGGCGCGCACGATGTCGGGGCGGCGGGTTCCGGGCAAACCGCATCAATGCCCGAACCGACTGGCAGGCACCCCGAGCCATTCGAGCGCGGTACCGCCGCGCAGCCGCGCTTTAACCGCCGCCGAATAGGGCATCGACTCGATCAAGCGCCCCGGCTCCAGCTCGCCGAGCGGAAACGGGTAGTCGGTGCCGAGCGCGATGCGGTCAACCCCGAGCACATCGACCAGCAGCTGCAACGCGTGGGGATCGTGCACGAGCGAGTCGACGTAAAACTTGCCCAGGTACTCGCGCGGGTTCACGGGGTTATCGACGGCGCAGAGGTCGGGGCGAACCTTGAATCCGTGCTCAATACGCCCAATGGAGTTCACGAACGAGCCGCCCCCGTGGGCGAAGGCGATGCGCAGGTTCGGCAGCCGCTCCAGCACCCCCCCGAAAATCAGCGAGCACAGCGCCAGGGAGGCTTCGGCGGGCATCCCCACGAGCCACGGCAGCCAATACTTTGGCATCTTTTCCTTGGCCATCATATCCCACGGGTGCACAAACACGCACGCGCCTACTTCGGCGGCGGCGGCAAAGACTTCGAAAAGCGCCGGCTCATCGAGGTTCCAGTCGTTGACGTGGGTGCCGATCTGAATCCCGGCGAGGCCCAATTCCTTTACGCACCGCTCGACTTCGCGCGCGGCCAGATCGGGCGCCTGCAGCGGCACGGTACCAAGGCCGACGAAGCGCGTCGGGTAATCGGCGACGACCGACGCGATGTGGTCGTTGAGGAGTCGGCTCAGGTCGAGCGCGTCGAGCGGCTTGGCCCAGTAGCTGAACATTACCGGCACGGTGCTCAGCACCTGCACGTCGACGCCGTGCTGGCCGCAGTCGTGCAGACGCGCCTTGGGCTCCCACAGATTATCCTGCACGTTGCGAAAAAAACGATCGTCGATCAGCATCCGCGCGCAGCACGGCGCGTAGTGCTCCATCCGCACGAACCCCCCGTAGCCGTACCGCTGGCGCAGATCGGGCCACGAGTGCGGCAGGATGTGGGTATGGATATCGACAGTCAGGGACACGGGAGGGCTCATTGCGGACCGCGAAGGTCGCGCGGCGGAACCGGAAACCTCTACCGCGCTTCCCACCGGAAGGCGTAGCCGCGGTAGAAGGTAGTATCGCAGGTGACGGTGCCAGTGGCCTGAGCCCAGCGCCGGAGCCAGTAAGTGGGCGAATCGTGCACGAACCAGAGGCGCCGGTGGCCGGCGGCGACGAGGGTCTGCACGTCGGCAGCGACGATGGCGGAATCGGCACCAGGAATCCAGCGGTACGGCTGAAGCCACAGGTCGCGCACGGAGGGCGTGAGCGGGGCCAAGTGCTGGTAGTAGTAGGCCACTGGAGCGGCGTTGTGGTAGATAAACACCACCTCGCCGGGCTGCTGGTGAGCAGCGACATGGCGCAGGCCAGTGCGGACGTCGGCGTAGTCGGCCCAGAAAGTGCGGCCGAAGAGGCTCGCCAGCCGCTGCTGGTTACCGAGGGTGACTAGCAGCAGGAGGGCGATCACGGTGCCGGGCGCGCGGCGGGCGAAGGCGACTTCGAGGCCGGTCAGGATCAGCAGCACGAGCGCGGGCATCGCGAACAGCATCAGCCGCGCAATCAGCGAATAGTAGTGCAGGGCTGAAGCCGAAAGGGCGGCCAGCAGCGGCAGGGTGAGCAGCAGGAGGCGGGAGCCGTCGTGCCGGGCCAGGCGCGCGACGCCCAGCAGCACCCCGGCGGCCGCGAGCGCGGCGGCGATAGTCGTCTTGCCAAACGCGCGGTCGACCAGACCGAGCAGTTGGTTACCGAGCAGGTGCCAGTCGGCGGCGGAGCGGGGGGGGAACGCCAGGAAATAGGTTTGGTGATACTGCTGGAGGTTGGGGGCATGGGCATCGGCGCGGAGCAGCAGCAGAAAGTAAGCGCCGAAGCTCAGGGCCCACCCGGCGCCGACCAGGCCCAAGCGCGCCCAGATAGCGACGCGGCCGACCGGCCGACGGCCGAAGCGCCAGGCCAGCGCCGCTCCCACGCCCGCCAAGCCGAAGACGGCGGGCATCGAAAACCAGACGAGGGCGGCGCCACCGGCGGCCCACGCCAGGGCCGCGCGGGTACTGAGGGTGGGGCGGCGAAGCTGGTAGTCGGCGAGGGCGAGCAGGGCGAGCGCCCCGAGCATATCGGAGCTGTACTGCTTGACGGTGGTCGCGAGCTCAAGGTAGACCGCGCCGAACCCGACGAAGGCCATCGCGAGGACGGCGCCGAGGGGCGTGAGCCAGCGGCGGGCAACGACGGCGAGCACGCCGAGGGCAGCCAGGCTCGCCAGCAGAGGTACCAGGCGGGTGGCGAGCTCGCCGTAGCCGAACAGGGCGGTGGCGCCCTTGACGAACCCGCTGAAAAGCGGGGGCGCGTACTGCTCGTAACGGAGGGGATGAAAAAGGCCGGCGTAGCCGCGCTCGGCGTAGTTGCGCAGCAGGTTAGCTTCGTCGAGGAAGATGGAGCGGGCCTGAAGCCAGATGCTTACCCGCAGCGCGGCGGCCAGCGCCAGCACGATCGCCAGCGCGAAGCGGCCCGCTGGGGGGTGCAGCCACCCGGCGGGCGACCAGTGATCGGGGCGCGCGTCCGGGGGCGGGGGGGCAGAGGACACTATTTCGGCAACTGGGGTTTTTCGAGGTAGGTGCCGCAGGTGGAGCAGGTGCGCTTCGCGTCATCGGCCCAAAAGGCGTCCATAATAACGGGCAGCTGCTGGACGATATCCGTCACGTCGGCGTACGCCTCGTAGAGCTTGGTGTGGCAGTTTTCGCAGTACCACTGGAAGCCGTCCTGCTCGCCGGGCCGGCGATACCGCTCGATGACCAGCCCAATACCGCCAGCGGGCCGGCGCGGCGAGTGCGGTACGTGTGGCGGCAGCAGAAAAATATCGCCCGCGCGGAGGTGAATATCCCGCGGCTGTCCCTCATCAATGATCTTGAGCGTCATCTCGCCTTCGAGCTGGTAGAAAAACTCTTCGGAAGCATCGACGTGATAATCCTTGCGCGCGTTCGGGCCGCCGACCACCATCACGATAAAATCGGCATTATCGGTAAATACCTGTTGATTGCCGACGGGCGGCTTGAGCAGGTGGCGGTGCTCGTCGATCCAGTGCTGAAAGTTGAAGGCAGGGGCGATCATGGGGAATGAAGAAGAACGGGGAGAGAAACGGCTTGCGGATCGAAACATACGCCCGCGAGGGGGAAACCGGTGGCGGTTGGGGACGAATTTCGCACCTTCGTACCCTCAAATCGATCAGGGGCCGGTCGCCAGCAAGTAATAAATAGTCGTCGCGCGTGCCGACTATTTATTGCCTGCTGCCGTATTACGCTTTTCTCATTCTTAACTTTCTGCTTACCTGAATGAATCTTGACCTGACTGGCCGCACCGCCTTCGTGGGCGGCTCGACGCAAGGCATCGGCCGTGCCGTGGCGCTTGAGCTGGCGCAGCTCGGCGCGCAAGTCGTGCTGGCGGCTCGCGACGAAACCCGTCTGCGCGAAACCGCGCAGGGCCTGCCCAGCCCCACGGGCGCGCGTCATCAGTGGCTCACGGCCGACTTTACGCAGTCTGCGTCGCTCGCCAGCGCCGTCGACGCGCTGCTCGCCAGCGGCACGCTCGCCAACGATACGATCCATATTCTGGTCAATAACACCGGCGGCCCGCCCGGTGGGCCGGTATTATCGGCCGACCCGGACGCGTTTCGGGCTACTTTCGAGCAACACCTGATTGTCAACCAGCTCCTGGCCCAGCGGTTGGTGCCGGGCATGCGGGCGGCGGGCTGGGGCCGCATCGTCAACATCATCAGTACCTCGGTCAAGGCGCCGCTCCCGAATCTGGGCGTCAGCAATACCGTACGGGCCGCCGTAGCCAGCTGGGCCAAAACACTCGCCACCGAGCTGGCGCCGGCGGGCATCACGGTCAACAACGTGCTGCCCGGCGCCACCCGCACCGGCCGGCTGGAGGCCATCGTCAGCACCCGCGCCAACGCGACGAATCGCGCCCCGGACGACATTGAGGCCGAGATGCGCCGCGAAGTACCCGCCGGCCGTTTTGCCGAACCGCACGAAGTGGCAGCGGCCGTCGCGTTTCTGGCTTCGCCGGCCGCGGGCTACATTACGGGTATCTGTCTGCCCGTCGATGGCGGACGACTCACCTGCCTGTAACGGCAATTTAAGCCAGCGGCGCAGCGGAAGGCCGGAAACGCGAGGGGGCCTGCCTGCCTGCCTTAGCGCGGGTTGGCGTTTCTTTGTGGCACTCTATGACTGTTTTTGCCTCCGCTTCACCCGTTCTGCGCACCCTCTCCATCGTGGTGCCGGCCTACAACGAGGGTCCCACGATTCATTTGATTCTGGATCAGGTGAAGGCCGTGCGCCTGCTCAACGATATTCAGAAGGAAATCATCATCGTCAACGATTGCTCGAAGGATGATACTGAAGCGGCTGTACAGCGCTACATCGCCGCCAATCCGGACGTACCCATCCGCTACTTCAAGCACGAAGTCAACCAGGGTAAAGGCGCCGCGCTGCACACCGGCATTCGCGCCGCGACGGGCGAGTACGTCATCATTCAGGATGCCGACCTGGAGTATGACCCCGAGGAATATAACGTGCTGCTCCGGCCCGTATTGCGCGGCGTGGCCGACGTGGTGTACGGGTCGCGGTTTATGGGAGGCAATCCGCACCGAATCCTGTTCTTCTGGCACTCCCTCGGCAATCAGGTGCTCACGTTCTTCTCCAATGCGATGACGAACCTAAATCTGACCGATATGGAGACGTGCTACAAGCTTTTCCGACGCGATATGCTGCAGAGCTTGCAGCTAACGGAAAAACGCTTTGGCTTCGAACCCGAAGTCACCGCCAAGATCTCCCGCGTCCCGAACGTGCGGATCTATGAGGTGGGCATTTCGTACTACGGCCGCACCTACGCGGAAGGCAAGAAGATTGGGTGGCGCGACGGCTTTCGGGCGATTTACTGCATCCTCAAGTTCCGCTTCGCGCGCTGAAGGCCCGGTACGTCAGTCGTTGATGACCCGGAGCTGCAGGTCGTCGAAGTAAACGTCGCTGGTGGCCGCGCCGCGCCACGGGTAGAGGCGCAGCTCATCGGAGAAATCGACCTCCGCCGGGATATCGATGCGTTGCGTCACTTTGGTCCAGTAACGATCTCGCTTAACGTCCTCGGCCATATTAGCTCCCTTCCAGTAGAGCTGCTGCTTGGTGGAGGGTCGGGTAATAGTGCAAACCAACGTGGCGGCGTTGCCGGAGGCATCGGTACGGTAGCACCAGTAGCTTACTTCCAGCGCCTTCGGGCGGCGCTTGAGCAACTGACCAAGTGGGGCGGTAAAGGAGACGCCATACTCGACAGCGCCGCCGATCCGGGCCGCGCACCGCCCCGAATGCGCCGCCAGGGTAGTGAGCGTATTCGCCGCAGAGGCATCGGCCACCGTACCTACCCAGCCGTTGAGAGAATCGAAATCCTGCGAAATCAATACGTCAGGGTCATCGGTGGGCAAAGCGGCCGGCGATGAGCAGGCCACCACACTCAGCAGCAAAAGGGCCGCGTAATTGAGCGGGCGAAAGCGGGGCATTGCAGAAATAACTTTAAGGCGCGGAAACAGTAGCTGACGACGGAGCAGCCGGTAAGCCCGGACTAAAGACGACGAGCAGACTGGTCAGGTACACGCTCACGAGTACCATATAGGCGTACGGGACGTGCAAGAGGGCAAAGAAAACGACCAGAAAGAGTTTCAGGCTAACGAGTGCTACCCAGCGCGCCTGCGCCGGGTCCGGTCCGTGGCGCCGGCGATGCCACCACCAGCCGACCGCGCACCCCGCCAGCACCACCCCGAGGGCAGCCAGCTGGACAAGGCGCATCCGGTCCACGGCGCGACGAAGGTTCGGCACAGTCGCTGGCGCGGGGTAAAACCACGGGGCCAGCCCAAGGCCGTTGAAAGCGTGATAGGGGCGGCCAGTAGCGGGGTTCAGATGCTGCCACTCGTTGACGGCCACCTCCTGATAGCCGGTCTGCACGCGCGCCATCAGGCCGGGGTCGTGGCGCCAGATAGGCCAGAGATAGGTAGCGGTCAGCAAAGCCAGCAGCAGCCCGCCGAAGATCATGGCCCGGCGCCAGCCTTCCTCCCACCAGATCAACAGCCCCAGCAATGGTACCCAGATCAGCACAAAGTACCGCGAGAGCAGTACCGGCAGCAGCGCCAGCGCGCGCAGCGCCACCGAACGCGTGAGCAACGCCGCGCCCAACAACAGCACGTAACCCGCCACCAGCGTCTCGACGGTGTAGACGTACGGCGACGGATCGGCCGGCAGAGCGTAGTACGTGAGGGCCACGGGCAGCGCCGCTTTGAGGAGCGTCTCGGGCCACGGCCGGCGCAGCCAGCCCAGCCACGCCCACGCGGCCATCATTCCCAGCAGCAGGCTACCGAACGCCAACCAGCGATAATCGAAATTCCCCACTTCGGCCAGCGTAAACGGGAGCCACGTACCCGGCAAGTACGTCGGGTAGGCCAGATACCCCAACTCGGGCGTCAACTCGCGGTAAACGTCGCTGCCCCATAGCAGGCGCCGTACGTAGATCCGAATGGCGGGAATGATATCGGACTCACTGATGCGGATCGGCACTTCGCGCAACGCTTTGCGGAGGATGACCCGTACCCGGCCCACAAACAGTACGACGGCCGCCGCCGCCGCCAGATAGCCCCACCCACTAAACCAGATCCCCGGGCGCGGCGCGGGTCGCGCGGCCAGCGGCGGGCGGAGCGCAAAAGCCGCTAAGACCACCAAAAGTCCGGCACTCACGAACGCGACCGGGCTCCCCCAGTACCCCAGACTGGTGCGGCCTACCGTGAAGAACCACGCTTCCAGCGCCGCGCCCAGGTAGAGCCCGATGGCAGGCCCGTGACGTTGCGCCCACCGTTTGCCGTTACTCACCGAAGAAGCTGAAGACAGGAAAGTAGCGGGCACCAGTACGCGAAATCAGAGCCGCAAAGGTAACCGAGCACCCGTTTCCGCCGCTCTACAGGCGGGTGCCGGAGCGATACCCGTCGCACCGCAGGGGCGTACCTTTGCCCACTGTCGCCCCAGTCTGTGAATATGAAGATTTCCATCGTCGTACCAGCCTACAACGAGGAGGAAAACCTGCCGGAAGCGGCCGCCCGCATCAAGGAACACCTGCCCTTGGATGCCGAGCACGAGCTGATTTTTGTCGACGATGGCTCCCGCGATGGCACCCTACGCGTGCTGCGGGCGCTACGCGCCGCCGATCCGAGTATTCATTTCATCTCCTTTTCGCGCAACTTCGGCCACCAAAGCGCCCTGCGCGCCGGCCTCGATTACGCCACCGGCGACTGCGTGATATCGCTCGACGCCGATTTGCAACACCCGCCCCGGTTACTGCCGGTGTTGCTCGGCTACTGGCGCGAAGGCTACGACATCGTGTATACCCAACGCGCGGAGGACGAGCAGCTCGCGTGGTTCAAGCGCACCACTTCCGCCAGCTTCTACCGGCTGATGAACGGCCTCAGCAGCGTCCAGTTTGAGCCCGGCACGGCGGATTACCGCCTGCTCGACCGGCGCGTGGTTGACGTAGTCCGCGCCTCGCCCGACGTCGAGCTGTTCGTGCGCGGCTTCATCCACTGGACGGGCTTCCGGCAGAAAAAAGTGGCGTACGTACCTGATCCCCGCTTCCGGGGTCAGACCAAGTACACGCTGCGCAAGATGGTGAAGCTCGCGCTGAGCGGCATCACGTCGTTCAGCGTTCGCCCCCTGCACCTGGCTACTGTAGCCGGGGGCGTAGTATCGGGGGCCGCGTTTCTGTACGGCCTCTACGCCCTGTACGTGCTGCTGTTTACCGAGCGGGCCGTGCCCGGCTGGGCCTCCGTCCTGCTGAGCGTATTGTTCATTGGCGGGCTCCAGCTGCTCGTGCTGGGCATCATCGGCGAATACATCGGTCGGATCTTCCTGCAAACCAAGCAACGGCCGGCCTATCTGGTGCGCGAAACCGACCCTGGGCTACGAGCCCGCTCCCCCTTACCGACGCCGACTGATTTACTGACGTGACCGCGACTCTGATCTCCCAGCCCAAACGCCCCAGCCAGCGCCGCGAGTATGCCTGGATGGGCGGCGTGGCGCTGGTGCACACGGTGCTGCTCTGGCTGCGGGTAGGCCCGATTTTGCGCCATCCCGGCACGTACATTCTCACCCCCGGCGGCGACGGCGTCAAGTCGTACTTCGCCTACCTCTACTACGTCCGCTACGGCCACGATCTGCGCTTTACGGGGATGAACTACCCCTTCGGCGAGCATCTGCTGTACACCGACTGCTTTGCGATCCTGGCGATGCTCGCCCGTTGGGCCCACACCACGCTGGGCCTGAGCAACGCCGCCGCCCTGGGCTGGTTCAACGTGACCGTGCTGCTCGCCTCGGTGCCGTGTTCGGTCCTGCTGTTCTGGCTGCTGAGGCGCTGCCACGTCGGGCGCGGGTGGGCGGCGCTCACAGCGCTTATCATCGCGTTCCTGTCGCCGCAGTTCGACCGGCTCGGCGGGCACATGACGCTCACGCTGGCTTTCGCCATCCCGCTCTTGTGGGTTCTGATGGTGAAGCTCCAGGAAGCGACTACCCGCCGCCGCCGGCTGCGGGCTTTAGGCATGTACGTGGGCGCCACGCTGCTGCTGGCCCTGGCGCACCCGTATTATCTGCTCCACGCGTTGCTGCTGCCGAGTGTCACGGCGATGGTGGAAGCGGCGCAGAACTTCCGGCGGCGCGGCCGGGCGGTCTGGGTGCCGGCGGGCTGGCTGGTGGTAGCGGGACTGCTGCCGATAGTCGTCTTCCAGCTGGGAATGGCACTCACGGACCCCATCCGCGACCGCCCCGTCAACCCGTTCGGCTTTCTGTGGTACCGCGCCAACATGGCGTCGGTATTCGGGCCCTACCGCGAGCCGTTCCGGTCGGCGTGGGCGGCCATTTTCCACGGACCGGAGCCGATTCCGGAGGGCTGGGCGTACATTGGGCTGGTGCCCACGCTGATTGTGCTGCTCCTGCTGGCCCGCAGCGTGGCCTATCTGCTGCGCGGCCGGCCGGGGCTGGTATTCCGGCCGGTGTTGCCGCTGCCGTTGCGCGCCACCCTCTGGGCCTCGGTACCGATTCTGCTGCTGGCAATGTGCTGGCCGTTCGCCTATGGCCTCGAAGACTGGGTTCCGTACCTCGGACCGCTACGCCAGTTCCGGGCGCTCGGGCGCTTTGCGTGGATTTTCTACTACGTCATCGGGGTCACCGCCGCCGTGATGCTATGGGAGTTACTGCGCTCGCTGCGCCAGCGCCGCGCGGGGCGCCTCGGCCTGACGCTGCTGACGCTGGCGGCGGTGGTCTGGGGCTACGAAGCGAAGCTCCAGATCGAAGCCAATACACGGCAGATGCGCAACTACGCCATCGCAGATCGCTTTTTTGACGACTGGACGCCCACCGCTTACGGGCCGCTGCTGACGAGCGCGAATCGCCGCGCCAGTGATTTTCAGGCCATCCTGCCCCTTCCCTACTACTCCCTCGGATCCGAAAAATTCGGCTTCGGCCCCACCGAAACCAGTGCTTTCGAGGGCTTTCGGGCCGCTTACCAGACGGGGCTGCCGTTGGCGGCGGTCATGATGTCGCGCACCTCCCTGGCGCAGACTCTGAGCCTCATCAATCTCTTCTCGTCGGATCAGATTTCGAAGTCATTACCCGCGCAGCTGCCCTCGCAACGCCCGTTCCTGGTGGTCGCCTCGGCCGTCGATTCGCTGCGCCCCGCCGAGCAGGCGCTGCTTGGCCGCGGCGCCCGACTGCTGGCGCGCACGGGCACCGTCCGGCTCTACGAGTTGCCTCTGTCGGCTTTCGTCACCGCCCGCCCCGCCCGCGAGCGCGTCTGGTTCGCCGCGCACCGCGACTCGCTCCGGACCGAACCTACCGAGAGCGGCCCGGTGTGGTGCTCGGCCCCGGCGCCGGGCGTGGTCTGGCGCACCTTCGCTCCGAACCTGCCCGCCGGCAGTACCACGCGCTGGCCCGGCTTCACCCGGCCGGGGGTGGCGCACGGCCGCACCGGCGAGTTGACGCTGTTCAATGGCCCGCTGCCCCGCCCGGCCGTGGGCGCCGACACGGCCCGCACCTACGATGTGCTGGTATGGGCCTACGCCCCGACCACCGATTGGCTCCCCATCGTCACGCTCCGGCAGCTAACGCCCAGCGGCGGGCCCATCGAATATTACGACGCCAACCTGAACGTGGCGACGGAAGTAGTCGGGCAGTGGGTGGGGCAGCATTTCCGCGTCCGCCTCCTCGACCCCGCCAATCACCTCGACGTACGCGTTTCCGGCCTCGATTACGCCGTTGACGACCTGCTGATCCGGCCGCTCAGCACGAACGTGTACTGGCAGGCCGCCGATGGAACGCCCGTCCGCAATGGCTACCCGATGATGACAAAATAGGATCGTCCCTCGGACCTCCGCGCCCGCACCGTGGACCTCCGCGCCCGCACCGTGGAATGCCGGACGCCCATGCGCCAGCGCCGTATTTTTGTGCTTCATCGCGCGCCGCGCGAACTCGCTCTGATGTTTTTTTCCCGTTCCGCGGCGGCTGGCGAGTTGCCCGCTGGCCCCGTTCCGTACTTCGCCGCTCTGGACGTCGTGCGTTTTATGGCCGCTACGATGGTGCTCGTGTACCATTCATTCGACCATTGGGCCACCGTACCCGCCGTACAGGCCTTCACCAGCGCCACCAGCGGGCGGCAATGGGCGGCCACGAAGCTGCACGGCCTGACGAACAACTTCATCGCCGGAGTCGACTTGTTTTTCCTGCTCAGCGGCTTTCTGATCACGTACCTGCTCCTCGCCGAAAGGGCGCGCTTCGGGCGGATCGATCTGAAATCGTTTTACGTGCGGCGGATTCTGCGCATCTGGCCGCTTTACTACGTCTGCGTGGCCCTGGTGCCGGTGTTGCACCATTATTACCAGGAGCCCGTGCCGAACATCTGGCAGTTTGTGATCTTCGCCGGCAACTTTGAGCTGATGCGGCACGGCTGGAGCTCCCTGGCGGTCAACCATCTGTGGTCGATCTGCATTGAGGAGCACTTTTACCTGCTCTGGCCCCTCCTCATCTGGTTGGTGCCAACCCGCCGCCTGCCGACGCTCTTCGGTGCCGTCATCCTGCTGAGCGTGGGCGTCCGGCTCTATTACTTCTGGTTTGTGCCGGAGTCCTACATGGCGCTCCTGCTGCACACCCTATGCCGCTGGGATGTGCTCGCCGTCGGCTCGCTCTTCGCTTACGCGGCGTACTTCCGCTCGATTCGGCTGCGGGTGCCGCGCGCCGCGCGCGTGCTCATTTACTGCGGCGGGGCGCTGCTATTCGTCAACGACGTGTACGGCGAGTGGGACTCGGTCCTCGCGGTCGTCACGAAGCGCTACATCTACGCGCTGCTAGCCGCTTTTGCCCTCGGTCACGTCCTCTACGCCCCGGACGCGTTTGTGCAATGGCGCCGCCAGACGCCGTTTCACTATTTCGGCAAGATTTCCTACGGGATTTATATGTACCACGGCTTCGTGATCTTCTTTCTCCTCAAAGAATTCCCCCTGCTTCACGACCGGTTTTTCATCGGCTGGGTGCTGCTCTTCACCTTGCTGATCGCGGCTATCTCGTACGAGCTGGTTGAGAAGCCGCTCCTGCGCCTCAAAAAGCATTTTGACGCCTTCCGGGCTTCGCGCCAGCCGATAATCGCCGCGCCCGCAGCGGGAGTAGCGGAAGTGGCGGCCTGAGTGCCTGTTCGCAGTTCACTCGCTCCTACCCCGCTACGGTTTCCGGCGCTCAGCCACTTCCAGCGTCAGGTCATCAAGCAGGCAGTGAGCTGCCCCGGCGGGCGCCTGGCCGTAGATCCGGACCACGTCGGTGGGCAGCGCGTCCGACGGTACTGGCACATCAGCATAGACGTAGCTCCAGCGCCGCGGAAGCGTCCCGTTGTTATGGAGCCGCAGATTGTACGACGATATGGGCTGCCCGCCCCGGCGAATCTCGATAACCAGGCGGGCGCCCCAGGCCCCCCACTCCGACCATACGTAACCCCCACCGCGCAGCCACGCGCCAGGCCGAGCAGCCAAAGCGCTCACCGGCGTTTCAAGAATGGGGGAATACTCGCGCTCCTGGTGCACCAAGCGATAGGCGGTCGAATGCATCACCCCCTCACCAGGGGCGCCACCTTCACGGGGAGACAGGGCATCGAAATTGACTCGACTGACGACGCGCGTAGTCCAGTCAACCGCCCGGCCCGGCCGCACGGTGCGCACGTCGAGGCGAGCATAATCGGCTTGGGTAGGCTGGGCATTGAGGAAAACAGCTCGCCAGTACGACGAGGTCATATCCTCCGTCGTGATGATGCCGAACATATACTGCCAGGTCTGAAACAGATTCAGCAGTATCAGTAAAATTAATAAAGGCCCCGCCATCAGCTTGCGCCACGCGGGCTGCTCAGCGGTGAACCCGGGCGTGTGGCTGCTTGCTCCTACCCAGCGCGTCAGCAGAGCCGCCAGTGGCAAGCTCAGGGCCGCGTACGACTGCACCATCGCGCGCTGCCCAAACGAGCCACCGTACCACCAAATATCCCACGCGGCCACCACCCACAGATTGAGGACGCCAAACGCCAGCACGGGTACGGCCACGGCGCGGTGGGTCCGCCACAGGGGCCAGAAACCTGCCAGGGCCAGCAGCATCAGCGGCGTGTAAACGAGCCAGCCTTTTCGGAAACTGAATAATACCTGCCGCAGGTATGGGTGTACGAAGCTAAATCCTTGTTCCTCGTAGGAGTAAAACAGCCAGTGATTGGTCGCCCATTTCCAGTACAGCAGCTGTGGACTAACTGCGGCCAAGCCCACCGCGGCAGCTACCGTCAGCTGTGGCCAATAGCGCCGGGCCATCTCTAGCTTACGCTGCAACGCCACCTTGCCATCCAAGCCCCAGAGTAGTGGCAGCACCACCGCAATCATCTCGGACGGCCGCACGACGACCAGCAGCCCGAGCGACAGCCCAATCCCTAGCGCCCAGCGAACCCGTGGAGTTTGGTGCCACCTGATCGTACACCACAGCAGCAGCGCGTAGAGCGTAAAGCACGCACTGTGGGCCATGGCCACATCGTACACCGCGTACTGGAAGTAGTTGGTCCCGAGCACGACCACTACCAAGGTGAGGGCAGTGAGCAGGTCGGAGAAGTACGTGAGCAGCACGCGCCGCAACAGCCCCAGCCCGGCCACCGCGTAGGCGATTCCGCCGAACGCGATGCTGGCCTGGTAGGGCGCCGAAAAGCCATCGGCCGGATAACCCAGAGCCTTTGCCAGGGCATGACCAATCCCGAAAAATGGCGCTTCCAGGAGCGCGAGCCCGATGGGGTACTTCGTCACCAGATGCCCCGGCGGACCGCCCGGCACCTGAAACGCCTGGTAGAAAGCACTGGTCGGGCCGTAATCGGCCATCATTTTTGGCACGAAGGCCATCGTCCGCAAGTCGTCGTAGATGAAGTGCGCGGGCAGGTAGATATAGTACCCGAGCGCGTCCCAGGTCAAGATTGCCTGGACGTTGCGGGTATCCCAGTACGGTGCCCACAGGCGAGCAATCACCATCAGTAGCGCCAGCGTTAGAACGGCGACGAGGGAGTAACGCGCCGCAGTCGGCTGGATAGAAGCTGATGTAGTCGAAGTCAGCGGCATTCGGTTAACGGTGGTGAGCGGGCGCAATCCTTCCCCAACTCTTACTCACTCCACCGGTCCTGCGGGCGATTGGGGTAGCGCTGGTCGTGAACCTGCCGGACGCGCGTGCCGACGGCCAGGCGAAGCTGATCAATGTTGATCCCCTGGGTGGCCGACACGAACACGGCCGGCGCGTGCAGCTTCGCGACGTACGTTTCGCGCAGCTCTTCGAGGCTCAGGCGTTCCTGGCCGTTTTCGATCTCGTCGGCGGCGTATTGGTCGATCTTATTGAAGATGAGCAGGGCGGGCTTGTCGGCGGCGCCGATTTCGGCAAGCGTCTCGCTCACCACGCGGATATGCTCCTCAAAGCTGGGGTGGCTCAGGTCGACGACGTGCAGGAGCAGATCAGCTTCCCGGATTTCGTCGAGGGTGCTCTTGAAGCTTTCGATCAGGCGCGTGGGCAGCTTCCGAATAAACCCCACGGTATCCGAGAGCAGAAACGGAACGCCATCGAGCACCACTTTCCGCGTCGTGGCATCGACGGTGGCAAAAAGCTTGTTTTCGGCGAATACGTCGGCGCCCTTTGCCAGCAGGTTCATCAGCGTCGACTTCCCCACGTTGGTGTACCCCACCAACGTCACGCGAATGACCCCCGACCGGGTTTTCCGTTGGGTGGCCGCCTGCTTATCGAATTCTTCGAGCTTCTCCTTGAGCAGCGAGATCTTGTCGCGTACGATGCGCCGGTCAGTCTCGATCTCGGTTTCCCCCGGGCCTTTCGTACCCACGCCGCCACGCTGCTTGTCCAGGTGAGTCCACAGGCCGGTCAGGCGCGGCAGGAAGTACTGGTACTGCGCCAGCTCCACCTGGGCGCGCGCGGTGGCCGATTTGGCGCGTAGCGCGAAAATGTCGAGAATCAGAAGCGTCCGGTCGAGGATTTTCACCCGCAGCTCTTCCTCCAGATTCCGCTGTTGCGACGGCTTCAGGTCATCGTCGAAGATGACCATATCAATGTCGTGCTCGACAATCCACGCCTTCAGCTCCGCGAGCTTGCCCTTGCCGACGTAGGTGCGAACGTCGGGCTGATCGAGGCGCTGCACGAATCGTTTGTTGGCCTGCACGCCGGCCGTCACGGCCAGAAACGCGAGCTCATCGAGGTATTCCGTGGTTTGGGCCTCCGACTGCGATTTGGGGGGCACGCTCACCAGCACCGCCGTTTCGGGCACGGCGGCGGTAGAATGGAATTTCTTTTTTTCGATCATAGTGGTAACGTAGTGGCCCTGCGGTACGCTCAGGCGGCCGGTTTGTTCTTGCGCGCCACGGGTGCCGGGGAAGATCGGAAAAGCGTACGCGAGTAGCGCGCCACTGCCTCGATCTGCGCGGGCGTGAGACGCGGCGAAAAGGCGGGCATCCGGCCCCGTCCCGCGGTGAGGAGCGCGATGCGTCCGTCGAGCGAGAGGGCACTCTGCTGCAGATTGCGGGCGCCGTAGAGGCACATATCGCCGTTACGCCCGTGGCAGCGGATGCAATGCTGACGGTACAGCAACTTACCAATAAGGCCACCGCTTGCGGTAGAGTCGGCAACCGGAAGGGGCGCAGCCGCGCGGATTGGGCTCAGCACGCG
>JBKJUQ010000259.1:0-12014 GCA_046590685.1 Hymenobacteraceae bacterium
CGAACCCAGGGATAGCGAGGCCGTACCGAATACCTGTTCTCATTTCGTGTTCCCAAAGTTCTCCCATGAAATTGCCCCCCGATCAGCGGCCCGGCAAATCCATTATCGGGGGGCAATTTCATGGGAGAACTTTGGGAACACGAAGTGAGAACAGGTATTCGGTACGGCCTCGCTATCCCTGGGTTCGTTTAGTTATAGAGGGAGTAGTGCCGACAAGCGCTGGCCCCGGCCCTACCTTGGCGGCCGAACTCCCGCGCCCGTGCCCGCCGACTCTCCCTCTTATTACGCGCGCATTCACGCCGCGCTTCTCGCCCACCCCACGGCGCAAGTGCTGGTATGGCCCGGGGCTTTGCCCTCGGACCCACCTACCCGCTACACCGCCGCCGACGTACTCGGGCAGGTGAGCCACGCGCGCCGCTACCTACGGGCGCAGGGCGTGCGACCGGGCCACCGGGTGCTGGTCGCGGTACCCGTGGGGCCGCCGCTCGTGGCCGCGCTGCTGGCTATCCTGGCGTTGGGAGCGGTGGCGGTGCTGCCGCCGGCCGGGGCGGGCTGGCTGACCCGCCTGCGTCTACCGGGACTGGCGGGCGCTACCGCGGCCGTCGTGACCGGCCGGCCCCGCCTGGCTCGTCGCTGGCTGGCGCGTCGGCTGGGGGTGCGACTGCTGACGGCACCTTCCGCTGAGCTGGCGCTACCCGGTCACTCCGCGGCCCTGCCGACGTGGGGGCCCGCGGCGGTGCCGCCCGATCAGCCCGCCCTCATCTCGCACTCGTCGGGCTCGACTACTGGTCGCGCGAAGCCGATTTTTCGGACCCACGCCGTGCTGGCGGCTCAGCACGCGGCGTTGCAGAAGGCGTTTCCGCCGTGGCCGGGGCAGCGCGACTTTCCGCTCTTCCCCAACATTCTGCTGCACAATCTGGCATTGCCCGGCGGCGTGTGCAGCGTACTGCCGGCGGTGCCGTGGCGCTACGTGCCCGCCTTCGACCCCGCGCGGGTCGCGGCGCAGCTGGTGAGCGAGCGGATTGAGACCCTCACGGGCAACGTGACCTACTTCCGGCGCCTGCTCCCCGCGCTACGGGCGCTGCCGCCCGGCGCGCTGCGGCACGTGCGCGCGGTGGGCATTGGCGGATCACCGGTGCCCGAAACGTTGGCGCAAGCACTGCGGGTGCTGTTTAGCGGGGCTGACGTGGTGATCATCTACGGCTCCTCGGAAGCCGAGCCAATCGCGACGCGGCCCCTGACCGCCTCCCCCACCGACCCGCGCCAGGGCTACTGCGTTGGGCTGCTCGCAGCGGGCATCGAGCTCGATATGCTTTCAGCGGGCTTCGCGCTGGCGCTGCCCGACGGTAGCGCCGTGCCCATTGGCGAGGTCCGGGTTCGCGGGGCGCACGTAGCCCGCCCACCCGGCGCGGCGGTGGGCGCGTGGCTCGCTACCGGCGATTTTGGCTACCGCGATGCCACCGGCGCGCTCTGGCTCACGGCCCGGCGCGGCAACACCGCCACGGTGCGCGGTTGCCAGCATTACTTGCTCGAACACGTCGCGCAACACGTGCCAGGCGTGGGGCGGGTCGCGGCGCGGCCCACGGATTCGGGCTTTCGCGTGTGGGTGGAAGGCACCGATGCCGCCTTGGCACCCGCCGTACTGACGGCCCTCGGGGCGGCCTTTACGGCCCTCAAGGGCCACTTGCAGGTTCGGCTTCAGGCGCGGCTGCCGGTAGATGGCCGGCACCACGCCAAAATCCGCTACGATCAATTGGGGTAGGTCGGGCCACGAGCTACCTTAGCCGGTGAGGACCTGATCGACCGCCCACTTTTCTCACACTCGCTCTTCTAACCCGTCTTCTTCTAGCCCCCCTTCTTCTGACATCCGCTTCCGCGCCTTACCTCATTTCCTGATGCAATCCGAGTTTGCTCGCATTCCGTTGAATCGAATCCGCTACTCGCTGGTGTGGGAGGATGGCCGGACACTGGTGCGCGCCCTGCGACCGGGTCCGGCCGACGAGGTACTGATTATTACCTCCGCGGGGACCAACGTCCTGGCCACGCTGCTGCGCCGACCGCGCCGGGTAGTGGCCGTCGACCTCAATCGGCTGCAGAATGCGCTGCTGGAGCTGCAATGCCACGTCGTGCGCCACCACTCGCCCGCTGAGCTGCGCGGGCTACTCGGCCTCGATGGGCCGGGCGGGGTAGCGAGCGCCTGGGCCACGGTAGGCCCCACACTGCTCGCGAGCGAGTACGTGGACTGGCCCGCGTTCTTCGCCGAGCACCCGGGTGGCGTGCTTTCCGCGGGACAGCTGGAGGCGTACATCGGCGAGTACCGCCGCGCCGCGCCCGTCGCGGAGCGCGCCCATCTGGCGGCGCTGCTCGCCTGCCCGACCGTGGCCGAGCAGGCGGCTTATTTCGAGCGGCACCTGCACGGTGCCGATTTCGCGGCGCGCTTCGGGGAGTGGTTTGCCGATGAGAATCTAAGTCAGGGCCGCGACCCGCGCCTGTTTCGCTACGCCGCGGAGCCCGGCGGGCCGGTGTTCTACGAGCGGCTGGCCCGCCGGCTGCGGACCCGCCGGCTGGCGGATGACTTCTACTCCCGCTTCTTCTTCTTCGGGCCGACGGATTTGCCAGAGGCCTTGTTGCCAGCACCCCTGCAACGGCGCTGCTTCGGCGCGCTGCGCACGGCGCTGCCCGCGCTCCACATCCACACCGGCGAAGCGGTGGAGTACCTGCTCTCGTCGGCCGGCGCCGGAATCACGTGCGCGTCGCTCTCCAATATTTTCGAGTACGTCGACCCGCTCGACTTCGCGCGGTGCGCCCGCGAGCTGGCCGAGCGCCGGGAAGGGCCGTTGCGGTTCGTGTACTGGAACCTGCTCCAGGATCAGCAGCTGGACGCGGCGACGGCCGGCGGGTCGGGGTCGCGGGCCCAGGCGCTTTCGGCGGCCGATGGCTGTTTCTACTTTCGCAACGTGCGCCTCTACGAAGTCCGCGCCGGCCAGCTCGTAGCGCGCTAAGGCCGACTGGAGGGCAGGCTTTTCTGCGTTGCTTTGCCGAATGATTCTCGCCGACTACCTCAGCCCGGGCTTTATCGAAGACCTGATGCGCCGCCACCAGCCCGCGCTGGACCTGCGCGTCCGGGCCGTGACGCCGTTCCCGCTCGATTCATCGGCGAGCATTCTCGCTACCCTCGCGGCGGCGGGGCAGCAGGCCGCGCCCGTGGGGCATTTCGGGCTGAGCGTCACGGTGTCGGCGGGGGAGGCGGCAGCCACCACCCACCAGCTGGTGCTCAAGCTCAAGCCTTCCGGGGCGGTGGTGAGCGCGATGCTCGGGCAGCTGGCGGCCCATAGCGGCGGGGCACTGGCGAAGGTGTACCCCGCGCTGCTGCTGCGCGCGGGCTTCGCGCATACCCACACCCGCGAGCTCGCCGTGTACGCCGCGAATGACGCCGACCCGTTGCTGCCGCGCGTGTGGGGCCTGCACGCCGACGATGCGCGCGGCCACTACGCCATCCTGCTCGAATACCTCGACGAAGCCGCCGACATCTCGCTGCTCAATACCGTCATGACGCCCGAGCGCTGGACCGATGCGCACCTGCGCACCGCCCTGCGCCAGCTAGCCGGCTGGCACGCGCGCCATTTAGGCCGCCCGCTGTCCCTGAGTCCGACCGAGTCCGCTGATGAACCCTCGCGGGCCTATATGCTGGCGCTGGCGCCGCTCTGGGAAGCGCTCATCGACAGCGCCGCCACCCACGCGCCCGAGGTGTACCGGTCCGAGCGGGCCGCTACGTTGCGCCGGTTCGTGGCCGAACTGCCGGTTTACTGGGTCGAGCTGGAAGCGGCGCCCAAAACGCTCATCCACAACGATCTCAACCCGCGCAACACGTGCTTCCGGGCGACGGCCGCCGGCCCGCAGCTTTGCGCGTACGACTGGGAGCTCGCCACGCACCACGTGCCGCCGTACGACGTATTGGAGCTGCTGAGCTTCGTGCTTACCCCCGACCGCTACGATCAGCGCCTCCCGCTGCTGGAGTACTACCGCCACGAGCTGCACGCCCTGACGGGCCAGTACGCCGACCCCATCGCCTTCCGCCGCTTGACCGCCTTCGCCGCGCGCGACTTTGGCCTCCACCGCCTCGGGATGTACATGATGGCGCACGCGGTGAGCCCCTACCCATTTCTGCCGCGCGTAGTCGATAGCTACTTCGACACTCTGGCGCAGCTGGGGGATAATTGAGGTTAATAGTGGTCAGGTTAGATGCTTGCATCCCTTCTATCAACCATTAACCAACAACCAACTCATAGAGCGCGTAGCGGGCAACTTCCACCGGCAGGCCGTCGGTAAAGGCGAGCGAAGGGTTGTTGGTGCGCATCAGGCAGAAAATCACCTGATCGTAGAGCGCCCGGAACGGGCCCATGCCGTAGGCACCGAGTAGCGACATCAGCCCGCGCTGGCGCCACGCGGGGTGGATGCCGACGGTCTTCGCCAGCAGGGTTCGCTGCCCGTGCGGCAGGCGTGGGTAGTCGCGGGCGAAATCGGGTGGGGTACCAGCGGGCAAATTCAGGGGGCGGTAGTTGGGATGGCAGAAGCTTAGTCCTACCAGCTGCCCCGAGGCGGGCTCGCGCACCAACACCGAGGAGTACGGACATAGCGCCCGGGCGTACGCGGCCCCGTAGAGCGCGTGGAACTGCGCCGCCGTGATGGCCCGGTAGGCCGGGTTCTCCCCGAAAATGGCGTGGACGAGCGGGTACAGCGCGTCTTCGTGCGCCGCCCACGCCGCCGGCGTCAAGGGAATGAACTGGAAGGGAACGCTGCCGAGCTGAGCCAGGAGCGCTGCTTTGTCGGCGTACACCGCCGGGACGGTGGCTGGCCGAATCAACCGGCTCTCGTAGGTGAGGGTGGGTGCGAACCCCGCCGCGGCTAACCACGCCGGATAATAGGCGGGGTTGACGGGCTCGCGATCGAACGCTCCCCACGACGGCACCTCGGCGCCAAGGCGCAGCCGGTAGGCGTGGAAAGTGCTGAAATTGAGCGGGCCCACGAGCCGGTGGCAGCCGCGCGCGGCGGCATCAGCCGCGAGGGCGCTGAAGGCCGCAGCGGTCAGGTCGGCCGCGTCGGGCGTCGCTTCCCAAAAGCCAAACAGGGCCTCGGCGGACCCGCCGGGGGCGGCTGATTTCGGGAACATACCCACCAGTCGCAGCCGCTGATGATCGGTGTAGAGAATGATTTCGTGGCGGGCGGCCTCGGCGGCGAACAGCGCGGCCACGCGCGCGGGGTCTTCCGGGACCGGTCGCAGCACCTGGTCGGCGTACACGGCGGCTGGCAGGACGAAAAAGCTGGGCGGCAGCGCCCCGGTGATGAGCAGACGATCGAGCATCGGAATAAGGATCAGGCGGGCAGTGGGGGAGCCGGGGCCACCCGCGTTACCGCGCCGGTGGTACCGTCGAGGCAGACGTGGTCACCGGAGCGCAGCCACGCAGTTAGGCCGGGCAGGTTGATGACCGTGGGGATACCCAGCTCGCGCAGTACAATGACCGAATGCGACAGGGCCGACCCCCGCTCGATGAGCACGCCCCGGCACGCCGGAAACAGGGCGGCCCAGCCAGGGTCGGTGCGCGGGGCGGCCACGATGCGGCCGGCAACGGCGAGCGAATCGCCGGGCTGCGCGATCACGATCACCTCACCCGTTACCACCCCCGGGAAGCACCCCGTGCCGTGTAGCGCGGGCGTCGCGCGGTCCGGCGGAGCGGTGAGCGCGCGCGCGGCGGTGGGCGGACTCGGCGCCACCAGCCGGCCCGGCGGCGCAGGCGCGGCCGCGTAAGCGGCGAACTCGGCACGTCGGGCGTCGACGAGCGCGCGGGTCGAGCCGACTGGTATGCGGCCGTGCGCGGCTTCCGCGATTTCCGCTTCGGTGAGACTGTACACGGCGCGCGCATCGGGCAGCTGGCCACTGGCCGTCAGGCGCGCGCCCAGGGCGTCGTAGAGGTCGCGGTACATGCCGAACAGCCGGGTGCGTTCGAGTCGCAGGGCCTCCCGCGCGCCGATGGCCTGATGGGCCGCGCGCAGCGCCCGCCCGAGTCGCCAGCGCCCGATGGACGAAAGGCGCCCGCTCAGGGCCGCTACTTCCGCGGCGGCGGCGGCTGAAACGGTGGCGGCGGCCGTGGAAGCGGTGACGGGCGCGACCAGAAAATTCCGCAGGTAGTCGTAAAAGAGTGCGGGCTCAGTGCGCAGCGTGCGGGTTTCGAGCTTCAGCTCGCCGATGGAGCGGTCGCCGTAACGGTCGAGGTACGCGGCCACGTCGCGCGCAAAAGCCGGAAACCGGGCCGCGACCAGGGCCGGCAAGTCGGCGCTGGCGGTGGTGCGTAGCGCGGCCAGCAGCGCCGCGTCGGCGTGAGCTTGCGCGGCGAGGACCTGGAGCTGGCGCGCGGGCTGCGCGCTGGCGAGATCGGGGTCGGCGGCGAGCCAGCGGCTGAGCAACGCCTCCGCTTCCGGGGCGGCGGCGGCGGTCAGGCGGCGCACGGCCGCGCCGTGGGTCATCATCACCCGAAAGTCGTTGACGATGGGCGTGGTCCAGTGGTTGAGCAGCTGGTGGTCGAGGTCGGCGCGGACCGCGAGCAGGTCGGGGGCGGACAGCGCGGCCAGATCGAGCGACCGGAACGCGGCGTAGTGGCGGTTGAAATGCGCGTGAAACGCCTTCACCAGCGTTGGCAGCCGGGCAAAGCGCCACAGGAGTCGCGCCAGGTTCGGGACCAGTCGCGGCAGCAGGGCGAGCTTCTGACGGAGAGTCTTTTCCTGATCCTGCACGAAATCCACCGGCTCGGTCAGGCCCATCATTCGCTCCATATCGGCCTTGTTCTGGCGGAAGCTGGGCAGCAATTGCAGGCCGCGGTACCAGTTGTTGATCTGGTAATAAATGCGGCCCTGCACCAACCCGAGCAGGTTCTGCACCACGGGCTCGTAGGCGGCAATCTGCGCGGGCGGCAACCCGAGCACCCCCATTGTCTGGCGGTACACCGTCGCGTACGCCCGCTGCGCAAAGCTGAAGGTGAGCGGCGTAGTGACGCCGTAGTAGCTTTCCTGAATGTTAGCGTTGTCGTAAACAATCACCTCCGGAATGGGCTGCGTGATGGGCCGTGCCTGCACCAGCCAGACGGCGCCGGCCAGGTCAGTCACAAACTCCAGGTCCTGCGGCCCGCCAAATGCCTTTTCGAGCTGCTGGCCGAGGCTGAAGAGCGTGGCGAGCTGCCCAGCCGTCAGACACGGTGCGGCTTGTTGGGCGGGCGGCACGGCTTCGGCCCCGGCGGATCCCCAGCGCTCGGGCTTGGCGGCTACTACGCGGCGGTTTTCGGCGGCGGTGTTTTTCAGGAAATAAAACTCATCGGCGCTGAAGTGCCCACCCACCAGCCCTTCGCCGTAGCCCCACACGGCGTGGATGGCCAGTTCCTGCGGGAACTCGGGCGAGGTACTGAACAGCACCCCGCTCGCCACCGCTGCTACCTGCCGTTGCACGACTACGGCCGGCGCAGGCGCGGGCGGGAGGCCTTTCTGCCCGCGGTAGGAGCTCGCCCGCGCCGAAAACACGCTCGCGGCGCACTGCGCGGCGGCGGCCCACAAGTCACTTTCGGTCTGCACGTGCAGCACCGAGTCGTGCAGGCCGGCGAAGGCGTGGGCGGCGCCATCCTCATCGCCCCCAGACGAGCGCACGGCGACCGCCTCCCGCGGAAACCCCCAACCCGCGAGTACGGCCGTCACCGCGGCTCGGTCGGCCGCGGACGGGGTCCACGCCAGCAGAGCGGCGCGGCGCGGATCATCCCAGGTTCCCGCGCTGGCGAGGGCCGAAGCGAAGGTTTCGGCCGGCAGCACCAGAAAGTCGGGCACCGCCGCGCCCGCCGCCCGCAGTCGGTAAAGGCCCGTCGCTTTACCCCCGAGGGTAGCGCCGCGTGGTGGAGTGGAGGAGGAAACGATCATCGACAAAGGAATTTGCGAAGGAAGAGCGAGAAGTGCCCCCGACCTTTAAGAATTGGCAACACGAATTCCAGTAAACCAATCGCCCACTTCACCTCCATGTGCAGTTGTGCCCCACAAGCCGCTTGGCCTTTATGAGCGTCGGCCCATTCCTGAGCCCACTGCATTACACCTGGAAGGCGGTACAAATCTTTCAACTCAAATTTTACCCTGTTTACTGAAACAGTCAGCTCAATATGAAATTCCGGCGGGCCGTAAAACAGGTTAACGACGCAATCTGAGCTTCTATACTCGACAATACAAAGCCCGATTTCGCGCACTGAGTGTCGCTCAAATCCCATCAGCGATAATTGACCTTCAGATTGCTGTAATGCCTCTAGAAATAGGTCGGCATACTGCGATGACATAGGGCGGGTATTTTTTAGGACGATGTTTTTGTGATGGGAAACACGAATAGCTACTTCCCCGCCGCCACGATCACCGATACGTAGCTTACCAGCAGAAAAAGCGACGTTAGTAGCTCGGCGCGGCGCAGCAGGGCTTCCTCCGCGCGCCGCCACCCCGCCGCGTACACCGCCGCCGTAGCCGCTAGCAGGCTCCCGATGAGCCCTGATGCCCACCAGTTGGCGCCGAGCTGCCCGAGCAGCGCTACCTGCACGACCGCGCCGCCCGTCAGCAGGGCCAGCACCGTCGCGATGGCGCGCCCCAGCCCGAGGGTGCGCGAGTAGGAATCGACGGTGGGGCGCTCGGCGGCCGGCGCGCGGGTTTTGCGGGCGATCTCGAAGGCGAACCCGCCGAGCAAGCTCAGCGCCGCCAGCAACGCCAGTCGCTCGGTGCCCGGGCCGCTCAGGGGCGCCCAAGCCGTCCAAAGCCAGCCGATCACCAGGGGCATCACCAGCATATGACTGGCGGCATAAAGCACCAGGCGGGGCTTCAGGAAAGCGGGAACGAAGAACTCGTAGCGCATCAGCAGACTGTACCCCGCCGCCACGGCCCACGCGGCCAGCACCACCGCGCCCTGACTGGCCGACCACCCCACCTCCACCGCCGTGCCGGCCCACGCCAGCCCCCGTAGGTCGCGGAGCGAAATCAAGCCGCGCTGCAATACCCGCTGGGGATGATTGACGGTATCGAGGTCGAAATCCTTGTGCTCATCGAACACCCGCAGGCGGAAGAAAAACGCGATGGTAGCGGCGATCCCCGCCCAGTCGGCCGCGCCCCACGGGCCGGCATCCGCGCCCGCTACCGTGCGCGCCACGGCCCGCACCGTCAGGAACACCACGGCGAAGAGGGCCATATTGACGGGCGGGAACCGCTCGCGCAGGTACGCCCAGAGAGTTGAGAGAGTCATCGACAGACGTTGTGCGGACTTCAGTCCGCAGTTGGCGAGTAAAACTGCGGACTAAAGTCCGCTCAACCCACGCAGCCCGGCGCGGCCGGCGAACTTCCCGGTTGGTTCTTTGTGGCGATGGTGCTTTTCCTCTACCGCGTTCGCTACTGGCTGCTGGCCGCCATCGCCGTGGCGTGCGTGCTGCTTTGGCCGGGTGTGCGCGCCGCCGGACGGATGGACAATAGCCTGGCGCAGTGGTTTCTGGCCGGCGACCCCGGTCTGGTGGCGTACCACGATTTTCAGGCCCGCTTCGGCAACGACGAAGTGGTGATCATCGTGGTGCGCGCCGCCCCGGGCGACTCGTCGGTGCTGACGCCCGCTACCCTCGCCCGGCTGCGTGCCACCGAAGCGGCGCTGGCGCGGCTGCCGGGCGTGGCCGCCGTCACGGGGCCGGGCTCTACGGCCGTGCCGCGCGCGGGGCCAGGGGGCGTCGAGACCACGCCGCTGCTGTCGGCCGGCACGACGGCCGCGCAGGTTCGGCGTACGCTGGCCCGGCTGCCGACGCTGCGCGAGCAGCTGTTCGCCGCCGATTACCGGGCCGCCCGCATCGTCGTGCAGCTCCGGCCCGCCCCCGACTTCGACGAGCGCCGCGGGCCGCTGCTGGCGCGGGTGAGCGCCGTCGCCCGCCGCGGACTAGCCCCCGCGCCGGTGCATCTGGGTGGCGTGGGCGTGGTGTACGCCGGCTTGAACGATCTCTCGCAGCGCGATTTCGGCTTTTTCCTCGGCGTCGGCTACCTGCTGATGTTCGTCGTGCTGGCGCTGCTGTTCCGCGACGCGCTGCTGGTGCTCTACGCGCTCGGCATCGTGGGCGTGGCGACGTGGCTTACGCTCGGGCTCTACGGCCTGCTCGGCTACCGACTTAATCTGCTGAGCGTGCTCCTGCCGGTCATCATCATTCTGCTGGGGATTCTCGACGCGATGCACGTCATCAACGAGCGTCACCTGCTGGCCACCGCCCGCGGGGGCGACCGTGGGAAGGACGAAAACCGGCGCGATGCCCTCGACGCCCTCACCGCGCTGTTGCGGCCGTGCGTGGGGACGATGCTCACCACGGTGGCGGGGTTTCTGGCGCTGTTTGCCTCGCCGATGCCGATTCTGCAAAGCTTCGGGGTATTCGCGGCGGTCGGAATCGTGCTGTGCTTCTTTCTGACCTATTTATTTGGGGTGCTGCTGCTGCCGCTGGCCCGGCCGCGCCGCGCCCGTGTCACGCGTCGCACGAGCGCCGGATTGGTGCGCTTCTACGGCTGGGTGGAGCGCCACCGCCGCCTCGCCACCGCGCTGAGTGTCGCGCTACTGCTGGTGGCTGCCGTGGGGGCCACCCGCGTGAAAGCCGATACTTACACGCTCGGCTACCTGCCGGCCACGCACCAGGTCGTGCAGGACCACCGCGCGATGCAAGCCGCATGGGGCGCCTATATGCCGCTGGAGCTGCTGGTAAGCCCGCGCCCCGGCTACCGCCTCACCGACCCGGCGGTCGTGCGCGCCGCCGTAGCGTTCGCCGATTCTGTCCGGCGGCGGCCGGGCGTGGGGCGCGTCACCGGGTTCCACACGCTCTATCTGGTCGGGCTCGAAGCGCGCGGCGGGGCGCGGGGGCGGCGGTTGCTGGCGTCCGACGCGGCCATCCGCCAGACCGGCGCGGCGCTCGAATTGGCGACCGACCCGGCCCTGGCGGCGCTCTACCGGCAGTTCGTTCACGCCCCGACCAACACCGGCCGCCTGACCGTCAGCGGGCCGATGCTCTCGGCGCGCCAGCTGGCCGCCGAAGCCGCGCGGGTGCTGGCCGTGGCCGAGGCGACGCTCGGGCCGGTGGCGACGGTGCGCGCCGCGGGCTACCAGCCGATGTACGCCGAAATCACGCGCTACGTCACGGAGTCGCAGACGCAGTCGCTGCTATGGTCGCTGGGGCTGGTGTTTGGGCTGGTGTGGGCTTTCGTGGGCTCCTTCCGGCTCGCGCTGCTGACGGTCGTGCCGAACCTGTTTCCGGTGCTGGTCCTGATCGGGTGGATGGGGTGGGCAGACATTTCCCTCGACACGGCCACCGCCTCCATCGCCGCCATCGTGCTCAGCTTCTGCTGCGACGACACCATTCACTTCATCCACCACTACCGCCTCGGCCGGCGCGCGGGGCAGCCGCCGGGCGTCGCGCGCCGCGCCACCATCGCGCACGTCGGGCCGGCCATTCTGCTCACCAGTCTGATGCTGCTCGGCGGTTACTCGTTTATGCTCCTGGGCGAGCTGCGCACGGTGCAGCTGTTTGGCGCCCTCACGGCCATCGCCATCGTGGCGGCGCTGTTCGGCGAGCTGGTGATCTTCCCGCTGGTGCTGGCGCGGTTCGATCGGAAGTAATGTAGTCGGCCCGCGTCCTCATCTTTGCCCGATGCCGCATCGCTTTCTTTCTGTCGTCGCTTTCCTGCTGCTGAGCGCCGCGCTGGCCACTCCGCCGGCCCGCGCTCAGTCCGCCGCCCCCGCGCTGCCGCCGCCCGCTTGGGCGCAACGCGTGGTGTGGTACCAGATTTTCGTCGAACGCTTCCGCAACGGCGACCCCACCAACGACCCCACGCCCGCCACGATGCAGGCGGCTTCCACCGGCTGGCCGGTACCGGCCGACTGGACCGTCACGCCCTGGACCCACGACTGGTACGCGCAGGAGCCGTGGGCGAAGCGCTCCGGCCGC
>JBKJUQ010000282.1:0-6113 GCA_046590685.1 Hymenobacteraceae bacterium
CCGCCTGGCGGCCCTGCCCGTGGTACGCACCATCGCGGAGCTCGATAATTTGCCGCCCGGCACCGAACTGCTCCTCGAAGGCCGGGCCCGGCGGGCAATGCTACCAACTGACTCTCCGCCACCGGCGGCCCGACTGGGTTTGCTGGCGTGGCGCGAGGAGCGCTTCAATCGCCGGGAAACGGTGACGGCGGGCCGCAACGTCGAACACTGGACGCCGGTAGACACCGTATGCCCCACACTCGCCGTAGAGTTACGCGGAGCGGAAACACCGGTGCTGGTGGGCGCCAACTACCGGCTGTTGGCGCCGCAAACGCAGCTTCAGGCCGATACGCCCGCCGTGCGGCCCAGTCCCCGCGCCGGGCAGCGCGGCTCGTGGCGCTACACGGGGGTGCGGGCCGGCGAGCGCGTGACGGTGGTGGTGCGGACCACGACTGCGGCGGTGGGCGCGTCGCTGCCGATGCGGGCTAGTGAGCTACGCCCGGGCACGGCCGCCGAGTGGTTCGACGCCGATGCCGCCCTGCACGAGTTCGGCACCAACTTCGGCGGAGGATTGCTGGCCATCGGCGGGGCCTGTACGCTGGCCGGGATCGCGATTCTGGTCGCCGGCTGGCGGCAACGGCGCCGGTTGTTGGACGCGCGCGCGGCATAAGTTGTATTTTTGTCCGGGCGCCGCTGACTTCCCTCGGCCGCCCAATCTTCCACCCCCGTCAGCTCCCGCTTCTATGGCTTCGCTCACCCTCGACCAGCCGACTACCACCGCCACCGCCAGCCAGCGCCTGATGGCGATCGAAGACCGCTACGGTGCGCACAACTACCACCCGCTGCCGGTGGTGCTCAATCGCGGTGAAGGCCCGTTCCTGTGGGACGTAGAAGGCAAGCGGTACTTCGATTTCCTGTCGGCGTATTCGGCCGTGAATCAGGGGCACTGCCACCCGCGCATCATCGGGGCGCTCACGGCGCAGGCCCAAAACCTGACGCTCACCAGCCGCGCATTCTTCAACGACAAGCTCGGCGAGACGGAAAAGCTCCTCTGCGAAACCTTCGGGTATGACAAGGCACTGCTGATGAACTCGGGCGCCGAAGCCGTGGAAACGGCTTTGAAGCTGGCGCGCAAGTGGGGCTATGAGAAAAAGTTGATCGCCCCAAATAAGGCTGAAATCCTCGTCGCGGAGGGCAACTTCCACGGCCGCACGACCGGCATCGTCTCGTTCTCAACCGACCCGGATTCTACTACCGGCTTCGGCCCCTTCGTGCCCGGCTACAAAGTGGTGCCGTACGATAATCTGGCGGCGCTCGAAATCGCCCTGCGCGAGCACGCCGAGCGCATCTGCGGCTTCCTGGTGGAGCCGATTCAGGGCGAGGCCGGCGTGTACGTCCCCACCGAAGGCTACCTGAAAGGCGCCCGGGAGCTGTGCTCGAAGTACAATGTACTGCTCATCATCGATGAGATTCAGACCGGTATCGCCCGCACCGGCCGGATGCTGGCGGCCGACCACGAAGACGTGCGCGCCGACATTCTGATTCTCGGCAAAGCCCTCTCCGGGGGCGTGCTGCCGGTATCGGTGGCGCTCGCCGACGACGAGATCATGCTCTGCATCAAACCCGGTCAGCACGGCTCCACTTTCGGCGGCAATCCGCTGGCGTGCGCGGTCACGATGGCGGCGCTGGCGGTGGTGAAGGACGAAAAGCTGGCCGACAACGCCGCCCGCCTCGGCGAGCTGTTCCGCGAGCGGATGCGCGGCGTGATGGCCCAGCGCCCCGACCTCGTGACGACCGTGCGCGGCAAGGGCCTGCTCAATGCACTCATCATTCAGGAAACCGAAGACGGGCGCACCGCGTGGGACGTCTGCGTGACGCTGATGGAGAACGGTCTGCTCGCCAAGCCTACGCACGGCGACATCATCCGCTTCGCGCCGCCGCTGGTGATTTCCGAAGCCCAACTCAACGAGGCGTGCGACGTGATTGAGCGGGTGCTGCTGGCGTTTTAGCCGTGTACCGTGCCGACCATTCTGCGCCACGGGCCGTATCGGTTCAGCTTTTACGCCAGCGACGGACCGGAGCCGCCACACGTCCACATCACGCGTGATCAAGCAGTGGCGAAGGTTTGGCTTATTTCGGGTAGTGTCCAGAGCAGCAAAGGATTCACCAAGAGTGAACTCAACGAGGTGCTGAAATTGGTTGAACAGTTCAACGATCTTCTTCTTGAAAACTGGTATGGCTACTTTAACGATTGACGGCGCGTCGCTGCATGCGACCTCGGTGGTGGTGACGGAAGACGCGCTCGCCGTGGAGCTGATCGATGGCCGTTCGTTGGCCGTGCCCATCGGGTGGTATCCGCGTCTGCGCCACGGCTCACCGGCCGAGCGGAACAACTACTGTTTTATCGGGGGGGGGAGCGGCATCCACTGGCCCGATCTGGACGAGGACATCAGTATTGAGGGCCTGATTGCCGGACGTCCTTCCGGCGAAAGCCAGCGATCATTTCAGCACTGGCTCGCCTTCCGGGCGAAATATCCCAACCCCGCTACCCGGCCGCCGCAGACCATTCTTTCGCCGATAGACTGATAACCTTTTCTCACGCCCGGCAATCCTTAATCAGGCTGCCGGGCGTTTTTTTGCGCTGCGCTTCTCTATTCATTGCCCATGCTCCTCCCCCCGCGTGCCATCTTTCTGACTTTGCTAACCGGTGCTGTCAGCGGAGGAATCACGTGGTGGGTTGGCAAATTCGCGCTGGGTCGGCTGCTGGCGGTTGGGCACACCACCACCGATCAATCGATCGGGGCGTCCGTGCTCAGCAGCGGGGCTATGCTGGCGGTGATCGCGCTGGCCGCGGTGCTCACCGCCGGTTTGTTGGTGGCGGCCGGCGTGGCGCAGGCGGTTCCCGTGAAAGTGCGTTACCTGCGCGCCGGCCTGGTGGGCGTCGGTTTCCTGACGGGCGCGCTGGTAGCGATTTACGCGGGTTTGTACTTTCTCACGACGCCGACCGCTCTCTGACCGCTTGCATTACCGGCGCCGTTGTCAGCGTACCGCGGCGGCACTAATTACTACGCCTCAATTTAGATGAAAATCGCAAGTTTCTTAATTTTTTTCTTCATGATCTCTTGTAGGCAGCTTGCTTCCCCGGGGGTTTATCTGCAGTACAAATGCGGCGAGAGAAAATCATTTTTGATAAATTATAACATTGACTTGTCAGAGTTTGAAAATGAGTCAAGAATAATTATGTTAGTTGAAAATGTTAGTTATTCCGCCGGTGGTTATGGATCACACCATTTTGAATCTGCGATGCCAGAATCTTTGATTTTAACCATCAGGAACGATTCAATATTCATTAAAGAACTTAAACGTGGTGGCGCCAGCCGTCCGTACGTTCCAATAAAATCTGGTCAATTGCTGTGTTCAAAAAACGATTCAATAGGAACGGTTCACAGCGTTGAACTCGATCTAGTACTTGATACAACCAAATTACCTAAAGTTATTTTATTTGATAAATTTGTCATTGAGAATGATGAAATTAGAAAATACACAATACTATACCCTCTTTCTGGATCTCTGATATCTGGAAACAGAATAAAATCCTTTTATCTTTCGTCAAAGAATAAGATTGAAAAAATTGACTTCTACTCAGACGTGAAAGGGTGTGAATATTATATAAAATCCCCGCTTAGCAAAATAACGAACTGAATTCTGGCCTGTTACTAAAACTAGTCTTACGCTGCATAATACTATTATGAGTGGTCGAATTGTTCAGCCGACTTTTTCCTACTGGGAGCATCAAACCTTTTTTGGCCCCGCCGAGGTAGTGATCATCGGCGCGGGACTCGTCGGGCTCACCACGGCCATTTACGTGCGGGAGCTGCGCCCCGACTGGCGGGTAGTGGTGCTGGAACGCGGCCTGCTGCCCACCGGCGCGAGCACTAAGAACGCGGGCTTCGCGTGCTTCGGATCGATATCGGAGCTGATGGAGCAGGAAAAACGCGGCCAGCTGCTGGCCGTGGTCGAAGCGCGCTGGGAAGGCTTGCGGCGGCTGCGCGAGCTCGTCGGCGACGCGGAGATGCGCTACGAGCCGAGCGGCAATTACGAAATCTTCCGCGAAGACGAAGCTGAGCTGGCCCGCACCTGCCTCGACCAACTCGCGTACTACGATGAGCTGCTCGCGCCCGCCCTCGGTACCACCCGCATCTACCACGACGCCACCTACCGCGCCGCCGAGTTCGGCTTCCGGGGCGTCCACGCCATCATCGCCAACGCCCACGAAGGCGCCCTCGATACCGGCCGGATGATGGCCGCGCTGCTGCGGCGGGCGTGGGCGGCGGGGGTGCTGGTGTTGCCCGGCTGCGGGGCCACCGCCCTCGAACCCGAACCCGACGGCACCACTACCGTGCACACCACGGCCGGCCCCGGCGTGCGCGCCGCGCGGGTAGTGGTGGCCACCAACGCCTTCGCCCCGGAGCTGCTGCCGGGCCTCGACGTGACGCCCGGGCGCGGGCAGGTGCTCGTCACGGAGCCGATTGCCGGGCTGAAGCCGTGGCCCGGCCCCATTCACTACGACCGCGGCTACACCTACGCCCGCACGCTAGCCGATGGCCCCAACCAGCGCATCCTGCTCGGCGGCGGCCGCCACCTCGACGTGGCCGCGGAGGCGACCACCTCCGCTGGCCTGACCGAGCCGGTCCAGACCTACCTCGAACAGCTGCTCACCACCGTCCTCCTCCCCGACCGCCCCGCCCCGCGCATCGCCTACCGCTGGAGCGGCGTGATGGCGTTCGGCCCAGCCCTCGAACCGATCGTGGAATGGATGCGGCCGGGCGTGCTGGCCGCCGTGCGCTGCAACGGCATGGGCGTGGCGATGGGCGCCGGCACCGGCTGGCGGGCCGCCAATCTGGTGGCGGCGGGGTGATCCAACGCCTGTCCTCGCAAAAGTGATAAAATATCGACCCGAAATCGCCTGTTTAGGATTTTTCAACGTCCGGTCTAGACCGGAGGGCTGAGAACGACCGTTCCCGAGGTTCCGGCCGAGACCGGAGGGCTGAGAACGGTCGTTCCCGAGGGTCGGGCCGGGGCCGGAGGGCAGCGACCGAGCGTTCGCGAGGGTCGGGCCGGGGCCGGAGGGCTGAGAATGGTCGTTCCCGACGCTCCGGGCGAGACTGGAGGGCTGAGAACGAGCGTTCCCGAGGGTCGGGGCGAGACTGGAGGGCTGAGAATGGGTGTTCGCGAGACTTCGGCCCAAGCCGACCCATAAAGAATGACTAAGGTGGGAGCCGGTAACTTTACCGCTATGCGGAAGCTGCTCGCGGTTGGTTTGTTGGGCCTGATGGGGTGCGCCGGGCGGGTACCGGTGGCGCAGTTTCCGCCTGCGGCAGATTTCGTAGCGCTGAAGGTGCGCGACGCGTCTGCTCCCGCTGATGAATCCCCAAACACCACCCTTCCGCCAGCGCGTACGCTAACGTCGAAGCAAATTTCCGGCTTGCGTAAGACCGTTAAGCGGCAAATCACTACGCGCCCCGCAGAACGCCATACGTCGTCAGCACGACTGGGGCGGGCGACACTGCCTACCCTCGTCCCCAGCGTTCGTTTACCGGACCCTCCGGCAAACTCCCGCCAGGTCGCCAATGGCTATTTGCTGCAAGCGGTAGGTTGGGTGTTAGCAATTGGGGGTATCGGCCTGGGTATCTTGGTTGGTTCTTGGCTGGGTGTGGGCATTGCCGTGATATTTGTGGCTGTTGGCGCTATCGCCGGTTTATACGGTACTCTCTTAACCGGCAATCTGCCGTGACATTTTCCTCATGCTCCCCCTCTACCGCCCCCGCCGCAACCGCAAGTCTGAAGTCATCCGCCAGCTCGTGCAGGAAACCCGCCTCACAGTCCACGATTTCATTCTGCCGCTCTTTCTCATCGAAGGCCAGGGTCAGGCCGTCGAGGTAGCGTCGATGCCGGGCGTGTACCGGTGGTCGATGGATCGGCTCCTGGAAGAGATCGGCGCGTGCCGCGAGCTGGGCATCAAGATCTTCGACATCTTCCCGAGCATCCACGACGCCAAGAAGGACCGGATGGGCCGCGAGGCCGTCAACCCCGAGGGCCTTTACCTGAAGACGATCCGCGAGGTAAAGCGCCTC
>JBKJUQ010000503.1:0-18052 GCA_046590685.1 Hymenobacteraceae bacterium
ATGGCAGCCGCCTGCGGCAGGCCCGTGCGCGAGTAGTAGCGCAGGCTCGCGGCAAACTTGCGGGCATCGGCTACGGCCTGCGCCAACTCGCGCCGGGTATCGAGCACGGTAGCGGCCCGACCGGCTTGCGCGGCCCGCAGGCGGGCCTCAGCGGCGCGGCTCTGGGCCCGGTACTGCCAGAAATACAGCGGTAGGCTGATGCCGCCCTGCAGCCAGTTGCCCACGGGTGCATCACGCGGCCCCTGGTTGAGAACGCCCACCGTAAAACCCGGTAGGGCGCGGGCGCGGGTCAGGCGGCGGTTCAGCTCGCCTACCCGCACGGCTTCGGTGGCCACCGTCAGCGCCGGATTGCGGCCGACGGCAGCGGTATCGGCCAGGCCGGGGGCGGCGAGCCGGAGCGTATCGGTCAGGGGGGTAGCGGCGGGCTGGTTCAGGTCGGTGCCGGTTGCCAGATCAGCATCCGGCCGGCCCAGCAGCAGTGCCAGTCGCTGGCGGGCTGCCTGCTGGTCGGCTTCGGCTTGCCGCACACGGTTGCTGGCCTGCCGGGCTTCGGCCGTGGTGGTCAGGCGCTGCAGTGCGTTGACTTCGCCGGCGGTAAACAGGCGCTCCGACGCGGCGGCCAGTCCGCGCGCCAGACTGTCCTGGGTTTGCAGCAGGCGCAGGCGGGCTTCGGCGATTTGCAGCTCCAGATACGCCAGCCGGGCCTCGCGACGCACGGTGTTGCGCGTCAGCGCGCCGCTTTGCTCGGCGAGCCCAACTTGCGCGCGGGCCAGCCGCGCCTGCCGGGCGTAGACCGTTGGAAACTCAAACGTCTGCTGCGCGCCCACCGTGAAAAAGCCGTTGCCGGGGTTCTCCACGAGTACGCCGGGGTTGAGCAGCGAAAACGACGCCCGCCGCAGCGCCGCTTGCTCGCGCACGCCCTCAACGGCTTGCCGCGCGAGGGGGGAGGTTCGCAGGGCTTCCGCCACGACGCTGTCGAGCGCGACCGGTGCGCGCGCTTGGCCACCCGCTTGGGCGCGGCCGAGCAGGGGCAGGGCTAGTAGCCCGGCCCCCACCAGCACGCGCCGTATCAAGGAGCTACGCGTTGGCGTCACGCCTTCTTTTCGAGATTCATGCCGCACACCGGGCACTTGCCGGGCTTGTCGCTGGCGCTACCCGCGCACTGCATGGGGCACTCGTACGCCGCGCTAGCCGCCTTCGCACCACCGTTCTTGGCCTGCCAGGTCTGCAATTCCTGGATCTCCTGGGCCTGCGCGGTCTTCATTGCCGTGGCCATCGCTTTGAGCTTGGCGTCCTGTCCGTGGGCCAGGTAGGCGTCTGCCATCGCCACGGCGCTCTGGTGGTGCGGCAGCATCATCGCGGCGAAGTCGGCGTCGACGTTGCCCGACTCGGCCCCCATTCCACTCATCATGCCGTCCATTGCCGCCTTCATTTTCGACTGAAAAGGATCGCCTTCCTTGTAGTTAGCGGGCGCGGCGTCGAGGCGCTCACCGGCGGCGTCCAGCTCGGCGATCTCCTTCTGCTGGTCCGCTTTGATCTTCTCCGCCAGCGCGCGCAGCGTGGCGTCTTTGCCTTGCGCCAGCTCGACTTCGGCCATCGCCAGCGCGCCCTTGTGGTGCTCGGCCATCAGATGAGCGAAGTCGTGGTCGGTGTTCTTGCTGGTGGGCACCTTGCGCATGCCATCCATCATCTCGGTCATCGCCGCCATCATGCCGCCGCCCGCCATCGCGGCGTGGTCATGACTGTGAGCTGACGCGGTGGCGGTAGTGTCGGTCACGACGGCGTCGGTGCCGGCCGTATCCGTGGTGGTTTCGGCTGTCCGGTCGCAGCCGCTCAGCAATAGGGTGCCAGCCGTAGCCAGCGAAAACATGAGCTTCTTCATGGGGAAGTAATGGGGGTGAAAAATTGCTTACTTGGCGACCCCGGGCGGAGCCACGTTTACTACGAAATCGGCCGTTCGGATTTGGCCGGCGTGGTTGAATTGCAGGAAGACGCGGTAGCGCCCCGCCTGCTCGAACTGCGTGTGGAAGCCCACCGCCGGGCCTTTGTCGGCCTGGTCCTGCGGGTGGACGTGCAGGTACTGCCTGGTGTCTTCGGAGATGACGACCATGTGGCCGAGCGCACCGAGGTAGTTGTCCAGATCGGTCACGGGCTGCCCGTTGCGCGTGATCCGCGTCTTAACCGCTAACGAAGCACCCACCGTGGCTGGTTGGTCGAAGGTTAGCTCGGCGGCGTAGCCATCGGCCCCTTTCCAGGCCATCACGTCCTGGTCGAATTTCACGGCCGGTCGCTTCGGGCCGCTCACGGTCACGTCCTGGCGGCCGAGCTGGTGGCGATCGCCTTCGGGCGTATAATCCTGGAAGAGGACGTAGTCGCCGCCGGTCTTAAAGGTGAATTCCTGCGTGTAGGCGCCGTCGGCGCCGAACGTCGGGTGCTCGTGGAAGAACTCACTCAGGTCGCGGCTGACGATGATAAGGTGGATTTTCTTCTCGTGGACGAGGGCTAGTGGCACCGGGGCGTCGGCGGCGGCCTTGTCGCGCGGGCGGAACACCAGCTTTGCCGGCTTGCCCGCCACCGGCGCGGCCGGCGTGGCCGTCAGCAGCATCTCGAACGAGCGGCCCGAGCCCGCGACATTATCGGTGTGCTCGAGGTGCATGCCGCACTTGGGGCAGTCGCCGGGTTTATCGCTCACCACCTCGGGGTGCATCGGGCACTGGTAAACGTGCGCGCCGCTGTGGGCCATACTATCGGCGCCGTGGTCGTGGGCATGGCTGTCGGCCGCGGCAGTTGCGGTGGTATCGGCGGACTTGTTCGTATCCGAAGAACAGGCAGTAGCGCCAACGGCAAGGGTGGCAAAGACCAGCCCGGTAAGCAGAATGCGGAGCATTGCTTGGGGAAAATAAAACGAAAAGGGAGGAGACTGCGGGGAGTCACCCGTGCAAGTGGCTGCGGCGGGGACACGAAAAAAGGCTCGCCCCGCGCCGGACATAGTCGGGCGGACGCGAACCTTCACGGGAGGCGATGATTTAAACGGTCAGCGAGCGCAGAAAGACCCGTAAATCGGGAATCTTGGGCGGTAAATGTTGCGGCGGCACCAGGCGCACCGCCTGCCAAACCGCCCAGTCGCCCGCAAAACGGCCCGGCAGCCACGCAAACGCGGCCGGTGGCAGTTGGAGGACTGGTGGCCCCAGCTTGGCCAGCTCGCTCAATGGGCTATCCGGCACGGCGGCCCCCTTGAAGGCTTTTTCGTGCGTACAGCAAGCTGGCTTTTTTGACTCTTTTGCCCCACCCTTTGCCAAAGTAGCCTTGGCCGCGCAGCAGCTATGTGCACCAGTCGGCGCTTTCGTCACCGGCACGGCTACGCTGCTTGCGCCGTGGACCGGCCCGCACCACACCGCGCAAACGCCCAGCAGCCCCAGCGCGCTCACGAAGAGCGCGAGTAGCGCAAAGGCCGTAGCACGGCACTGACGGTTGGTGAAGGTGAACACGAATAGGAGCGAGGCGACCACAAAGGTAGCGGAAGTGTCCGGGGCTTGCGGCTCGCCGCGTGGCACTGGCGCCGCTGCTACTTCTTTCAATATTCCTCAATCGTTCCGTAGGGCTTCTACGGCAACGCAAACCGGTAGCGGGGATGCAAAATCGTGTAAGCCTTCACTCCTAATCGCGCAAACCAGGTAGAATAGCGTCAGGGGCTCCGTCAAGGTGCCAAATCTTGCAAGCTTTACCCCCGCATTACGTAGGGGCTCGTGGTACCAATCAGGCCGTTGCGTTGGTTGCTTTGCCAGCCGGAAGCAAGGGGAGAGTCGCCCCTGATTTCCGATTTCCAGTCTCTATAATGGTTCCTGCTGAATCTGTCCCTGCGCTCCCAGCCACTGCCACGATCCCCATTGAGGGAATGACGTGCGCCTCGTGCGCCAACTTCGTGCAGCGCGCCCTCATCAAGACCCCCGGCGTTCGCTCGGCCTCCGTCAACTACGCCACCGAAAAGGCCACCGTCGAGTTCGATCCCGCTACGGTGGATGCAACTGGCCTGCGCGCCGCCGTGGAGGGCGCAGGTTACGCGGTAGGCCCCGATGCACCCGCACCGCCCGCGCCCGCCGGTCAATCCGATGAATCGACGTTGCCGGTCGTCAGCATCGCTAAACCCGAAACCACTGATACCACCGACACCCGCAAAGCGGCAGCCTACGCCGTGCTGCGGCGTCGCTTTGTCGTCGCCGCGGCGATCACGGCCGTGGTGATGCCTCTCTCGATGCTGGCGATGACGGATTGGCTGATGGCGCGCGTGCCGATGGTGGTGCTGAACTGGGGGCTGCTGATCCTTACGGTACCCGTGCTGCTTTACAGCGGCCGCTCGTTCTTCGTGGCCGCGTGGAAGACATTTCGACACCGCACCGCCACGATGGATACGCTGGTGGCGGTCGGTACGGGCGCGGCGTTTCTGTATAGCCTCGTAGCCACGGTGGCGCCGGAATGGCTCGCCCGGCGTGGGGTGCCGGCCGAGGTGTACTACGACACCACCGCCACGATCATCACGCTGATCCTGCTCGGCAAGCTGCTTGAAGCGCGGGCGAAAGCGCGGACGGGTGAGGCAATCAAGAAGCTCGTCGGGCTGGGAGCTAAGACCGCGCGCGTGGTCCGTCCGGATGGGTCGGAAGCGGAAATCGCGATCGGCCAGTTGCAGATCGGCGATGAAGTAGCCGTGCGCCCGGGCGAGAAAATCGCGACCGACGGCGTCGTGAGCAGCGGCGGCTCGGCCGTCAACGAGGCGATGCTGACCGGCGAGAGCCTGCCAGTTGAAAAAACCGTCGGCGATCCCGTCTTTGGCGCCACGTTGAACGCTACCGGCGCGTTACGCTTTCGGGTGACCAAGCTGGGCGCCGATACGCTCCTGGCGCAGATCGTGCGCCTCGTGGAGGACGCGCAGGGCTCGCGCGCACCTATCCAGCGGCTGGCCGACCGCGTGAGCGGTGTCTTCGTGCCCGTAGTCGTTGTCATCGCCCTGCTGGCGTTCGTGGCGTGGTTCGACTTGTCGCCTGCCGGGCAGCGGCTCCCGATGGCGCTCCAGGCTTTCGTGGCGGTACTCATCATCGCCTGCCCGTGCGCGCTGGGCCTGGCTACCCCGACCGCCATTATGGTGGGTACGGGGCGGGCGGCGGCGCGCGGCATCCTGATTCGCTCGGCTGAGGCGCTGGAACGGGCGCACGCCGTGGATACGGTGCTGCTCGACAAAACCGGCACCCTCACCAAGGGTGAACCGGCCGTGACCGATTTCGTCCCGGTAGGCGCCGAGCCAACTCGTTTGCTGGCCCTCGCCGCGGCTGTCGAGCGGCTCTCGGAGCACCCGCTCGCGTTGGCCGTCGTGCGTTACGCCGAACTACACAGTTCTCCATCTTCCGCGCTTACAACCGCTGGCTTCCAGGCCCACGCGGGGCGGGGCGCCGGCGCTACCGTAGCGGGGCAGGTTGTGCTCATCGGCTCGGAACGGCTCTTGACGGAAGCAGGCATCCAACTGCCGCCCGCACTGCGCCAAGCCAGCGACCGTTTCCAGGCCGAGGCGAAGACGGTGCTGCTGCTCGCGCTCGACGGCGTCGCCGTTGCCGCTTTCGGCGTGGCCGATGTCGTCCGCGAGTCGTCGGCCGCGGCCGTGGCGCGCTTACGCGCTATGGGGATTGAGGTGGTGATGATCACCGGCGACAATGCGGCGACGGCCGCGGCCGTGGCGCATCAGGTAGGCATCACGCGCTTTTTTGCGGCCGCGCTGCCAGTTGACAAGGCCGCCAAAGTAGCCGAGCTGCAAGCCGAAGGCCGCGTGGTGGCCATGGTGGGCGATGGGATCAACGATGCGCCCGCGCTCGCCCGCGCCGACGTGGGCCTCGCCGTGGGGACCGGGACCGACGTAGCCGCCGAAGCGGCCGGGATCACGCTGTTGCGCGGCGAGGTTGGCGGCGTGGCCGAAGCAATTGATCTCTCCCGCCGCACGCTGCGCGTCATTCGGCAGAATCTGTTTTTTGCCTTCGTTTACAATGCGCTCGGCATTCCCATCGCGGCGGGCGTACTGTACCCGCTCACGGGCTGGCTGCTCTCCCCCATGCTGGCGGCGGCGGCCATGGCGCTTTCCTCGGTATCCGTCCTCACCAACTCGCTGCGCTTACGCGGACCAGCGTAGCACCTCGCCTGTAATCGCTCCTTACTTATGGACCCTATTCAATGGATCGTGACAGTTGGCGGCCTGGCACTGGCTGGCGCCGTGATTTGGTACTTCTTCGCCCCAGCAGCGGGGGAGGGGGCGAGCATCGGGCGGGCCGCACCGGTTGCCGCGGGCGCCCCGCAGACGGTGACCATCGTGGTGGAAGGGGGGTATTCCCCGGCTACCATCGCGCTCACGGCGGGGCAACCGGCGCGCCTTCAGTTCGTGCGGCAGGAAGACAGCGACTGCTCCGCCGAGCTACTGATTCCCGACTTCCGCATCCGTCGCGAGCTGCCGGCTTTCCAGACCACCACCGTTGAGTTACCCGCCTCGGCGCCGGGTACGTACCCTTTCAGCTGTGGAATGGGAATGCTCAAAGGCCGGTTAATCGTCACATGACCCCTGACTTAGTCTCTTCCGCGGCGGCAGCGCCCGGTACGCACCGCTTCTTCATCCGCAATATGGTGTGTCCGAGGTGCGTGCTGCTGGTGCGTCAGGATTTCGAGAACCTTGGCTACGACGTGGCCGAAGTAGCCCTCGGGACCGTCGACGTCCGACTACCCTTGACCGGTGCGCCCTTGCCTGACCCCGCGCCGTTGCGTGCAGCGCTTGGGTCTTTGGGCTTCGAACTGCTCTCTGATCCGCAGGATCAGCTGGTGGAGCAGATTAAAAGTGCCGTTATCGAGCTGGTGCAGCTGCAGCCGGCGGAGGCGCGCGCTTACAATACCTCGCACTACCTGAGCCAGAAGCTCGGGCGCGACTACCGGACCTTGTCGCACGCGTTTTCCGCGCGCCTGGGCCTGACCCTGGAGAAGTACATCATCCGGCAGCGCATCGAGCGGGCGAAGGAGCTGCTTTCGTATCCCGATGGCGCTACCGTGGCCGATGTCGCCGCGCGCTTGGGCTACAGCTCCGCGGCCCATCTGGCGAATCAGTTTCGGCAGGTGACCGGCCTTTCACCCACTGCTTTTCGGGCGCTTGGCCCGGGCAGCGCCGGCCGCCACTCGCTTGATGCGCTCGGTTGAGCAGCGCTGGATGTCTTGCCGCTGGATTCCATAGCCTGCTCTTTGGCTGCGTCGGTGTCGTAGGAGCGCCGGTGGCCGAAGGTGGCCGGGGCGCGAAGTCCACGGGCGTGTAATAAAAAGGCGTGTAATATTTTCACTTTATTACACGCCTTTTTATTACACGCGCTGCCCAAGCCGGGAAGCGGCCGGGTAGGGGCCGGGTAGGGGCCGGGCTGGGCAGTAGCCGACTGCTGATCGCCAGCTAGCGGGTAACTTTCAGCGTCGTAATCCCCGCAGTCGTGTTATCTGATCCTAGTTACCTGGCCGCCCGGATGGTGGCGCCGGCCATCGCGGCGCACTTTGATCAGCTCGTTGCCCCACCGGGCCAGCCGAGTCGAGTCCGGGAGCCGCTGCCGGCGGCAGCTCTACTCGAAGCGCTGGTCGATACGGCGTTCTGGGCCAGCTTGCGGCGCGAAGAAGGCTACCCGCCCAAGATTTCGCTCGCGCTGCTGCGGCCCGAGCAGGCCCCGCACCCTTTGGTGCTCAGCCACCGCGTCCGCCTCACGCCGCTCAACCTGCTCAAGCTCGCGCCCGCTGTCGAACAGCCCGGCACTCACCTGGGGGTCTGGTACGACGACGACGATGAGCTGTACATCTGGGGAGCTTCCACGCGGCTGCCGCCCCTGTGTCTGGTGCTCCAGGTACTGGAGCCGGGCCTGCTGGTGGTCAAGCACACGCGCTGGGAAGGGCTGGGGAAATTTATCAACGTCGCCGTACTGCGCGGCGATCAGCTTCAGGTAGTCGACGAAGTCAACCTTGGCGCGCTCGACTACGCGGCGCTGCGCACGTCGCTCCGGGGGCTGCCCATGCTTTCGCAGGCGGGCACGGCGGTCAATATGCTCGTCGAGCTGGCCGCCGCCATGCGGACGCACGGCCGCGGCGGGCTGGTCCTGATCGTGCCGGCGGGCTCGGTGGCGTGGCAAGGCTCTATCGTGCAACCGCTGAAGTACGGCGTTCAGCCGGTCTACGCCAAGATCACCGACCTGCTGCGCGCCAGCGAAGCCGAGCAGGCGGGCCTCGACTGGCAGCAAAGCCTGCTGCGCTCCATCGGCGTAGTGGGCGGCTTTACCGCCGTCGATGGGGCCACGGTGCTCACCCAAGACTACGAGCTGCTCGCCTTCGGCGCGAAGGTGACCCGGGCGGCCGGCAGCCTCCCCGTCGACCGGATGACCATCACTGAGCCCGTCGTCGGCAGTATGGCCCAGACGGTGCACCCCGCCCACCACGGCGGCACCCGCCACCTGGCCGCCGCCCAGTTCGTGCACGACCAGCGCGACGCCGTCGCGTTGGTGGCTTCCCAGGATGGTTTTTTCACCTTGTTCGCCTGGTCGGCCGAGCTGGCGATGGTCCACGCGCACCGCATCGACGTGTTGCTGCTGTAACCGCGCGCGCTTCTTCCTCACCTTGGGTGCCGCCTCCCATACCGGTTGGGGCCATCAGGCCGCCCCCGCTGCGCGCACGTCATACCCCACCATAAACAGCGCCGCCTCAACCGCCCGCAGCCGCTCGGCCGCCGGTAACTGCCGAAAGGGCGAGGTCTCCGTTGTCTGCTCCAGCACGTGCGTTAGCAGCCAGTTCGCCCACACGTTATGAATGGTGTGGCGCTTTCCCGGAGTCAGCGCGGTAAAGGTGAGCAGGCCGCAGCTCGGGTTCCGGCTGTGGCGTACGGCCTCCTTGCCCTGGGCGTACCCAAATGAGAAGCGCAGCTCCTTCGGTACTTCCGGCACGGCCTTCTGCTCGCACCATTGCCGCACGAGCAGCCCCAGCGCGGCGCCTACCCGGCTATCGTAGATGATAAAGTTATCAAAAAGCAGGGCGTAAAGCTTCGTAAAGCCCGCGTTCATCTTGATGCCTTCCCACACCGAATCGGTCGAAAACTCGGCGTCGTCTACCTGGGCTCGCACCTTCTCAAAGTACGCCGGCAGGCTGCCGTGCAGCCGGCTCAGGGTGCCCAGCGCGATCAGATTCGTCGGCTTCTGCTCCCCCACGCCTCCCCAGGTCAATATTTGGCGGCAGGCGGCCTGGCAGGTCCCCTCGTCATTGTTCGCTACGCTCTGCCGTAGCGCCTGGGTGAGCGGCTGCAACTCGCGGAGGGTTTCCTGGTAATCTTTTTTGTTCCACTCATAGTGCTCGAAGGCTTCGAACAGCGAACCGCAAGCCCAATTCTTTTGCGACTTGCGATGCTGATAGCTGTGGGCAAAACGACCGTCGGCCGCGAGCTGCTGAACCAGGTGGTCGGCAAACTCGCCCACGTGCGGCGTTGCCAGATAGGCGCGCTTATTCATGGCGAAAAGGTACGCTTAACCATCCCATTTGGCTTCTGATTTCCAACCGCCACCCCGCCGGCCCAATTGCCACCACCAACCAGTTGACTTCCGCCCGCGGTTCGTCTGCCCATCTTTAGCTTGCCGATCAATTATTCCGCGATCTCCATGCGCCTTCGCTTATTCGTCTTCCTGCTCCTGACCGGCCTGCGGCCGGTCTATGGTCAGACCGGCCCGATTACGCTCGTCATTCACGGCGGGGCGGGCAACATCACCCGCGACCGCATTCCCCCCGATAAGCAGCAGGCGTACGAGGCAGCACTCCGGCAGGCCCTGCAAGCCGGCTACGCCGTGCTGGCCAAAGGCGGCTCGGCGGTGGATGCCGTCGAAGCGGCCATCCGCCCGCTCGAAGACAACCCGCTTTTCAACGCGGGCAAGGGTGCGGTCTTCACCGCCGAGGGCCGCAACGAATTGGATGCCGCCATCATGGACGGCCGAACGGGCAAGGCCGGCGCGGTGGCGGGCGTCACCACCGTCCGCAACCCCATTACGGCGGCGCGGGCCGTGATGGAGAAATCATCCTACGTGCTCCTCACGGGCGCCGGGGCCGATGCCTTCGCCAAAGAGCAACACCTGGAAATCGTGCCCCCCAGCTATTTCTACACGGAAGCCCGCCACCAGGAGTTGCAGAAGGCGATCGGCAAAGACCAAAACCCGGCTACTACCCCGGCTCCCAGTTCGCCGCCGGCTGCCCCCGCCCCAAAAGGGGCCGGCAAGCAGGCACCCGACGGCAGCAGCCTCCTCGAAGCGGAGCCTTACCTCGAAGGCCATAAATTCGGCACGGTAGGCGCCGTTGCTCTCGACGCCCAGGGCAATCTGGCCGCCGCTACCTCGACGGGGGGCATGACCAATAAGCGCTGGGGCCGGGTGGGGGATGCGCCGATCATCGGCGCCGGGACCTTTGCCGACAACGCCACCTGCGCGGTCAGCGCTACGGGCCACGGCGAGTACTTCATCCGCTCCGTCGTCGCGTACGACATCAGCGCCTTGATGGCCTATAAGGGCTTGACCGTCGCGCAGGCCGCCGAGGAGGTCGTGCTGCGGAAGCTCGTCGAGCGGGGCGGCGAGGGCGGCGTCATCGCCCTCGACCGCCAGGGTCGCTGGGCGATGCCCTTCAACTCGTCGGGGATGTTCCGCGGCGTCATCCAGCAAGGCCAGGAGCCCGTGGTGCTGATCTTCAAGTAGCGGGTCAGGCCCGGCAGCCACGCAGTCCGCCAGAACTCTAGCTTAGCGCGTTCTTTAGCGCGCTTTTCGGCGCAACTTTACCGCATGCTCCTTTTTACGAACGATTACAGCGAAGGCTGCCATCCGGCCATTCTAGCGGCTCTGACCGACACCAATCTGACCCAGCAGCCGGGGTACGGGGCCGATACGTTTTCGGCGCAAGCCATTTCCTTGCTGCAAGCCAAACTCGAAGACTCCACGGCGGACATCCACTTCGTGGCCGGCGGCACCAGCGCGAACCTGATCGCGATGGCGGCTTTCCTAAAGCCCTTTGAGTCAGTCATTGCAGCCCAAACGGCCCACATTTTCGTGCACGAAGCCGGCGCGATTGAAGCCACCGGCCACAAGATCGAAGTCGCGCTGACGGCAGATGGCAAGCTGCGCCCCGCCGACATCGCGCCGTTGCTCGCCAAGAGCCCGCGCTATCATACCGTGCGGCCGCGGGTCGTGTACGTGTCGAACCCGACGGAAATCGGCACGATCTACTCCAAACCAGAGCTCACTGCCCTGTCGGCCTACTGCCGCGCGAACGACTTGCTGCTCTACCTCGATGGCGCGCGCTTACCCATGGCGCTGACTGCCGCTTCCAACGACCTTACCCTCGCCGACATTGGCCGCCTGACGGATGCCTTTTATCTGGGCGGTACCAAAAGCGGCGCCTTGGTGGGCGAGGCCATCGTCATCACGAATCCGGCCCTGCAACCCGACTTCAAGTACCACATCAAGCAGCGCGGCGCGCTGCTTTCCAAGGGCCGGCTGCTGGGCATCCAATTTCTGACGCTGTTGCAGGACGACCTGATCCTGACCCTCGCCCGGCACGCGAATGCCATGGCCCACCAGCTGGTGCGGGCGGTATCGGAGCTGGGTTATCCGTTCCTGACGGATTCTCCCACCAACCAGATTTTCCCCATCCTGCCCCACGCCGTCATCGAAAAGCTGGCGCGCGATTTTGGCTTTTACGAGTGGAAAAAGGTGGATGAAGCAAGTTCGGCCATTCGCCTGATCACGTCCTGGGCGACCCCGCAGGAGGCCGTCGACCAATTCGTCGGGGCCTTGCGGCAGCAGAGTCAAGCCCGGTAAAAAGTTGGTTAAATGCCGCGCAACACCGGATAGCGGGCTTGCACCAGCATATACAAACCGTAGGCAATCAGGCCAGCGGCAACCGCGCCCAAAACGGCCGGTCCCATGGCCGCCAACAGGTCGAAGGCGTCGCCGGTATTGCCCACGGCGGCCGCTCGCGACTGCTGTCCGGCCTGCACTAGGAAGTAGCCAATGATGCCCAATACGATACCCCGCGCCGTGAACCCCACCTGCCCGACCCGATACACCAGGCGCTGCTGGGCCGCCGATAGCGAACTGGCGTTGATATCTTTCTGAAATTGCCCCGCGTAGGCGCGGTAGATCTGGTATAGCCCAATCCCCACGACTACTATCCCCACGAGCATCAGCAGCCACTCGCCGGCTGGCCAGCTCAGCACCGTGGCCGCAATGCTTTGGGAAGCGTTGCGGCCCTTCGCGGCCTGGCCGTTCAACGTCAGGCGGCCGGCCGTGAGGGCCAGGCCCCCGTAAAACAAGCCACTGGCCGCGTACCACAACCGGGTCCCCAGGCCTTTGGCGTCGGCGCCCTTGTTCTCCGTATCGCGCAAGGCTTGGGTGAAGCGCCAGACGATGTAGCCCAACAATCCAAACGCGATGAATCCCAGGATGAGGCGGCCGCCGGGCAAATCTTGCAGCCGCAGCACCGCTTCTTCGCGGTCGGCGTGCGCCCCACGCCCCAGACCGGTTGCGGCCAGCAGTGCCAGTACGCCCATTAACAAGTACACCAAGCCAATGGCAGCAAACCCCAGCCGTGCTAACGTCTTGATGCCCGAAGAGGGCGAGGGGGGAACGGTGGAAAGCAGTGTAGCGGCCGCGGACATCAGACTCGGGTTAAATGACGAGTCAGATTACGCGCCTGCCCGCTATTTGGGTTGAGGTAAATGTTGCCGTGTCCACCCAAATTACTCGAATTGCTGGTTCAACTCTTCCGACTTTGCCAGGTGCTCCGGCCGTCGCGCCTGTAGGGTAGGGGGGCGTGAATGGGGGCACACATCCGCACAAATCCGGTAACAAACCCGAAAAGAGCAGGACGTAAAAACCCCGAAAAATCGCTTCTGTTGCCAGATTTGCGACTTTCCGAGGTTTTCGGTAACCAATGGGTGAGCCTCCTGCCGGGGGCCAGTCTAACAATGGTCACCGGCTCCTTAAGTACAGTGTCCCGGAAGTTAGGCGACATTTTGGGGGTTGATTTTAACGTAGTGTCGATGCAGGGTTTGGCGGGCCTGCGGCGTGGTGAATTGCCAGGTGATAGGGACGCGTTTTTCGTGGCGCTGCTGCGCCCAAGCCAGCACCTGCTGTTGCAATTCCTGGCGCGAAGCGATGCGCCGATCCAGGCACTGACGCGAAAGCGCGGAGAAGTCGATCTCGATCATATTGAGCCAGGATCCGCCCTTAGGCGTGTAGAGAAAGGAGAAGCGACGGGCCAGCGCGTGTGCCTCAGCGGCGGGCAGGTGCTCGTAAAAGGAGCTCGCGTTGTGGGTGTTAAGGTTGTCCTGCACTACGCAGATGGTCTCGGCGGCGGGGTAGCGGGCCGCCAGTGCCTGCATAAAGTGGGTGTACTCGGCCTTGGTGCGGCGCGCGTGCACCTGATACAGGCGCTGGCCGGTGAGCGGTTCGACCGCCGCGAGCACCACAGCGCTGCCGGGCTTGGCGTAGGCGTAATGCTTTGGCCACCCGGCCGGGCTGCGGTGCGAGCCCTTCCACGACGTCGCCGATCAGAAAGCAGGGCCGCTCATCGAAGCATACCAGCGGCCGACGCGGATTGTAGGCCCACGCGTAGGCATCGAGAACGGCCTCCAACTGACTCAAAAACACGCTCGTGAGCTTGCCTAGGTACCACTGCCGCTTGCGGTGAGGTTGTAGCTCGTTTTTTTCAGCAGGCGCTGTATCTGGCTCTTGGAGATGGGCATCTCCAGGGCCAGTTCGACGGCCCGGTCCGCCAGCAGGCGCACCGACCAGCGGGCGTAGCCTTCCGGCGCCGGCGAGCAGGCCAAGGCCACGAGTTTGGCTTGCTGGGTGCCATCCCCAGCAAACTGCTGGCGGTTTTATCATAGCGCGTGGCTAAGCGCCGAAAGTGTTTGAGACGGTTGAAGAACCGCTCGACTTTGTTGCGGTCGTAGCAAAAATTGCGGTCAATCGCGCGGGCAATTCGGCGATTTTTCTTGCTGGGAATCACCACCTGTGCGCCCATTGCGTGCACGGCCGCGACCACCTGATCCGTGTCGTATCACTTGTCGGCGAGCACACTGCCCGCGCCAGCGACCGCCGCCAAGAGTTCAGGAACGCGCTGACATCTGTCCATTTCTTCCATCGAACCCATTGGCGACGCCCGCTCGCTGTACGCTGGCAGAAGTGTTTCTGCGGTACAGGCCAGCTAGGAAGAGAAAAACTGATTTGCGGGCGAAAAAATCAGCTCGAAATTAGGGTTATCCCCGCACAAGCCTCTAGCTTTGACGATAACTCTGATTAGAAATTGCCGGAAACCTGTTTGGTTCCGAGTTTTATGCGCCGTATCCTGATTCTTGTTTTTCTGCTCGGCGGCCTGGCAAGGCTGGGAATCGCTCAGGAGGCTCCCTACTTACCCTATTACACCACGGATACGGCCCGGGTATTTCAGCTGGCGGTGGCCCACCGCAAGGCGGTGCAAAGCCATTTAGTGCTACCCAAAACCGGCAACAGCGAGTACCGCGAGCATTACCGCAAGGTGGTGCGCGAAGCGTCGCAGGACGTATACAACTCCATCCGCCACTCGGCCCTGCTCGACCCCGTAGTGGAGCCCTACGTGCAGCAGGTGTTTGCCCGCATCCTCCAGGCCAACCCCCAGCTGCCTGCTGGAACGAAACTGGTGCTCACCCGCAACCCCGAGGCCAACGCCCACGCTGTGGGCAGCAGCACGGTGGTGCTCAACATCGGCCTACTGTTGCGCCTCGAAAACGAAAGCCAGCTGGCTTTCATCCTCTGCCACGAGCTGGCCCACATAAGCTGCCAGCACATGGAAAAAACTCTGCAGGAGCGCCTGACGGCCCTGCATAGCAAGGAAATGAAGCGCGAGTTCCGACGCATCATCAACTCCGAATACAACATCAGCTCGCAGATCAAGGACTTGGCTCTGGGTTTTTCGCTCAACCACAACTATCACAGCCGCCGCTTCGAAAAGCAGGCCGACTCGTTGGGCTACGTGCTACTGACCCGCACTACCTTCGAACCCGCCCAAGCCTACCGCGCCCTACAGCTACTCGACAAAATCAACGAACCCGAAACGGCCGAGGGCGTCAACTTGAGCACCTACTTCAGTTGCGCCGAGTTTCCGAAAACCTTTGAGGGTGTGGCAGCCCGGCCCAAGTCCATATTCACGGTGAAAACTGAGGAAACGGTGCTGCAAACTACCGACACGCTGAAAACCCATCCCGACTGCGTTAAGCGTATGGGCTACCTATACACCTTGGCCCAGGGCAAGGTGGCCGATGGGGTGCAGCCGGCCAGCCCGCCCGAGTTTGCCCGCATCCGCTACGTGAGCCGTCTGGAGGTAATTCAAAGCTGGTTCGACTTCGATTGCTACGACCACGCCCTTTTCGAGGCCCTGCTGCTGCTACCCCAGCAGCCTCGCAACCCCTACCTGCATTCGATGGTGCTGTTGAGTTTGTACAAGCTGCGCCAGCACCTGGTCGCGCACACTTACAGCGAAGTAGTGTCGAACATCAGCAAGCACCACCCGGCCCGATTCAACGACCTGCTATACTCCCTGCACGGCTTGCGCAATGAAGATTTTCCAGGCTTGGCCGCCTGCTTTACCCAAGCTGTGACGACCGATACTGCGGCCCCGGCTGATGAATACGCCCTTGCGGCCCGCTACACCGCCCGCGCCCTGAGCAGCGACGACCGCGCCGCCGCCGATTTCAAAGCCCAGTACCAACAGCAGTACGCCGACGGCCGATTCGGCAAGCTGCTGTTTCCGGAACCGGCGAAAGCACGGGCTACCCGCCGCTAGTCGTTCAGTGCCAATTTTTGCAATACTGCCCAATTTTCTGTTCACCCCATGTTGTTTACTAAACGCGCTGCCCTGGCAGCCCTCTTCGCGTTGTCGGCCATCGGTGGCTTCGCCCAAACCAAAACTCTGGAAGGCATCCAGAACATGCGCCGCTCGGGGCTATCGCCCATTTACGCCGGCAACGAGGTAAAGGGCTACGTGCTGTTTGCCCGCGGCGACAAGGCCGACCGCAAGAACGACAACTACCTGCTCGACTTCTACGACCAGGATTTGTCGAAAGTATCCAACATTACCATTCAGAAGCCGGCGGGCAAGGTGGCGTTGCTGGCCAAGACGTTCAACGGCTCGGCGTTCGCCTTCTATTTCTACAACGCCAAGGATGTAACCCTGGAGGTGGAAACCTACGACACCGGCCTGAAAAAGCTGGGCAACAAGGTGATTGATCTAGTCACCACTACCGAAAAGGCGATGATTCAGAACCAGCTACGGCTGGAAGATGCCACGGCGGGCAACATGATGGGCGGAATGACGCTGTTTCCAGTACCAGGCAGGGGCTTTGTGCGCAACGGCTACATGGGTATGGCAAAGGGCTACACCCTGGATATGTACGACGATAACCTGAAGGTAAAATGGCGCCTGGCATCGGACGAAAAATCAAAAATATACGAGTCGATAGTTCTCACCGAAACGACCGAAAAGTACATATTGGGCATGATGATGCGTCGCGATGGGCTGATGTCGAAAAAAATCAGTTCCTACATGGTAGCCATCGACGCGGAAACCGGCAAGAAGGTGATGGACTTGCCCGTGGAAACCAGCAAAACGGAGCAGCTCTCGCTCAGCTCATTCTCCTTCGACGCTGCAACGCGCGAATTCGTGGCCGTCGGTGAGTTCTACAAGCTTAACGACAAGCCATTTATCAACAAAAACCTGGGTTTCTACATCAAGCGCTTCAGCGAAGCTGGGAAGCTGGTGAGCACCAAGAGCTATGGCTGGCAGAACGAAATAATGGCCTTGATGCCCGCCGAGGCCAAGCCTAGCCTTGAAGACAACTACGTGAACTACAACCACTCCATCGTGAAGGCGGCCAATGGCAGGATGTACATCGTAGCCGAGCAGTTTAAAATTGTAGGCGACGGCATGGGCATTGCCCTCACCGCGTTGGGCGGCCGCGGCGCGAGCGTATCTAAAGGAAAAATCGGTAACCTGTTCATTTTTGAGCTAGACCCGCAGGGTACGCTGGCAGGCGTCAAATTCTACCCCAAGGATGTATCGAACGTGCAGCTGCCGGCCGGCAGTGGTTTCTTGGGCGCGGGCCTGCTGGGCCACATCATGAAGTCGCAGGGCGACTTCGACTATCAGTTCATGCAGAAGAACGATGCCAACACGCAGTTCAACGCCGTGTACATCAACTTCGACAAGGAGAGAGGCGAAGCCACCAAACGGATCATCGGCAACATTGCCTTCGGCGACAACGGCAAGTACGTAGTCGACAAAATCGACCTGACCAGCAGCGCCAACGCTTCCTTCCTTTACCCGGCTAAGCCGGGCTACGTGATGATAGCCGACTACTACAAGAAAAAAAGCCAGCTAGGTATGAAGCTCGTGAAGCTGAACATCTGATGGGTCTGTAGCGCTGGCGTCTCCGTCAGTAGCAACCCGCCGGCAATCAGTAGGCGCAACGCTCGGGGCGCGCACTTGCTGCCCGCGCGACCCTTACCCGCCCTACGGATCGAAGCTGCGGCGGACCCGCGCTGAGCGCGCCGAGCATCTGAGCCCCTTAGTCGACCAGCTCGACTAGCTTCTTAAAGAGGGTGCTGCCGACACCAAGCTCCATAAGCTGCTTGCATCATCCATACGCGCTGCCAACAGGCGCGCGCAGGTCATCATTTTCGTGGAGCTGTACGAAACAGCCGACTACCTCGAGCGGCAGCTAAAGGCCCGACTCTGGGGGCTGAAAGTAGCCTCGACCGTGGCCCGGCGGGCGAGCGGGCACCGGTTCGAGTTGAAAGCGGCGGATAAGCGAAAATATCTGCAAGGGCGTTTCGCCCCGCGGGCCAACGCCCAGCCCGAACCGGCCGATTACCAACAGGACTTACGCAGGGGTTGGCAAGAGGACCGGAAAGGGCGGATTTAGCAGCTGCTGTCGCAAGAAGGCTGCCCA
>JBKJUQ010000071.1:0-6390 GCA_046590685.1 Hymenobacteraceae bacterium
AAACAAGCGCCTCGACGTGCAGGTGTCGGCCGCCGACTTGGTGCGCGCGCCCGCCGGCAGCATCACCGAAGACGGCCTGAAGCTGAACATCGACGTGGCCGTGCAATACCTGGCCTCCTGGCTGGGCGGCAACGGCTGCGTGCCCATCTACAACCTGATGGAAGATGCCGCCACGGCCGAAATCAGCCGCGCCCAGGTGTGGCAGTGGCTGCACACGCCCGGCACCACCCTGGCCGACGGCCGCCCCGTCACGCTGGCGCTCTACGAAACGCTGTTTGCCGCTCAGGTGGCCGGCATCCGGGCGTTGGTAGGCGAATCGCGCTACGCGGAGGGGCATTTCGCGGAAGCAGCGCGGCTTTTCGACCGCCTCGTGCGGGCGCCACGCTTCACCGAATTCCTCACCCTGCCGGCGTACGAGGCGCTGGCCTAGAGGCACAGTAGTAAAATCCCTGATCGTTTCTTTTCTCCACATTTTTTCTCCCCCGACCGATGAATACCTTTGAACAGCTCGCCGCCCTCGAACAGGATTGGGCCGCGAACCCCCGCTGGCAGGGCATCGAACGCCCGTACTCCGCTGCCGACGTGCTGAAGCTGCGCGGCTCGGTGCTCATCGAGCACTCGCTGGCCCGCCTTGGCGCCGAGCGGCTCTGGCGGCTGCTGCACTCTGAAGAATACGTAGCGGGACTGGGCGCGCTCACCGGCAACCAGGCCGTGCAGGAAGTGCAGGCCGGCCTGAACGCCATCTACCTTAGTGGCTGGCAGGTGGCCGCCGACGCCAACGGGGCTGGCCAGATGTACCCTGACCAGAGCCTCTACCCCGCCGACTCGGTGCCGAGCGTGGTGCGGCGCATCAACAACGCGCTGCTCCGCGCAGATCAGATTCAAACCCTGACCGGCGAAGGCGATGTGCATTGGCTCGCGCCCATCGTGGCCGACGCCGAAGCCGGCTTCGGCGGCAACCTCAACGCCTTCGAGCTAATGAAAATGATGATCGAGGCGGGCGCGGCCGGTGTCCACTTCGAAGATCAGCTCTCGTCGGCGAAGAAGTGCGGGCACTTGGGTGGTAAAGTGCTCGTGCCCACGCAGGAAGCCGTGCAAAAGCTGGTAGCGGCGCGCCTGGCGGCCGACGTACTCGGCGTCCCGACGCTGGTAGTGGCCCGCACCGACGCCGACGCCGCCGACCTCATCACCAGTGATATTGACGAGCGCGACCTGCCCTTCGTGCTGACGGCGGAAGGCCGCACGTCGGAAGGCTTTTACCGCGTCCGTCCCGGCCTCGAATCGTGCATCGCCCGCGGCCTGGCCTACGCCCCCTACGCCGACCTGATCTGGATGGAAACCTCACACCCCGACCTGGAGCAAGCGCGGTTGTTCGCGGCGGGCATTCACGCCCAATTCCCCGGCAAGCTGCTGGCGTACAATTGCTCGCCGTCGTTCAACTGGGCCGCCAAGCTCAGCGTCGAACAGATGGAAACCTTCCGCGAGGAGCTGGCCGCATTGGGCTACAAGTTTCAGTTCATCACGCTGGCCGGCTTCCACGCCCTCAATACCAGCATGTTCGAGCTGGCCGAAGCCTACCGCGAGCGGGGCATGGCGGGCTACTCGGAGCTGCAACAGCGCGAGTTTGGGTTGCAGAAGAAGGGCTTCCGAGCCGTGAAGCACCAGGCATTCGTAGGTACCGGGTACTTCGACGCCGTGCAGACGGTGGTTACCAGCGGGCAGGCGAGCACCCGCGCGCTCGTTGGCTCCACCGAGGAAGCGCAGTTTCAGCACTAAGCGATTTTCGAGAGAGCCCTACTGGAATCGCCCCGGCCGCTGGCTGCCGGTTCGATTGCGTGGCTAAGCGAAAGACGAGTCCCGCTGGATGGGCCCGTTTTTCCCGTCGCCTCCGTCGCTGGATACGGAGGAAGGGGAGGTTCAGCCGCTGGCTGCTGCACCTCCCAAGACGGCCAGCTTGCGGGCGTGGCGGAACAGACAGGGCCGCCCACCCGCCTCGTTTACCCTGTCGTGTGTGAAGGTTAGAAATGCCGGAAGCCGCCGATCAGCCCCCGAGAAAGGGATGATTGGCGGCTTCTCGTATTTCGCGGGGGTGATGCGTGGTACTTACTTCTTGCGAAACAACGACTCCACGAACGCCTTGCGGTCGAATACCTGCAAATCCTCGATCTTCTCGCCAACGCCGATGTAGCGCACGGGAATCTGAAACTGGTCGGAAATACCAATCACCACGCCGCCCTTCGCGGTGCCATCGAGCTTGGTGATCGCGAGCGCGGTCACCTCCGTAGCTTTCGTGAACTCTTGGGCCTGAATGAACGCATTTTGGCCAGTGGACCCATCGAGAACCAGCAGCACCTCGTGCGGCGCATCCGGACTCACTTTCTGCATCACGCGCTTGATTTTAGCCAGCTCGTTCATCAGATTGACCTTGTTGTGGAGGCGCCCGGCGGTGTCGATGAGCACCACATCAGCGCCGGTATCGGTCGCCGTCCGCACGGCATCGTACGCGACCGCGGCGGGGTCGGTATTCATTCCGTGCGCGATGATCGGCACCCCCACCCGGTTGGCCCAGATCGTGAGCTGATCGACGGCAGCGGCGCGGAAGGTATCGGCGGCGCCGAGTACGACTTTCTGGCCCGCCCGGTGAAACTGCGCCGCCAGCTTGCCGATCGTCGTGGTTTTACCGACACCGTTCACACCCACGACCATAATCACGTACGGTCCATTCGCCACTTTAGGCGCGGTATGACCGGGACCCGACGCGCGGGCGCTCTCGTCGAGCAGGCCAGCGATTTCTTCGCGCAGGATCCGGTCCAGCTCCGCCGTGCCGACATATTTGTCACGCGCGACCCGTTCCTCAATCCGCTTGATCACTTTGGTCGTCGTCGCGATGCCAACGTCGGCGTGGACGAGCAGCTCTTCGAGATCATCCAGGACACTCTCGTCGACGGTCGACTTGCCCACGACGGCTTTCGTGAGCGAATCGAGAAAGGAAGCCTTCGTTTTCTCAAGGCCCTTGTCGAGGGTTGCTTGCTGCTCCTGCGCCACTTCGGGCGCTTCCTGTTGGGGCGTTTTTTTGCCGAAGAGTCCGAAGAAAGCCATTGATGCGTCAGTTGATAGTTTTTGGTTGATGGCTGATGGTTGTTCTACCAGAGCAATAAGCGAAAGCTGCCGCTCGGTCTATCAACCATCAACTAACACCCATCAACCTCGGTGATAAAACACGAAAAAGTCCCGCGCTCGCGTGCGCGGGACTTTTTCTTACGAGCGGTTCAGGTCGATAACCTTACTTCGCGGCGATCACCTCCTGGACTTTGTCCACGGGGACCATCTCTTCGCGGAACGTGTAAGCGCCGGTTTTCGGCGACTTCACGGCCTTGATCACCCGCGCCCAGTCTTTGCCGGTCGCGGTTTTGAGGGTAGCAACTACTTTCTTAGCCATCGGGCGGTATCGGAGAAAATCGGCGCCGAAGAAGCCTCCTGCGCCGGTTGATTACTTAATTTCCTTGTGAACCGTCATCTTGCGCATGATCGGGTTGAATTTCTTCAGCTCGATGCGCTCGGTGGTGTTTTTGCGGTTCTTGGTAGTGATGTACCGCGAGGTGCCCGGCAGGCCCGAGTTCTTATGCTCGGTGCATTCGAGGATCACCTGGATGCGGTTGCCTTTTGCTTTCTTGGCCATCTCGCTTTAAATTCTGGTTTCGGTTTTGGGAGTGCAAAGGTAAGGAATTGAGTGCAAAGCGCAAAATAGTAGTTGATATCCCGTAAGCAGATCTCAACCAAGCGCGTAGTTGCGGGCTGATGACGGCTTCAGGGACCAATTATCTACTTCAACCACTCATCGAGCCCGCTGGGCTCCGCGATGAGTTGTTCGATCTCCGCCGGTGCGCGGGGCACGCCAGCCGACAGGTTTTCCGGGTCGTGGTCGGTGATGAGGATGTCATCTTCGATCCGGCACCCGATTCCCCACCACTTGGGGTCGCAGGGCGAGTTCGGCGGGATGTAGATGCCCGGCTCCACGGTAATGACCGCACCCGGCCGCAGGGGGCCGTACGAACCAGGGTCGTGGACATCCAGGCCCAGGTAGTGGCTGGTGCCGTGCGGGAAATAGCGCCGAACGGAATCGACTACAGTAGTCAGCCCCAGCTGCACGAGGCCCTGAGCGATGATCTTCTGCGCAGCGCGGCCAGGAGCAAGAAATTCGCGCCCCGCCCGGCACTCCCGGATGCCGGCCTCCTGAGCCCGCAGCACCAGCTCGTAAATCGTGCGCTGTTCCGGCGAAAACGAGCCATCCGCGGGCGCCGTGCGCGTGACGTCGGCGGTGTACCCCTCGTACGCGGCGGCCACATCCATCACCACCAGGTCGGCGCCTAGCTGGGGGCGACTGTTCTCAATGTAGTGCAGCACGCAACCATTGGCACCCGCCCCCACGATCGGCCAGTAGCCATCGGCGCGGGCCGTGTAGTGGCGAAAAACCTGTAACTGAATGCCTTCCAGATCGGCCTCTGACTTGTCGGGCGCCAGCGCGCGCAGAGCTTCTTGATGCCCCACCACGGTGGCATCGATGGCGTAGCGCAGCAAAGCCACTTCCTCGGGCTGTTTTATTTCGCGTAGGGCATCGAGTGCATCTTCCAGCGAAAACACATCGAGGCGGCCACTCGGCGGCACGCGACGCAGCGCGGTGGCGCGCTTCTGCGCATTGGCTTCGCCCGCCCACCCGCGCAGGTACGGGTCCGCCATAAGCCCCGGATTGGCCGGAATAAACCGGTTCAGCCAGCGGACCAACCGCTCGGGACGGTTATCGCCCCACGCCCGAAAACGGGCGTACAGCTGCTCGCGGGGCAAATCAAAATCGGCGGGAACCGCGGCGGCGCGGCGGAAGTAGCGGTGCAGGTCGGGCAGCTCCGTGGAGTCGGCGGGCGTATCGCGGCCCTCTTCGCCGGGTACCGATGGAAGAAAACAGACCCGGGCGAAACGCGCCAAGCTGGGCGGGTGCCGGTTGAAATCGGTTATCGGCAGCACCCGCCCGAAGCCCAGGGTACGGGCGGCCCCGTCAGGTCCCACACGCGCGCCGTTCCATTGCTCGTCGAGGGGGTTGCGCGGCCGAACGTACAGCTGTTCCGTAACGGGCGGGCCGCCGGCTGCTGGGTTCGGCTGCGGGTCGGCGAAGAGGAGCAGCACCGCACTGGGTTCGCGCAGGCCCGTGAGGTAGTAGAAGTTCGGCTCCTGATGAAAGGGGTAGTCCACATCGGCCGCCAGCAAGCGCGGCGGCGCGGCGAAGAGCACCGCCACGGAGTGGGCCGGCAGCAACTGCCGCAACGCTTCGCGGCGGGCGCGATGGAAGGCAGGTGAAAGCCCCGGCGGACGGACCAGGCGGGGGAGAGCAGCCGCGCTACCCGCGCTCCCACCTCCTCCCTCTCTTACGGCCGCCAGGCTCACGTTCTGGTTTTGCCGAGCGATTGGTGACCGGCTACCCGTACGACAGCTTACCCCAAACAACAGCAGCCCCGCCACAACAAGTGACGGGGCTGCGGAGCGAAGCCGGAGCACGGCGTTCGACGAAGTCAAGTGGCTAGTAGGAGATGAACCCCTGCTGCGCGGCCTTCTTCAACACGGCGTCGATGCCGTTTTTGTTGATGGTGCGCATCGTGGAAGTGGCGACGCGAAGCGTGATCCACGCATTCTCTTCGGGAACGAAGAAGCGCTTCTTCTGCAGATTCGGGTAGAATTTGCGCTTGGTCTTGTTGTTAGCGTGGGAAACAGTGTTTCCGACGCGGGTACGCTTACCGGTGAGATCGCAGACGCGGGGCATATCGGGGGCTATCGTAAAGTCTTGAGGCTCTGATTCAGCCGATTCCGTCTAAAGCCGAATAGACTTCCGCGGAAACGGGCCGCAAAAATAGGGAGAAACTGCCGAAAGCCAAGCGATTGCGAGTAGATTTTCCTCCGCCATCCCCTAGCCGGCCTGTTTGGCGCCCTTCCGATAGTCCCACGGGCAGTGGCGGCAGCCACTTTTGCAGCACGTACCCCGGCGGCGGTGGTACTGCTCGGTGAAGACGAGGTAGCCCTCGGCGGTATAATAAAAATCGCCGGGTTGGAGCGGTTGCGGGCGGACGGAGTTCACGGCGCGAAGGTCGGCAGGATTCGGAAGTATCTTGCTTGCCCGTTGCGGTTTTTGCCCGGTCGCCCATGTCCCTTACCTATTCCCTGGGTCCGCCTTTGCCTCCCGGCTCGCGCACGGCGGGTTGGGTATACGGCATTCTGGGAGTCATCGCGCTGCTGACCGGACTGGGTTTGTTGAGCTTCGGGGGGCTGCTGCAATGGGTGAGCGGTCTGGCCGACGGCGAAAGTGCCCGCCTGGCGGCGTTGCCCGTAGTGCGCACCCTCGCGGAG
>JBKJUQ010000264.1:0-8756 GCA_046590685.1 Hymenobacteraceae bacterium
ACCCATTGCGCTGCGACGCAACCCATACGCCCTCGCGGCCCTGGGCCATCGTCACGATCTGACTTGAAAACTCTTCCGGCTGGGGTACTCGTCGGAACGGGCCACCGGTTTCGGGCAGGGCCGAGAGTCCGCCGAGGTTGTGGCCGATCCAGAGGCGGCCACTTTGGTCTTCCAGCAGGCTTGTTACGTAGTTTTCGGCTAGCCCTTCGGCCGTCGTGAACCGCGTAAAGACGGTGCCATCGTAGCGGTACAAGCCATCACCCGTACCGATCCAGAGCAGGCCGCGGTGGTCTTGCAGGGTAGCATTTACGAAGCCCTGGGGGGCTCCTGGCTCGGCCCCGAAAGAACGCATTCGGAACTGTTGGGCGTGAACGCGGGCCAGGGGAGTGAGGGCCAGGCAAAAAAACAGTGCCCCAGCCAGTAAGTGGACCAAGCGCCCGCTAACCAGCGCCACCGAAAGGCGCTGGCCTGCACAGCGGGCAGATTGACGTACTGGTAGGAGCTTGTTAAGGAAATGCACGAAGAGCGGGCGATCGGCCTAAAGCACGGAGGGTAAACCACGGGGCCAGCGCACCGCGAGCGTCTCAATCACTTGAAACGGATATTGACCGTGTAATGATACTTAGGTTTGCCACCGAGCGGAACGGCAAAAAACGGGAGGGCTTGATCGTATTGGTCGGTGACGTAGAATACGACGTCGTTGGGAGACGCGCTTTTCTTCGTGTACGCCATATCGATGGAAAGGCCTTTTTCGCGAGGGTCAATCACGTGCTGCGATTCGCTCCACGCGTTATCACCCGAGAGCAAGCCCGGCTGGCCGTTGCGCGCGATCGAGTAGAGGCGCAACTCGCCGTCGTCGTCAGCATCGAAATTTGACTGTTTGATGCTGATAACGTTGCGCGAGATAAAGGGGTAGAGATGAATTTGCGCGCCGGGGCGGGTCGGGAGCCGGAAGGCGTACTCGTACGTGAAGCCGTTGCCCCCCTCAATGGGCACGTTGTCGTTGAGCTCCGTGCTGAGGAAAAACGAATAGAGATTGCCGTCATCACCGGTTTTGCCTTCAACGATCATTTTGAATACGTAACCGCCGAATTCGGGTACCAGCTCGCCCTGCTTGGGGTCAAAGGGCCCGAAGGACACCCACTGTTGATCCGTTTCGGCTTCGCTCGCATAAGCTTCCTGCATCAGCAGATTGCCGGCCCGGTAGTTCCCGCGCGGAGAAGTGGCCCGGGCATCGGGCGAGGAATGGGCGCCGGCGCCACCGTAAACCGTGAAATCAGTAGTCGTATTCCAGGCGCCGTTGCGCTCGTCGAGGGCCCCTCCGCACGCTGGATCAAACACGCGGATATACACGGCCTTGGCCGTTTCCTTCGGAACCAGAAAGAACATCGTCTGGCAGTGGTCGTCATCCCCCCAGCTCGTCACGCCTTGGGCACCGAAGGTCACCAAGTAGGGAATGTTTTCGCCGGGATTGGGCACTGCCTGCGCCCGCGCGGTCGAGCCGGCTACCAACAGCGCGGCCAGCAGGCAGACGTAACGAAGGACAGCGACCACGGGATAGGCGAACGACTTTGTGCTAAAGATAGGAGCTAGTAGCTCCTGGCCAGCCGCTTTTCGACCAATCAGCCGGCCTGATCGCCGAGCAAGGGTCCGGTGACCGATGAAAGCTGACGGACAACTGGTGCAGCGCGCGGTAGCAGGCGGCAAGTTACGACGGCCGCTACCTAGCGCTGAAAGTGCTCCACGATCCGCAAGGCAACCAGAAAAGCCAGCTGTACACCAAAGTATGTGGCCGCGAGCGACGTGCGGATGCGTAGTCGCGCCGCCGTCAGCGCGCTACCGAGTACGAGCGCGATGCCGTACCAGGCCACGTAGTTCTGCCCCGGGATGTGGGGCCAGGTGTGCCACTGCCAATAGTCGAGTTGGACTGCGACCGGCTCCAATACCCAATCAAAGCCCGTCAACAGGGCGGCGGCCAGTACTGGCCGTAGCCACCGGCCGGAAACGCGGGGCCCGAGCCAGCCCCGCTCCGTCAAGGCGAGCGCGCCGAGTAGGAGCGTGACCCAGTTGAGCCCAATCAGTAGGGGCACGCCCGCTACCTGCCCACCCAATGTGGCGCCGTAGTGGTAAGGGCCGAAAACGCGCCCCGTGGCGACACCAATCATCTCCAGCGCAACGGTCAGGGTCCAGGCGCCAACGCACCACCAGCGCAGGGCGCGGGCGCGCTCGTCGTCGAGGACGGCAGCCAGCACGGCGGCGTTGGTCAGCAGCAGCAAAGGCGTCGTGATCGCGAGGGCGAGCGGCCGCAGTAACGGCCACGAGTGCGCCAATACTCCCCCCCCGAACAGAATGAGCATGGCGATGAAGACCATCCGCCGGACGGGCAACGTAAAACGCCGGGGAGCGGAAATCGGAGCAGCGTCAGGCCCGTGGGTAGGGAGCAGCATCATTCGAGCATCTCAACTTTACGGGCGCAAGGCCGGCAGGCCACGACCAATCTGCCGGGCCAGCGCTTGGACAAATGGTGCCCACGGCACCGAATTCATCACGGCCACATCCGTGCTGAAGGTCGAGTCTTCATTCAGAAACTCCAGCAGGCGGGCGGGGGGATTGCGTCGGAACAGCTGGGTGAAAATCCCAGCCGCGCGATCGCCGTGCGTGGCAAGCACGTCGAGCAGCATCGCATCGTAGAGACGGAAGCGGCGCGGAGCCGTTTCCGAGGTCCACGGCGTGCCCGTACGGGCCAGGTTTTCCACGAGCGCCGCCGTGCGCTGCTGAATCCTACGAAACGTGAAGCCGGTACTGGGTTTCGACGCTCCGCCCCGCGAGCCGATTTGTACCACGCGCTGGCTTTCCGCGGCGCGCGCGGGGAGTGGGTGGTCGGTCATCGGAATGACGCCGGCTTCCTCGCCAACGATGCGATAATCAGTCGGCGCTAAGCCGTGGGCGGCGCGCAGATACCGGCGCAACTCCGCGACGTACTCCTCGGGCGGCAGCAGGCGGGCCGAAAACAACGTGAACTCGACGAGCGCGCGGCGCGGGGTGTGGGGCAGGATGTAGTGAAACCGCATGGCGCCGAGCTGCGGGGTGCGGAAGTCGAAAAGGGTGGCGACGGTGGGATCGAAAACGTCGCGTGAGGCTTCAATTTCCCAGCCCACGAAGTGCTGCGCGAGGTAGAAGTGCGCATCGGGCCGGCGCGGTAGGTCGGCGTACCGAAAGCGACTGTCGTAGAGCCACGTTCCGCTAAACGTGCGGCCGTCGGTCGTACGGGCCAGCGCGCGCGTTGGACCATCGACTACCTCGCTGACGGCCGCCTGCACCCACTGCACGTGCGGTTGAGTTGCCAAGTGCGCGCGCATCGCCGAGTAGAAATCTAGCCCACGGATGGTGCGGTAGACGTACGGCGCCAGTGGCAGGATCAGTTGCTCCGTATCCGTGCGTACTTCCGCCGTCGCCCATTCCGCGCTTACCAGCCCCGGCAGCTCGGCGAAAAGTCCCGGTCGATCCGCCCGCTCCCAGTACGACCACGTGCGGTCGTTGGTGCGCTTCTCGTCGGGGTCGAGTAGGGTAATGGTTTGGCCGGTCGTGGTCGGGTGGCGGGTCAGGGCATAGGCGAGTGATAACCCCGCCGCGCCCGCGCCGACGATCAGATGGTGAGTTTCGAGGGGTACGTGTGGAACGATCAACCGCAGCGGAGCAAAAAAACAGGCCACTTATTGCCGCAAAGCAACGACGCCTGCGAACTTCGGCCCGCCCGAAAGGTTTTACGAGCGGACAGCCATTTCCGTCTCCTTCAGGCACGACGGGTCAGACACCTGCTGCCGGCCTGCTTCAATTCCACCGTTTGCCTTCTTAATGCCCACGTACGGCCTCTACCCCTGGACCCCCGATTATGGCTATCGCTACGTGCATCCGGCGTCGCGGGTGCAGTTTGAAGACGTGGAACCGCTAGGGAAAGTCTTCGAGCGTCTCGGCGACGCGCAGCCCGATGCAGACGGCGACTGGCTCCTGCTGCGTTATGACGACGCGACGTTTAAAGTTCGACCTGAACTGTTTTCCGAGTTGGCCGGCGCCTCGCGTCGGCTGCCTTTCACCTTCGGCGATCCCGTGCAGGAGCGGGTAGGGGAGCCGGGGCGTCTTCCGCGCCGCGGTACCATCGGGGGGATATTCTGGGATACGGCGGCCGACCGGCCCCGCTATCTGCTCTGGCTCGGCAAGCGCCGTCACGATCAACTCTACGCCGCCGAGGAGCTAACGGCGGCGTAAGCGCCGCCGAGCGGCCGGTAGCAGGTGTAACTTTGATGCAATGAACCCGCTAGTCACGCCCACGTCGTTGGCCGCCCTTGCCGTGGGGCTGCTGCTCACGACGGCTTGTAAAGATAAGAAAGTAGAGCCGGCGCCCGTGCCGGTGGTAGAAAACGCGATGACGTACCGTCTCAGCGGCTTCGCCATCAAAGCGACGGCCGTGCAGGCCTCGTATACGAGCAACCAGCTTTCGGTCACGGGGATAACTACGCCTCAATCGCTTTCCCTGGAACTCCCCAACGCGACCACCTCGGGCAGCGTCGCGAACGGCGTGCTTACTTACAGCACTACTGGGGCTGTCTGGAGCTCCTCGCCGGCGGTAGGCGGAAGCAGCATAGTGGAGTTGAGTGAGCTGAACCTCGCGACCCGCAAAGCGTCCGGCACCTTCACGGCCACGCTCCAGCCCTTGCCGGGTACCACAGCCACCGGCAGTAAGACGATCACGGATGGCACGTTTATCAGCGTGAGCTTCTGAAGTGGGCGCGCCAGGTGGCTCGGGCGCCGGCTGGATTCAGTTTAACGCTGCTATGTACACATGCCTCCGCTACGCGCGGCCCCTTGCGATGAGTGCCTCAACGCTCCTGGCTTGTGCTTGCGTCCATACCCCCACCACTGACCTCAAGCCGCCCCCCGCCTCACTACCCGTGCCCGGCCTGCCCAACATGGCATCGTACAAAATCGGCGGTGTCTCGATGGTGCCCCGCACCGTGAAGGGGACCTACGGCGGCGATAATTCCCTGGCAATAAGTGTCAGCGACAGCGTGGCTCAGCAGTCGCTGATGATCGGTTTACTGCACGTAACGGGTCTTGGTACGTGCAGCGGCGCCACCATCACCTACCATGCGGAAGCAGGCGGCTGGTACGCGTCGCGCGAGACCGTGGGCAGCATCCGCGTCCAAATCACGGCCTTCAATCTCACGGCCCGCGAAGCATCGGGTATCTTTTCGGCGACGCTGGAGCCCTTCCCCGGCACCTCGGCCACGGGCACCCAAGTCATCACCGACGGTGTCTTTACCAACGTGGCGTTTTAGGCCCTGCACTTTTTGACTCTGCTTGCTGCCGCCACGCGGCGCATGACAACCGGATGAGGTCAGGGGAGAAAGCGAGGCGGCGCACCCAATGGCTGCCGGCTGCCGTATCGGCCCGCGATGGTTACCCGAATCCCCACTTCCGTTGTCCGTAGCAGTCACCTCACCGGTGACCCGCGTGGCTACTACTTCACGCAGCCGCTGCCCGCCGCCGAGCTGCCCGCCCTCGACCCGTTCCTGCTCCTGCACCACCACGGGCCTATGACGCTCCCACCCGGCCCGGGGATGCCGTTTGGCCCGCATCCGCACCGCGGCTTCTGCACCCTCACGGTGATCCTGGCCGGCAGCGTCATCCACCAGGATTCGCACGGTTTCAAGAGTCAGATCGACGCGGGCGCCGCGGGGCTGGCGGGCGCGCAGTGGATGACTGCCGGGCGCGGACTGATTCACAACGAATCATCCCCGAAGGAATTCACCGAGACCGGTGGCTCCCTGGAGCTGCTGCAGCTCTGGATCAACCTACCCACTCGCCTCAAGATGGTCGCTCCCCACTACGAAGGCCTGCCGGCTGACCAAGTGCCCGCGCACCGGCTACCGGGCGTAGCGGGCGGCACCCTCCAGCTCTTCACGGGCGAGTGGCCGGGGCTGCCCGCCGGCTATCCCACGCCTACCGGCACCACGACCGCACTCGTGCGCCTGCCCGCGGGTGCCACCCTGGTGCTACCCGCGCCCGCCGCGCAGGCGGTGCTGCTGTACGTCATGCGCGGCCAGCCCACCGTGGGCGGGCACCTGGCCAAGCCGCGCGTGCTGGTCGCATTCGACGCAGCCGACTCTTCCGCCGCAGAAGGAATTGCCCTCGACGCCGGCTCCGAAGATGTGCTGTTGTTTTACTGCGCCGGCGAGCCGCTGCGCGAGCCCGTCGTCCAGCGGGGGCCATTTGTGATGACCACTGAAAAAGAGATTATGGAAGCGATGCGTGATTACCAAATGGGCCGAATGGGGGTCTTCATCAATGAATAGCGCCTCCGTGGTTGCACCGGCGCGGTCGGCGCGGTTCGAGCTTATCCTGCTGGCGCTCGGCGTGGGCGTGCTCGCGTGGTCGGCGGTTGGCCCGCACGACTACTTCACGTGGTTTCTCGAATCGGTGCCCGGGATCATCGGGGCGCTCGTGCTGCTGGCTACCTTCCGCCGGTTCCGCTTCACGCGGCTTACTTACGCGGTCATTCTACTTCACTGCGTCGTGCTGTTTATTGGGGGGCACTATACCTACGCGGAGGTGCCGGCCTTTACCTGGCTGAAGGAAACCTTTCACCAGAGCCGCAATAACTACGACAAGGTCGGGCATTTTATGCAGGGCTTCGGGCCGGCGCTGATCGCGCGCGAGATCTACCAGCGCCGCGGCATCGTCCGGCCCGGGGGCTGGCTGGGGTTTCTGGTGGTCTGCACCTGCATGGCCATTTCGGCCTTGTATGAGCTGATCGAGTGGGCCGTAGCGGCGGCGAGCGGCGAGGGGGCCGACGCGTTTCTCGGCACCCAGGGCTACGTGTGGGATACCCAGTCGGATATGCTCTACGCCACCATCGGCGCGCTCGTGGCGGTGCTGCTCGTCGGGCGGTGGCAGGACCGGCAGATTGCGGCGCTCGGGAAGTGAGCTGCAGGATAGGTGGCGAAGGCTGAAAAACAGGCGTGAGCAGCCCAAACTCGGGCACGCCCTGGCACGGTCGCGCATAGACTGGTGAAAGAGAAGCTGGTGAAATTAAGCCAATTTCACCAGCTTCTCTTTCACCACGGGCGGGCCGGGCGGCGGAAGGGAGGGGGAGGCACGGTCGTCGCATACCGTCGCTGATAGGTCGCACCGTAGCTGGCTTGGGCGAGGTGCGGCGAGGTCACGGCCCGAATTAAACGCGGCGGTGCCGGGTTAACCCGATCTTCGCGCCTCGCTTGCTTAGCCTTTATATGCTCCGACTTCTTCGCTTCGCCCTCGCTGCCGCGCTTATCGGCCCGTTGCCGGCCCGCGCCCAGCTTACCCTCACGCTCACGAGCGTGCCGGCCAATACGCCCGCGGGGGCCGCCATCACGGTGGCGGGGACGTTCAACAACTGGAACCCCGCCGCCGCTGGCTACCAGCTCACCGCCCAACCTGGCGGCACCTACACCCTCACGCTGCCCGCCTCCGTGCGCGGGGCCGTGGACTATAAATTCACCCGGGGCTCGTGGCCTACCGTCGAAACTACCGCCGCCGGCGCTGCCGTGCCTAACCGAACTACGACCATTTCCGCTACTGGTCCCACCACTGTCAGCGCGCGTATTGCGGGCTGGGAAGATCTGCTCGCTCCGGCCCCGACGTCCACGGCCTCGCCGTCGGTGTCGGTGCTGAATACCGCGTTTGCGATGCCGCAGCTCGGCCGGACCCGCCGCATCTGGCTGTACCTGCCGCCCGACTACGCCACCACCACCAAGACGTACCCCGTGCTCTACATGCACGACGGCCAGAACCTCTTCGACAACGCCACGGCCTTTGCGGGCGAGTGGGGGGTAGACGAAACCCTCGATCGCTTGCAGGCGCAGGGCGATTGGGGCTGCATCGTCGTGGGGATTGATAACGGCGGCGCCAACCGCCTCGCCGAATACTCGCCCTACGCCAACCCGCAGTACGGCGGTGGTCAGGGCGATCTCTACGTCGATTTCCTCACCACCACGCTCAAGCCGTATATCGACGCCAACTACCGCACCCGTCCCGACCGCATTTCGACGGGCATTATGGGCTCGTCGATGGGCGGACTGATCTCGCTGTACGCCGCCCTCAAGCGCCCCGACGTTTTCGGCCGGGCGGGGGTGTTCTCGCCGAGCCTGTGGTTCAACCGGCGTATCTACTCGTTTACCCGCGCGGCGCAGCCGGTACGGCCTAACCCGCGCTTCTACCTGCTGAGTGGGGGGCGCGAAAGCAGTACTCAGGTGCGCGACCAGCGCCAGCTCGTCGATACGCTCGCCGCTGCCGGCTTCCAGATCGGAACCGAGATCGACTCGCTCGTTAAGGCCGATGGCCAGCACGCCGAGTGGTTCTGGAAGCGCGAGTTTCCGGCCGCCTACCAGTGGCTGTTCGCGGGCACCGGGCCGCTGGGTACGCCCGAGGCGTATCCGGTACCTCCTTTCATGCTCTATCCCAATCCCGGGTCCGCGACCAATGGCGAGTTGCACGTTGAATTCGTGGACCGCCGGGAAGTGGAGAATGGCGTCGCTGTGGAGGTGCTCGACGCGACCGGCCGCGTGGTGCGCACCGCCCACTTGCGGCGCGGCAAGGCGACGCTCGACGTGCGCGCGCTTCCCGCCGCGCTCTACGAAGTGCGGGTGCCGGCGCAGCGCGGCGTGGCTTCCCGGCGCTGGGTCAAGCAGTAGCCGTCGGAAAAGCGAACAAAGCAAAAC
>JBKJUQ010000501.1:0-22600 GCA_046590685.1 Hymenobacteraceae bacterium
GTCGTCGGGGGTTTTGAACTTGGAGGCTTCGGCGCCGAAGATGGACGTGCGCACGAGCATCCCGATCTGGGCGGTGCTCACGCCTTCGCGGTTGGCGCGCTCGCGGTTCACGACGAAAGCGATTTCGGGGTTGGCGTCTTCGAGGTTGGTGCGGAGATCTTCGACGCCGGGCACGTTCACGGAGTCGACGAAGCGTTCGACCCGCTTGCTGAGCCTGGCGAGGGTCGGGTAGTCGTCGCCGGAAACTTCGATGGCGATGGGTTTGGCCTGCGGCGGTCCGCCCTGCTCCTTGTCCACCGAAATCTCGGCGCCGGGGATACCGGCCACGACCGCGCGGATCTCATTCATATACTCGCCGGTGGGTTTGCCGGTGCGCGCGCTGGTTTCCTTGAACGCGATCGATACTTTGCCCAGGTTGCTCTGGGCGGCAAACGAGCCCTCCTGCGGGTCGTTGGCGCCGATGGCGACGTTCGAGATCACCGACTCCACGTCCGGGTTATTGCGCCCGATGACGCCATAGATGCGCGTTTCGAGCAGATTGGTGAGCGAGTCGGTGACGGCCACGTCGGTGCCGATGGGCATCCGCAGGTAGGTGTAGATGAACTTCGGATCGCCGGAAGGGAAGAACTCGACTTTGGGCTTGCGCGCTCCCACCGCGACGATGCTCAGGATGAACAGGACGACTATCGAGCCGAGGACGACTACCTGGCGCCACGACGGCCCCGTGACCCACGACACCACGTTGGCGTACCCGTGCTGAAACGACGGCAGCGCGCGGGTCTGGAACCAGGCAATGCCGCGGCTGAACACGTAGTGGTTGAGCAGCACCAGCACGGCCAGCGTGAGCAGCAGGTTGCCGAAGAAGGCCGAGCCCAGCAAATGGCCCGCCCCGCCCAGCACCGTGATAATGCCGATGCCAATCCACATCTTGCGCGAAGGATGCCGGCTCGCGGGCGCCGCGTGGTGGTCTTCGCGCTGCATAAAGCTCACCGCGAACACCGGGTTGATGATGAACGCGACGACCAGCGACGAGAGCAGCGTGACGATGAGCGTAATCGGCAGGTAGAACATGAACTTGCCGATAATACCCGGCCAGAACGCGAGCGGGATAAACGGCGCCACGGTGGTGAGCGTACCCGCCAATACCGGAATAAATACCTCGCCGGCGGCGAATTTGGCGGCTTTCGGCGTGCTGTATTCGGGGTGGTCGTGCAGAATGCGGTGGGTGTTCTCGATAACCACGATGGCGTCGTCGACCACGATGCCGAGCGCGAGAAGGAACGAGAACAGCACGATCATATTGAGCGAGAAGCCCAGCACCGGCATAAACAGGAACGCCAGGAACATCGAGATCGGCACGGAGAGGCCGACGAAGATGGCGTTGGTGGTGCCCATGAAGAACATCAGAATCACCGTGACGAGGATGAACCCGATGACGATGGTATTGATGAGATCGTGGAGCGTGACGCGGGTATCGTTCGACTGGTCGCCGGTGAGCGTCACGTTGAGCTGCTTGGGCAGCGACGACACTTTGGCCTCGGCGAGCAGGGCGTTGATTTTATCCGAGGCGTGAATCAGGTTTTCGCCGGCGCGCTTGATGACGTTGAGCGTAATGGCCGGCTTGCCGTTGAGGCGCGCGTAGGACTCGCGGTCCTTGAAGCCGTCCTGCACCGTGGCCACGTCGCCGAGGCGTACGGCGGCGCCGTTGCCATTGGTGACGAAAATATTGGCGATTTCGGAGGCCTTGGCGTACTGACCGGCCACGCGTACGGCGCGCTTCTGCTGGCCCACCGTCACGGAGCCGCCCGAAATGTTGAGGTTTTCGCTCTGGATAGCCCCGGCCACATCGTTGAAGCTCAGATCCGCCGCTTGCAGCTTGTAGAGGTCGACGTCGACGTTGACCTGTTGCTCGAGAGCCCCCACGATATCGACGCGGGTGATTTCGGGCAGGCTCTCGATTTTGTCCTGAATGACGTCGGCGTACTTTTTCAGGTCTACCAAGGGCAGGTTGCCGCTGAGGTTGACGTACATAATCGGCATCTCCGAGAACGACACCTCCTTGACGTTCGGCGGCGCGGGCAGGTCGTTGGGGAGGTCGGCGCGGGCCTTGTCGACGGCGTCTTTCACGAGTTGCTTCGCCACGTCGACCTTCACGTTGGCGTTGAACTCGACGTCGATTACCGAGTAGTCCTGATTCGAGGACGAGGAGATTTTTTTGACGCCGTTGAGCGACTTCAATTCCTTCTCGATCACGCGCGTCACGATGTTCTCCATATCGGACGGCGCGATGCCCGGATAGATCGTGCTCACGATGATCCGCGGAATCACGATGTCCGGAAAATTCTCCTTCTGGAGTTTCTGGTACGTGAAAATCCCCGCAATCGCGAGAATCAGCGTGATGATGTAAATGCTGGTTTTGTTGTCAATCGACCAGCTGGTCGGCTTGAATTCTTTTTCGGTTTCCTGCATCGGAGTGAAGTGTTGATGCGCTGGAGAATTTTCTCGCAAAGTCCGCAAAGCGCGCAACGGCGGCCGTAGCGGCCAGCGGGTGCTTCGCGAGAAAGAAGTTAAGAAGGGGTATTAACTGCCGCCACGGCCTGGCCTTCGTTCAGGTTCTGGTAGCCGCCCGTGATGACATCGTCGCCGGGATTGAGGCCGCTCACAATCTCGGTCTGGCCGCCGTACGAAGCGCCGGTTTTTATCACGCGCTTGGTGGCTTTGCCACCGTCGGCAACGAACACGAACGTGTCTTTCTCGTCGTGCCGTACTACATCGACGGGCACCGTCACGGCGGCTTTTTTGGTGTAGTCCTGTACGCGCACCACCGCCACCATATTAGGTTGCAAGCCTTGCGCGAGGCGATTATTCGTCAGCTTAAGCTCCAGCGTGAAAGTGCGCGAGGCGGGATTGATGACCCGGCCCACCACGCGTACCGTAGCCGGCAGCTCCTGGTCGCCGTTCAGACCAGCGATTTTCACCAGCGCTTTGTCGCCGACTTTCAACTTCGAAGCATACGCTTCCGACACGTCGGCGAGCACTTTGGCGCCGCTCGCGCTTACCAATCGCACCACCGGTACACCGGGCGCCGCCGCCTCGCCAAGCTTGGGGTACACCTCATCGACGGTGCCCGCGAACGGCGCCGTGATGGTGTACAGCGCCCGCTGGCGCTGCTGGGTGGCGAGCGAGTTCTTGAGGGCGTCAAGGTTATTCTTGGCCGTCAGGTACTGAATCTCGGTGCCGATTTTCTGATCCCAGAGGCGCTTTTGCTTGTCAAATACCGTTTGGGTGAGTTCCAGGCGGGTGCGCAGCTCCGACATCGCCGCATCGAGAATCGCCGCGTCGATCGTGGCCAGGACCTGCCCACGGCGCACCTGATCGCCGCGCTGCACGCGGATGCTGGTCAGGGTCCCCATCGCGGTGGCGGGCACGGTGGCGTTCTGGTCGAAGTCGACGCGGCCCTGCACTTCCAGGTAAGAAGTAAAGGTCTGTGGGGTGACTGGCGTAACGCTTACCGGCAGCGCTTTCTGGGCAGCCGGCGCGGCAGTAGTGGTAACCGGAGTGCCAGTGCCTGCGGCAGCGGTGGTTTTTTCATCCTTTGCTCCGCCGCACGAAGCAGCCAGTAAAAGCGTGGCGAAAGCAAGGACAGGGGTGTTGATACGGGTCATTGGGGAGAGAGGAGTTTCTTGAGTGTAGAACCACGGCTTGTCATTGCGAGGAGGAGGCTTTGCGACGACGTGGCAATCCTCGTTCAGCAATGTGGCTAAGCAAACGCGCCGAGCAAACGAGGATTGCTTCGTTCCTCGCAATGACAAGCCGTAAGATTATTTTTTCAGCGTACCGGTCGCTTTCTCGAATTCCACCTTCGCTACCAGCGCGTCGTAGACCGACGAGTAGTAATTGGTCTGGGCGGCGCGCAGGTCGGTTTCAGCGGTGATGACTTCGAGATTCGACCCGACGCCTTCCTGGAATTTAATCTTCGCCACGCGCGCCACGTCGGTAGCCAGCGTCATATTGGCCTGCTGATTTTTGAGCACGTCCACTGCGTTGAGCAAGCCGGTCCGGCCCTGCGCCTGCTGCAAATCGATGGCCTGCTGGAGCGTAGTGAAGCCGTAGTTCACGGTGCGCGCCGTCAGCTTGGCTTGCTGAAGGGCGTAATGCTTCTGGAAACCATCGAAAATCGGGATCTGGAGCTGCAAGCCCACGTTGGCGAATCCAAACCAGTTTTGGTTGGCGAAGCCAGTTTCGACGTTGCGCGAGTCGGGTCCGCGAAACTGTAGCAGGCCCTTGGCGGTCGGGTCGGACCCCACGAAGCCGTAGCCGCCCGTGGCGAGCAAGCGGGGGAAGTAGCCCGCGCGCTTGTTGCGCACGTCGAGGGCGGCCAGATCGCGCTGCGTTTCGAGGACCGAGTATTCCACGCGGTCGCCGTAGTTGAAGCCGTTGGCCGCCGCGTCGGGTGCCGTTAGCTGGGCGCTCTGCACAGCTTCTTCGAGCCGATCGGTAAGCTCAACCGCCTGGCGCTGATCCAGGCCCATCTGAAACTTGAGCAGCGCGACGGTGAGATCGACGAGGCGCTCGGTTTTCTGCTGCTCTACTTTCAGGTTCGTGAGCTGGACTTGCAAGCGGTCCACATCAAGTTTTTCCACGAAGCCTTCTTTATAGATCGCGGCCGTCTGGCGGTAGATCGTATCAAGGCGAGCCACGTTGCGGGCGAGCAAATCGAAGCGTTCGCGGTTGACGAGTACGCCGTAGTAAGCTTTCGTAACGCTCTCTACCACATCGATCTCGCTTTGCTGCGTCTGCTTAACCGAGAGCTGCTCGTACACTTTCGCCGCCTTCAGCCCAATGAGGTAGGAGCCGTCAAAGAGCAGTTGGGAGCCCTGAATGGCCGCATTGCCCTGCCACTGTAGCCCGAAGGCGATAGGTTGCGGCCCGGTAGCCGGCGCCGGGCTGTAGGTTGGCTTAAGCGTCACGGCCTGGCCGGTCTGGGCGGCCGTTATCTGTTCGGCCGTCAGCGTGGTGCCGTCCAGGCGCGGCCCGCCAAAGGCACCGAAATCAACCAGGGATTTCTGCAGCTTAATGTTATCGGTTATGCCGGCCCCGGCGGTAATCTGCGGTAGGCCAATAGCGCGAATCTCGCCGACGCGTGCCTTCGCAATCTCCTCGTTGAGCCGCTGGGCCTGCAAGGTGCTCTTGTGGGTGAGCGCGTAATCGATCGCCTGCGGCAGGCTCAGGCGCAGCGGCTCGCTGGTGGCGACGGGCTGGCCCGTGGCGGGGGTTTGCGCGAGACTGGAACCAGCAGTGGCCGCTGATAAGACAACTAGCAGCAGCGCGGGAAAGAGTGAGCGAATTCGCATTGGAGATAAGGGGTAGCGCGAAACGGGTCGGATGAGCGGTTGATTTATTGTTGAAGCGTGCGCCGGTCAGGCAGCCAGCCCGAGGTAGCGGTTGAGCAGATCGAGGCCGCTCGGGGTGACTACTGACCGCAGGAAGGCTTCGTCGGTGACCTGCATCACGCGGGCCATCTGAAACTGACGCGGTGGGAAAAGCTCCGGGTCCATCGTCAAATCAATAGCGCCCAGGTGCAGCCGGGCCATCACGGGCACATCGATCTCCGAGCGGTAGAGGCCCTCGGCAATGCCGCGGCGCAGGTTGCGCTCAATCTGGGTGAGGATGTAGTCGAACTTGTGGCGCTGCCACTGCTCGTAGGCCGCCGTGTGGTACTTCTTCATTTCGAGGAAGATGCCGGGATGCACGTCGGCGTGCTCCTGCTTCGTCCACTTCATCATCAGCACGATCTCGTGAACGGCGTTGTCCGACTCACTCGCCATCCGCTCACAATCGCCCTGCGAGTGCGTCAAGTGCCCTCCTACGACGGCCTGAACCAGGTAGTCTTTCGTCTCAAACCACTTGTAGAGAGTCTTCTTTGAGATGCCGAGCGCGGCAACGATGTCGTCCATCGACACGCTTTTGATGCCACGGCGCATAAACAGCTGCTGCGCCCCGAGCAGGATGCGGTCCTTGGTGTCGGTAGATTCGAGTTGCGGGGTTTCCATTAAGATATTTACCGCCACAAAACTACGGAAACTTTTTGAGTTTGCAAAGTTTCCGTAGTTTTTTTCGTTTCCAGGGATGGACTGCTTGCCCGTAGGCTGAAGCGTTTCTTTGCGAAACCCCGCGGCCCGCGCTGCGTGTTGACCCTGCTGTGATGCCTTTCCCTTCTCTTACCTGGCTAGGCCGCGCTGCGGCGAGCGGCGCGCTACTTCTGTTAAGCGTGCTGGTCGTGCACGCTCAGTCGCAGCCCAACCTGGTGCCCAATCCGAGCTTTGAGGACTACGACGCCAAGCCGCGCGAAATCAGCCAGCTCAATCTGGCCCGCCCGTGGCTCAGCTTAGCCACCAGCGGCAACGAGCCGGCCGAACTGTTCGCCGCCGGCGCCTTGGCGCGGGTCGGCGTTCCGCAGAACTTCAACGGCGCCGAGCCAGCGCACGATGGCGACGCGTACGCCGGCTTCATCCCCTTCTCGAAAATGGACGACGAGCGCTACCGCGAATTTTTCGTGGTGCAGCTGCGCGCGCCGCTCGAAGCCGGCTGCACCTACCGCGCCGCGTGCTTCGTGAGTCTCGCCGAGCGCGCCCACTGGGCCGTGGATGGGGTGCAGATACTGGTCTCCGCGCGCGGTCCTCTGTTGATTGAGCAGGGCTATACCCGGGCTCAGCCCCAGGTTTCGGCGCCGGAAATCATTGCCCAAACCGATGGGTGGACCGAAGTCAGCGGGATGTTTCGCGCCAGCGGGGGCGAAAAAGTGCTCTCCATTGGTAATTTTCAGCTCTCCGCTGACACCGGCGCGCGGCGTCGGATGGCGCGGGGCAAAGACAAAGAAGCGGGCGACATCGCCTACTATTACCTCGATGATATCTCGCTGGTGAAGGTGATGGAGGCCGACGGCTCGCCGGCTCGCCCGCCGCAGCCAGTGTCGCCTCCCGCCGCGCTTGCTCCGCTACCGGTACCCAAAAAAGGGGAAGCCGTGCGTCTCGATAACGTGTACTTCGCATCTGACGAAGCCAGGCTATTGCCGGCTTCTGCCCCCGCGCTCGACCAGCTTGCCGAGTTGCTCACGGCTAACCCCGCTTGGGTAATTACCATTTCCGGCCACACCGACAATACCAATTCCGACGCGCACAATCTGTTGCTCTCGCATCAGCGCGCCGAGGCGGTGCGGCAGTACCTGATTGGCAAGCGCATCGCCCCGGCTCGCTTGAAAGCCTTAGGCTACGGCGACACGCGCCCCGTAGCCGACAACCGCACGCCTGAAGGGCGCGAGCAGAACCGGCGCGTCGAGTTTACGCTGGAATAACCGCCGCCCGGCGACGCAGGTCTGCATCGAGGGCCAGCACCGGCGCGAGCAGCGGCTGCTGGTCATCGTTCCAGAGGACGAAATCGGCGCGGCGCTGGCGCTCGTCTTCCGGGAGCTGCTTGGCCATGATCGCCGCTACGTCGGCGGCCGACCGGTGCGGGTCGCGCGCCAGCACCCGGTCGATGCGTACGCTTTCCGGCGCTGCCACCGTTATCACGAAGTCGAGGGTGCGCGCGATGTCGGCTTCAAACAAGATCGCCGCTTCCTTGATGATGTAAGGCGCCCCCGATCGGGCCTGCAGTTGCAGCCACGCCGCGAAATCGGCACCGACCGCCGGGTGCACCAGCGCGTTGAGCCGGGTCAGGGCCGTCGGGTCCGTAAACGCGCGCTGCGCCAGCCACCGCCGGTCAAGCTGACCGGTTGCCTCGTCGTACACGGCCGGGCCAAACTCCGCCAGCAGCGCCGTGCGTAGCGCCGGGTCGTGCGTCATCAGCCACTTGGCGCGGGCGTCGGCGTCGGTGGTGGGCACGCCGAGCACCTCGAAGAGGCGCTTGACGACGCTTTTGCCCGCTCCGATGCCGCCGGTGAGGCCAACTGTAAGCACGGAGGAGCTGTTATTTTTTCTCTTCAAGAGCCGCGCCCGGTACCGTCGCGATCGATGCCTTATCGAACGTCAGGCGTACGCCGCGGTCTACTTCGAGCGTCACGGTGGTGTCGGTCACTTCCGCAATCTTCCCGTGCAGGCCGCCGGCCGTGATCACCTGCTGACCCTTTTGCAGGCTATCGCGAAGCTTCTTTTGATCGGCGGCCCGCTGCTGCTGCGGCCGGATCATAAAGAAATAGAATACCAGGGCTACAAGGCCAAAGAAAAGAAGTTGCTGGAGAGCTTCGGGCGACATTCGGCAGGGATTAGGAAAGTGCAAAGGACGGGCGTAGCCGGCGCTATTCGGCCGTCGGCGGCTCAGCAACTCCGGCTCCGGGACGGAGCCGGATACGGGCCTTTCTACGCTTCCACCAGCATCAGCCTCTCTTCGACCTCGGTGAGGATGCCGTAGATCTCCTCGGCCGTCATTGCTTCCACCAAGCGCGTGCGGAAGGGCTTAAAGTGCTCGACGCCGCGGAAGTAGTTGGTGTAGTGGCGGCGCATCTCGAAGATGCCGGCCCGGGGGCCTTTCCAGCGCAACGAAAAATCGAGGTGCTGGCGGCAGACCGCCGCCCGGTCGGCGACGGTGGGGGGCGGGGCGTGCTGGCCGGTGCGGATGAAGTGCTTGATTTCGTTGAAAATCCACGGATAGCCGATGCTGGCCCGGCCAATCATTACGCCATCCACGCCGTAGCGATTTTTGTATTCGACGGCTTTCTCGGGCGAATCAATGTCGCCGTTGCCGAAGATGGGGATGCGAATGCGCGGGTTGTTCTTGATGCTCGCGATCAGGCTCCAGTCGGCCTCCCCCTTATAAAGCTGCGCGCGGGTGCGGCCGTGGACGGTGAGGGCCTGAATACCGATGTCCTGCAGACGCTCAGCTACTTCTTCGACGTTGCGGGTAGAGTCGTCCCAGCCCAGGCGCGTCTTTACCGTCACGGGCAGCGTGGTGGCTTTCACCACGGCTTCGGTCATCCGGACCATCTTCGGGATGTCCTGGAGCAAGGCGGCGCCGGCGCCGCGGCACGCCACCTGCTTCACCGGGCACCCGTAGTTGATATCGATCAGGTCGGGGCCGGCCTCCGCCGAGATGCGCGTGCACTCAGCCATCGTATCTACGTCGGAGCCGAAGAGTTGAATGCCCACGGGCCGCTCGTAATCAAAAATGTCGAGCTTCTGGCGGCTCTTGGCGGCAGCGCGGATCAGCCCTTCGGAGGAGATGAACTCGGTGTACATCAAATCTGCGCCGTGCGCCTTGCACACCGCCCGAAATGGGGGATCGCTCACGTCTTCCATCGGTGCCAGCAGCAGCGGGAAGTCGGGTAGGGTAATCGTGGAGCCGATCTGCACCATAAATCAACAGGATAATCAACGGAGTGCCGCACCGGCGTCTGGGTTTCGGCAACGCGCGGCAATCGGCCGTAAATTTACGGCATCCTCCTTCGGTTCCCGGTCGCTGCCGGCAAGACCCGAATCCGTCGCCCGATTGCGGGTGGTTTCTTCCGCTGATGCTGCCTTCCTCGCTGCTCCCGCCTGCCCTGCCTGACTCGTGGCCGCCTCTCGCGCGGCTGTTACTGCTGGTAGGCGTTTTTTTACTGGGGTACTTGCTGGGGATAGCACTAGCGGGGGGGGTAATTGCCGTCGTGTGGGGCGTCCCGCTGAACGGTTTGAGCGCCCTTCTTTCCGGCAATGCCTTTCACCCGGCGCAGTCGCGCATCCTGCTCGTGGTGCAGGGGCTCTCGCACCTGGTCGGGTTTACTGTCGCGCCGCTCATCCTGCTGGCGTTCACGTTGCCGGCGCGGCCGTTTGGGCAGTGGCTGCGGGCGCAAGGGCGCGTATCGGCCAAGTGGCTGGCGGCGGGCGTCGGGCTGACGCTGGTGAGTGTACCGCTGATTTCGGCCGCCATCGACTGGAATGCCAGTCTGCACCTGGGCAGCTGGTTCGGCGACCTCGACGCCTGGATGCGCGCCAAGGAGGAGACCGGTAAGCGCCTGACCGAGCTGCTCACCCGAATGCATTCGCTCCCCGACCTCGTCGTTGGCGTGCTGGTGATTGGGTTATTACCCGCAGTGGGCGAGGAGCTGCTGTTTCGGGGCGTGATGCAGCCCACGCTGACGCGCTGGGTCGGCCACCGTCCCCACCTGGGCATCTGGCTGACGGCGATCATCTTCAGCGCCATTCACATGCAGTTTCTGGGCTTCGTGCCGCGGCTGCTGCTGGGCGCGGGCTTCGGCTACCTCTACCAGTGGAGCGGGCGGCTGGCGGTACCGATGGCTGCCCACTTCACCAACAATGCGCTGCAAGTGGTGATGCTGTACCTGAGTCAACGCGGGGCACTCCCCGGCTTCGATCCCGACGCTACCGATTCGCTGCCGTGGCCGTGGGTAGTGGCCTCAGCGGCGGCCACTACCGCACTGCTGGTGGGCCTGCACTGGGGGCGCCGCCAGCCGATTACCCAATCGGTAGCGCAACCACTGGCCACTGATGCGTAGCCCGGCCCACGACCTGCTGCCCGACCCTTTGCACCCCGCCGTTCGGCTGGCGATGCTGGTTGGATTTGTGGTGGCGGGCGGGATTGTGGGGGCGCTGATTGCCATGCCCCTCGCGATCAAACTGACCGGGCTGGAAGTTGCCAGCCTGGCCTTTCTCGGCAAAAACACGCCATTCCCGCCGGGTTGGCGCGAATTCGTGGAGATCAACCAGATCGTGATCGGGGTGGCGGCATTCTGGGTGGCTCCCGTGCTGATGCTGCGCCAGACGGTGCCCCGCCGCCTGTTTCGGGAATGGATTCGGGGGCGCTTCGCCAGCGCGCCGGCGGCGGGGCTGCTCGGGGCGGGCGGATTGGGGGTGATCGTCTACCCGTTGTATGCGGCGTTGATTCACTGGACCGACCGGCTGCTGCCGCACCTGACCGAGGCCGTTTGGGCCACTAGCCATTTGACCGGCCGCGCCTCGTCCGCCATGAACCGCTTCGACACCCCCGCGCACTTGCTGTTAGCCGTGGTGGTGATGGGTGGGATCGCCGTCGTCGGACAAGAGATCACCCTGCGCGGGATAATGCAGCCTACGCTGAGCCGGTGGGCCCGTGGGCGGGCGGGCATCGGCATTTGGCTTGTCGCCCTGCTGAGTGGCGTGGTCAACGACGCGAACCTGCTGCTTGCTTATACGGCCTTCGCGGCAACCATTGGCTACCTCTACGCCTGGAGCGGCCGGCTGTGGATTCCGATCGCCGCCAGCTTTGCCCTGAACGCCACGGAGCGCGGACACCTGTATCTGGAGCAGCACGATCTCCTGAGCCGACCGATCCCCGACGTAGCCGCGCCGGGATGGCCGGGGTGGTTGATCGCGACTTCTACTTTGGCCACTGCGGCGTTGCTCTGGTGGCTGCGTCGTTACTTGCTGGCCCGTGCCGTGCCGCTCGACCTGCCGACCCTCCCCCGCGCCGGCCATTTTGCCTCCGCTTCTGATGCCTGATTCCGCCCCGCTTCCTCCGCTGACTCCAGCCGCTAACGCCGCCGTTAGCTCCACCACTGAGCCCGCCGCCCAGGTAGCCCAGGCGCGTAACCTGCGCCAGCGCATCGCGGTGGGCGTACTGGGCGGGGCCGTGTTTGTGGCGGCGGTGCTGTGGCGGGCCGAGTCGCTGGCGGTGCTCGTCCTGCTGCTGACCGTAGCGGGTGCCCTCGAATTCTACCGCCTCGTGCGTACGGCCGGATTTCGGCCCGAGCGCGGCCCCGGCGTGGTGCTGGCCATCGTCACGGTCGTGGTACTCGGTGCGGCCGCACTTGGTCGGCTGCCATCGTGGGCGCCGTGGCTGCTGCCGCCCGCGGTGGCGGCGGTGCTGGTCGTCGAATTATACCGCTCGGCTCATCCGCAGCCATTCGTGAACGTGGCGCTCACCTGGGCTGGCGTGGCGTACGTTGCCGTGCCATTGGGCTTGCTGCCGATGCTCGCGTTCGGCCCGGACGGGCAGTTTTCGGGTTGGCCGGTGCTCGGACTGGTGTTGCTGATCTGGGCGGCCGATACCGGCGCCTACGCCGCCGGCCGTACCTGGGGCCGCCGCAAGCTCTTCCCGCGCCACTCGCCGGGCAAGACGTGGGAAGGCTGGGCGGGAGGCACCTTTCTGACGCTCGCGGTGGCGGTGGCGCTCTACCACTGGGCGCCTGCGCCCTTGAGTTTGGTGCAGTGGCTGGGCGCGGGGGGGCTGGTGTCGATTTTTGGTGTACTCGGTGATCTGACGGAGAGCATGCTCAAGCGCTCGCTCGGGGTCAAGGATTCGGGTCGCCTGCTGCCCGGCCACGGGGGCGTGCTCGATCGCTTCGATTCGCTCCTGCTCGCTACCCCCTTCGTGGTGGCTTGGGTGAAAATGTCGACGCTGCTATAAAGTCACGAGCACTTTAGCCTCCCCGGCCTTGGCTTACCTTTGATTCCTCAAAACGCCCCGCTACTCGCAGCGGCCGTTCCCTTCACCACTTCAACCCCCACCCCCGCCTAATGGCTCGTGCCTCCGCCTACAAGGAACCCGCCCCCATTCACGATCGCGACAATCCGTTCGAGTCGATGATGGCTCGCTTCGATCGCGCCGCCGACGTGCTCGGCCTCGACGAAGAAACCTACAACGTCCTCAAGTCGCCGGCCCGGCAGGTTATTGTCTCGCTACCCGTGACGATGGACGACGGCAAGGTGCGCGTGTTCGAAGGCTTCCGGGTGATTCACTCCACGATTCTGGGGCCGTCCAAAGGCGGCATCCGCTACGATAAGGGCGTGTTCCTCGACGAAGTAAAGGCGCTGGCGGCGTGGATGACGTGGAAGTGCGCCGTGGTCGACATTCCGTACGGCGGCGCCAAGGGCGGGATCATCTGCGATCCCACCAACATGAGTGTCGGTGAGATCGAGCGTCTCACCCGCGCTTACACCTCCTCACTGGTCGATATCTTCGGGGAGGATCAGGATATCCCGGCTCCCGATATGGGTACCGGCCCGCGCGAGATGGCGTGGCTGATGGACGAATACTCCAAAACGCGCGGCAAGACGGTGAATGCCGTCGTGACGGGTAAGCCGCTCGTATTAGGCGGCTCGCTGGGGCGTACGGAGGCTACCGGCCGCGGCGTGATGACCACTACCCTCGCCGCGCTCGCCAAGCTCGGCATGAACCCCGAAGAAACCTCGTGCGTGGTGCAGGGCTTCGGTAACGTGGGTTCGTGGGCCGCGCGCCTGCTCGCCGAGCGCGGTGTGAAGGTGAAAGGGGTGTCCGACATTTCCGGCGCCTACTGGAATGATGAAGGAATCGATATCGAAGCGGCCATCCGCTTCAAAGACGGCAATGGCGGCCGCCTCAACGGCTTTACCGGCGCCACTTCGATGCCCGCCGAAGAGTTGCTGACTTCTGCCGTCGATGTGCTCGTGCCGGCCGCCGTCGAAAACGTCATCACCGATCAGAATGCGGGGCGTATCCAGGCCAAGCTCATCGTAGAGGGCGCCAACGGCCCTACCGCAGCTTCCGCCGATGATATTCTCAACTCCAAAGGCATTCTCGTTATCCCCGACATTCTCGCCAATGCCGGCGGCGTGACGGTGAGCTACTTCGAATGGGTGCAAAACCGGATGGGCTTCAAATGGGATCTGGAAACGGTCAATCAGCGCGCCGACCATATCATGACGGAGGCTTTCAACAAGGTGTACGCCACGAGCCAGCGCCACAACGTGTCGTTGCGGATCGCCGCCTACATCGTCGCAATCGATAAAGTGGCGACAACCTACCGCTTCCGCGGCGGCTTTTAGGCATTTCCACCTCCTAAAACAGGTCAGCCCGGGACAATCGTCTCGGGCTGACCTGTTTTAGAGAGGCATTCGGTCGCGCGGCTGTTTCTTTGCTCTGCCCGTACCACTCGCTTTCGCTCGTTTCCGCCCCAATGAAAATTCACAAGGAAGGCCGCCGGATCCTGTTCTACACGGCCATCGGTCTGCTGTTGGTGAACGTGGGGCTAAGCCGGTTAACCCATAACCAGACCTTCAACACGATATTCCTGGTGATTTCAGTGGTCGTGTTTTTGGCGTTGCTGCAGTTTTTTCGCTCGCCCCTGCGGCACCTGCTGCTGCACGATGACCTGCTGATTGCGCCCGCCGACGGCAAGGTAGTGGTAATCGAGAACGTTGAGGAGCCCGAGTATTTCAAGGACGTGCGCAAGCAGATCTCGATTTTCATGTCGCCGATCAACGTGCACATCACCCGCAATCCGGTATCGGGAGTCGTGAAGTTCTTCCGCTACCACCCAGGCAAATACCTCGTGGCCTGGCATCCCAAAAGCTCAACCAAGAATGAGCGTACAACGGTGGTGGTAGAGTCGGCCGCGGGACCTGAGGTCCTCTTTCGGCAAATCGCGGGGGCAATGGCCCGCCGGATCGTATGGTACGTGGATGAAGGCGACGAAGTCGCGCAAGGGGAAGAGTTTGGCTTTATCAAGTTCGGCTCCCGCGTCGACCTGTTCGTGCCAATTGATACCGAAGTACTCGTCAATATCGGCGATAAGACGAAGGGTGGTATCACCGTCATCGGCAAGTTAAAGTCAACTGAGACGGGGCTATTCGGGTAATTACCTCACCCTACCGCTCGGTAACACCTGATGAGTATCCGTCGGTTGCTACCCCAGGGGGCGCTCTTGGGGAGGCTGACAGCTGACTGTAGCTACCAGTCGCCTGGTCGGCTGAGGGCGCAAAATGAGGCTTAAGGTGACCTCGAAACACAATCATCACCCTCGCTATTGCGCAGCAATCTGACAGATCACGCGCAAAATGGCTTGGCTTTACAACGGTACGCCATAGCGAGCCAGCAAGGCTGCTACCTCTTCCAGCGGTGCCCGGTCTACCTCATCGGTGAAATCAGCCAACCGGTCGCTATCCACGTCGAGCACGGCTACTACGCGCCCATCGGCGGCTAGCACGGGTACGACGATCTCCGACTTCGACTCTGAGGAGCACGCGATATGGCCCGGAAAGGCTTCGACGTCGGGTACTACCACGGTTCGGGCTTCTGCCCAAGCGGTGCCGCACACGCCCCGACCGTGCCGAATGCGGGTGCAGGCGATCGGCCCCTGGAACGGGCCGAGTACGAGTTCGGCCCGCTCGGCGGTGCTGCGGACGTAATAAACGCCAACCCAGAAAAAACCTAGTGCTTGGCGCAAGCCGGCCATCAGGTTGGCCGCATTGGCGATCGGGTCAGACTCGGATTCTACGAGTGCCCGCAATTGGGGCAGAAGCTGACGGTACAACGCCGCGCGCGGCTGGACGGGATCCAGCAAGAGAGTTTCGGCCATAAGACCACAAAGGTCCGCCATTCTGCCCCATATTCTAGCACCTCGCCTTGGCTGCGGTAGTGCGAGGCGCGCAGCCAAGCCTGGCTGCTTGAGTCCGCGCGGCTTAAAACGAGTAGCTGCGGTTGAGCTTCGCGAACAATCTGGCCGCCGAGCTCCGGGGCAGTTGTTTCGTGAATGCACGCGCGACCGACCGACGCGTTTTTTTAGTGAACGCCCGCGTGAATGCCATCCGGCGCATTTTATTATACCGGCGTATTTGCCTGGTGCGCCGGGATGAGCGGCGGGTTCCGGACTCAAATCCGTAGACGGTAGTCTGCTCAGTGCCAGGCGCCAGGGTAATGGCGGCGGCAGACTCGGGCAGAAGGAATAAGCTGGCGAGCCCCAGCAGTAACGCGGACGTGATGGTTAGGCGCATCGGAGTGCGGAAGCGAAGGAAATACACACAACAACCAGCGGTGTACGCTATAATCGTAGTTGTCTGTTTCAAGCGGTTTCCCGAACGGCCGAAGTTTGACGGTAAGCCTGTCGAAACAACGGCCAAACGACTCATTGACGGTGGCGGGTGACTACCACCGACGCGCCCGATGCGCCCGAACGTAGAAATAGCTAGCAGATTTGTGCTTACCAAACAGCGTCCGGCGCGTCCGGGGACGGGCGTAAGCCTTCTTGTATTCCTCCACGATGGAGTAGCGGCTGGCCGTCGAGCGGGTGTTTCCTCCCCCAAGCAAAGGGCGGTGCTGGGCGGTAGAAGTCAGGGCCGAAGCCAGGAGGAATAAAACGATAAGGAGGGAGCGGAATAGCGGGTTCATCGGAATTTGAAGTTGGGGGTTTCGAAGGACGCCGGGTCGTTCCGGCCTCGATAACCTGAAATCAAATTCCGTTCTACTAGTGGCTTATATCACATCAATGTGTGCCTACACGATGATGTGACGCAAGCGACAAGTAATTGTTGATCAGGTAATTGGTCAAAAAAAATACTGGCGACTGTTCCGTAGGAACAGCCGCCAGTAGAAGAGGCAAACTGAAGCAGGCAGGGCTAGTTATAGACCTTCACCACGAAGACGAAGTCTTGCAAGCGGCGAATTTGCTCGGGGCGACGGTTGCCCGCCAACTGATTGGCCCGCGGCAGCACCGGCTTGGCGGTCGCGGTATCGTCGGCGGGCAGATTGTCGAGCAGCTTCAGCAGCGTCGTGGACTTGACGGCAAACGCAGCGCTCTGGATATCGAGCTGGCGACCACTGATGATCCCGATCAGGTTACCCCGATCGTCGAGCAGCGGCCCCCCGGAGTTGCCGGGGTTCACGGGGACGGAAACCTGGTAGAAGGCCGAATCGCCCTCAAAGCCAGTGCGGGAAGCCAGCGCTCCCTCGCCGTACACGACATCCTCGCGCGGGTAACCGAGGGTATAAACCCGCTCGCCTAAGTCGGCGTCGGCCTTCTTGAACGTGTAGGGCAGCTTGCCGAGCGTGCTGAAGCGCCGGTCGGTAATGCGCAGAATGGCCAGGTCGTGGGCTTCATCGCGGTACACCGTGACGGCGCGGAACCGGCGGTGCAGCGCGCCACCCTCCACCAGAAGCGAATCGGCATCTTTCACTACGTGGTAGCTCGTGACGAGGTAGCCGTTCGCGGAGAGCGCGAAGCCGGTGCCGCTGAACGACGCCGCCCGCCCGCCATCCGGGTCGGGCTGCTCGGCGGTGGTGCCGGGCGTTGTGGCGTTGATGTCGCGGATGATCGCCGTTTGGGTCCGCTTGAGCTTATCCACTTCCCGGCGCAGGAGCGCAAAGCCGTAGGCCGATTGCTGCTGCGACCGCTTCCAGGCCGCGGTCAGCCAAAGCGTAGAGAAGGCGGTAAGAATCGCGACTGATGCGGCCACTCCCATCGTGAGGCGGTGCGCGCGCCAGACCTGCTGAATCGGGTTAACCCAAGAGGCGCGCAGCAGCGACCGGTCAAAGCTCAGCGTCCCAGGCGCAGGCGCGGCCTCTGCCACTGGTGCAGTCGCCGTAGGCAGCGTCCGGTCGAGAGTCATCGTCGGGCGGGGCTGCTCGGCCACGGCAGAGATAGCCACCGGCACGGCCACTGGCTCCGTGGCGAGGGGTTGCGCGCGTACGGAAGCGGCATCCGCGGCTTCGTGGTCGAGCTGCGCCTGAAAAGCACGAAATTTTGCCCGCAAATCGTGCCGCTCGCCCACTATACGCAGGGAGTCGACGGTTTCGCGGTAGCGACGGAGCTGGCGGTTGAGGGCCGGATCCGTGAGCAGGCGCTCCTCGAACGCGGCGCGGGCGCCACCGGTCAACTCGCCGCGCTCGTAGCGCTCAAGTAGCTCGTCGTTCAAAGAAGGCAGGTCGGGGTATGACATTGCAAGGGTAAAGGGCCGGAGCGAAGGAGTGGGTGGGGTGGGCAGCGGAGAAAAAATTCGCCGGTGGTCTGCCCGACCGGCTCACTTAATCCTCCTCTTCATCGGGCTTCCAGGTCGCGAAAAAGAGCTTGCGCAGGCGGCCGAGGCACTTATATTTCTGGGTTTTAGCGGTGTCGGTGTTCGCGTAGCCGTGTTCGTGCATTAAATCAGTCATCGATTGCTCGCGCAGGTAAAACCCTTCGAGCAACGAGCGGCAGGGCTCGCCGAGCTGGTGAAGCGCCGCCTCCATCGAGTGGTAGCGCTCTTCCTGCCCGAGGGCCCAACGCTCGTCGCGCGGGGTTTCGGCCACGGCGGCTCCCTCCGGCGGCCACGTTTCCGTGTCGGCGAAGGGGGTCGCGAAGCGGTTACGCTCCGCCAGACGCTTGAGCCAGAGCCGCCGACTCACGGCGTAGAGGTAAGTTTTTACCTGGCAGGTCAGCACGAAGTCGGGCTGCTTGGCCTTCTCGTAGAACACGATCACGGCCTCCTGGTAAATATCCTTTGCCTCATCGTCGGAGCCACTGTTGGTCCGCACCAACTGCGCTACCATGGGGTAGTGCTGCCGGTACAGGCGTTCCAGAGCGCGGTCATCGCCCGAGCGAACGGCCGCGACCAGCGCCTCGTCCGGATAAACGGGCGGAGCAGTGGTGGCAGCCATCAGGGGTTAATGCGGAAAAGGGTGCGGTCGTAACCCACAAAAAGCAAAATCAGAGGACGAATTACGAAGCACGAAGTTCGGGCCTAGGGTTCGTTAGTCAATCAGCAACAAGTGCGAGCAATGTTTGCTGGATTTGCGGCCACGGCACGGCTAAATCAAGCGTGCGGACCTGTACGCGAAAACCTTCGAGCTGATAGTCAAGGAATAAATCGCCGCTGGCGGCGCTGGCCGGGTAGAGGAGCATACCCTCCACGCGTTGGCCGGGCGCGGCCGATTGGTTCCGCAGATACGCGAGCAGCTGATAAAGGTGCGGCGCCAGAAGCCGCGCGCTCTCGAAACGCGAGCCGGCGAGAGGCCGGGCGTAGAACTTGGTATCGATGACGAGCCGGCGCGCGGGAGTCGTCAGGGTCGTGTCGGTCCGCATCACGGGGAGCAGCGGCAGGGCCGAGGCAGTGGTGGCGGTGGCCCCGCGCCAGCGCAGCACATCGGACGAAACCGCGGCGGCGCGCTGCTCGCGGCGGAGGAAATTGCGCACGAATGCTTCGAAGACGCGGCCCATCTGCACCTCGTCGGCGCGAAAGTCGTGGAAGCGCGTGCGGGCAGACGTCGGGCCGTCGGACCGGTGGGTGGTCGGGAGCAAGTTCAGCAGCAGCAGCTCGGCGGCGCGGAGCAGCAGATGTGCCGTCGTGTCGGCGGGCCGCAGCGTGCGGGCGGCCGCCGTGACCGTAGCCGGACAGAGCTCGGTGAGGCTGGTCACGGCCGTGAGCGGTGCTAAAGCCGCCCGGCCCGCGCGGCGTAGCGCGGGGGGTAAATCGCCTGGCGGAGTGGCTAAGGACCGGCGTAACGCGGTGACAACCACGCGGTGCAGGGGCGTGTCGAGCGTGGGCTGGTAGTGCCGACTAGGCACGTGGCCCAACGCCGCCGCCTGGGGTAAGCGGGCGAGGCGACCGGGCAGCAGTTGCCCGCGCGGGTGCGGACCAATGGTTTCAACAGGGATAAACGTCACCGGGAAGCCGCGCCGCTGGCGTTGCGTCAGCCCCAGCGTCAGGAGGTGGGTGAGGAGGGCGAGCGCGGCGGTCGGGCTTTCCTCCGCCGCGGCCCCCGGCACCGCGCCGCGCGGGGGCAGCACGTCCCACGCGTAGCACAGCAGGTAATAGAGGTTAGCGATGGGGATCAAGGGGGGGCGAAGTCGGCGGAGAGCGAGCGGATAGGGGAGGCGCTGAGTGACTGCCTGCTCAGCGTTGGGGAGCGCTACCCACTGGCGCGTACGATTGGGGAGCGGTCGTCTGCCGGTAAGGGTAAGGGAGCGATCTGGCTTCTCCACCCAAAGTACGATACCCCATCCCGCGGACGGCGAAACCGCGCTAAAATCGACTGGCGCGGCGCCTCCGCAATTTTGGGAGGAAATTTTTTGAATTTACGAAAATCTCCTGCCCAAACTTCTGGCAGAACCGACGGACCGGGCGCCCCTCGCGCCCGCACGAGTCCGGCAACGCGTCAGTGCACCAGCCGCTTGCTGGTCGCGGGCCGTGGTAGCTAATCGAAACAGCCGCCGAATCGGGGCACTCCATCATCCTCGATCAGGGGGAAAACGGCGTCGCCGTGCGGATGGCCGTGCTGTACCGGCTGGCGGCGGGCGCGGAAGCGTAACGGTCTCGATCCGGCATCAACTGTCCCAAATTGGCCGTGCGGGAATTTTTGGGACACTGCTGGTCCCAAATTTTTCACAGAATTCTTTTTGGGACGGCTCGTGTCCCAAACAGGCTACTGAAATTTAGTTGGGACAGGCGCGGCTCACGCGCTTCCGGACCGGTGGAATGGTCGCCGGCGCTCTCCGAGCGACGGTTGATGCCGCCTGACCTACCCCTTAGGACAGCTTTCCCCCGTCGCTCGGAGAGCGCCGGGTACGTTGGAGGGCGACGTTGTTCAGCGCACCAGCTTGCGGGTGGCGGTGCGGCCGTCGGGCCATGAGAGGCGCAGCAGGTAGAGGCCGGGGGGCTGGCGACTTACATCCACCACCGTTTCGGCGCCTGCCAGCTCGCCGGCCGCCACGGTGCGGCCCCGCGCGTCGAGCACGGCAAACGTCACGCGCGTCTCCGGCCCGCCCCCGGCGGCCCGCACCGTGAAGCGGCCGTCGGGGGCCGGGTTGGGCCAGATGTCTACCAGTCGTTCCGCTGCCTCCTCTGCCAGCCCCACACTGACCGGCGGGGGCGGGCAACGTATGCGGCTGGGCCGCCCGCCGGGCAGCACGTGACCCGACGAGTCGGTTTTGAACGCCCACGCGTCGGAGGAGCCCGTGTCGGGCGCGGCCGTAAACAAGAAGCCCGCGCCCACGAACCCACCATCGGCGGTGGGCCGGAAATCGCGCAGAAAATTCTGGCTGTTGCCGCCCGTGAGCTTCTTGTACGTGCGGTACCAGACCGAATCGCCGTCGGGGCACACCTTGAGCGCGAAACCCTGCTGAAAACCGTTGCCCACCGGCGTGGCGCCCGTCGGGTCGCCGCACTGGCCGGCCACCACCACTGAGCCGTCGGCGAGCGTGTGCAGCGCCCACGGCGAAGTGCCGTTGCGCGCCGGACCGTAGGCGCGCCGGCGTAACGTGGCGCCTACCGTCAGCTCCAGGTGGTAAAGTATCACGCGGTGCTGCTCGTAGCCGTTGACGTTGGCAACCGTGTTGGTGGTGGCCACCACTGCCACACTGTCGTTGAGCATCGTCACCATCGCCGCCGCCTCGACGGTGAAGCGCGTGCCGAACGTGCGCCGCCACTGCTCCTGGCCCAGCGAATCGACCTTGAGTACCAGGGCCTGGTAGTCGAGGTCGTAGTATACCTCCGTCTGCCCGCCGATCAGGAACCCCCCGTCGGCTGTGGGTACGATACTGACGCCTTCTTCTGCCCGCCCGAAGTGGTAGGTTTTGCTCCACTGCACCGCGCCGAGCGAGTCAGTGCGCAATAGCCAGAGGTCCGCATTGTAGGGGTTGACCGTAATAGTGGAGGCCCCCGTGAGTGCGTACCCCCCATCACGAGTCCGGCACATTGAATAGATGATGCGCGCGTTGCCGTTGGGGCTGCCGTAGGTGCGGGTCCAAATTGTGTCGCCGGCGTCGTTGAAGCGCCAGAGCATTGCCTTATTGATGCCGCCTGGATCGGTTACGCCACCTTGCATCGCGTAGCCACCCGGCACTCGCAGAAAGCCATTGCCGAAGGCCGTATAGTAATCGTGATTTGGCCGGCCGTAGTAGCGCACCCGCCGCTGGCTGCCATCCGGCCGCAGCCGACTGATGACTAACCCATTTCCTGACGGATAGGGATAGGCTGCCGCCTGCCCAATCGCCACGTAGCCCGAATCGAGCACCTGCTCATCAGCCACTGCCAGATTGGTGAAGCCGCTCTGTGTGCTCCCGCCGCCGTTATTGGCGTAGCGGTTGTTGAAGTAGGCCTGGGCACAGACCGCGCGGGCGCCCAGCAGGGTCAGCAGCAGGAAAACAGGCAGAAAGCGCGGCATCGTGCAGAAAGATACGCGGTCGGGCCACCCCGCGCGGTGGGGGTGCCCCATCTCCAGCGCGGCCCCGGGGGCGCCTTCCTGCCGTCGTTCGGAGTGCGCCGTCCACATCGGTTAGCGCCTAGCCGAAAAGTCGGCCGCCCGTCGTTGTGCGGACTTTAGTCCGCCGTTCACAAGCCCTAACGGCGGACTAAAGTCCGCACAACGGCTTGGCTGCGGCTCCGCCCCGGCCGTTGAAGATCGGCGCCTAATTCCAGCTCGTTTTCAGCGGCTCGAACGGGCGGCTCACGGGGCGGGCTTCCACTTCCACCAATTCGCCTTCTTCCTCCAGAATGCGGCGGGCTTCGTCGAGCGGGGCATCGGAGAGCGGCTCGAAGCGGCGGGCCAGGAAGACTTCGAGCGGCTGCGGCGGCTTGACTTCGGCGAGGCGGAAGCTCAGCTCGCCGGCGCGGTTGATCGCCTTGCACACCTCCGTGACGGTATAAACCTGGCCTTTGCGCACCCAGCGCTTCGGCGGGCAGCCCTCGGGCCGGCCCGAGTCATCAATGCAAAGGGCTTCGAAATTGACGTACACTCCCATAGGGCAAAAATAAGTAGCGCGGGGCGCTGGCCCGCTACCACGGCAGCGGTGAAAGCCGCTGGATATAATTAAACAACCGATTTGTCATCATAAGTTAGGGGCGTACTTCCGCCACCCGTTTTATCCGGCCAGCCCGTCGCTTGTCAGAGGCCGTTGCAG
>JBKJUQ010000093.1:0-3995 GCA_046590685.1 Hymenobacteraceae bacterium
GAGCCACCGCCGTCGCCGCCGTCGCCGCCGTCGCCGCCATTACCGCCGTCGCCGCCGTTGCCGCCATTGCCGCCGTTGCCACCGCCCCCACCGGGGCCGGCGGGGCCACCGGGAGACAGCGGGCCGCCCGTGCCGCCTACGCCGCCCGGTCCGCCCGTGCCGCCGTTCTGGCCGGGGCCGCCGGGGCCGCCGGGGCCGCCGGGGCCACCAGGGCCGGCCGCCACGCTCCCGGTGATGATTCCTTGGCTATTGACTCGCCCTGGGAGGCTCGACCCGCCCGCGCCGCCCGCGCCACCCGGACCGGGCGCAATGATGCCGTTGCCACGGCCACCTGGTCCGCCCGCAGAGCCAGGCCGTCCGGGTGCGCCCGGCGCGCCGGGAATGCCCGCCTGCCCCACGCCCGGCTGCGCCGCGGTGAACACGATCAGCAGCGTATCGCCCGACTGCGCTACCGAGAAGACACCGCCGAACGTGGCGTTATGGTCAGTGAAATCGGTCAGGTCGAGCCGGAATTTATTCGGTGCGAAGCCCGTGATGCCACCAGTGGCGGTGGCGAACGGCCAGCGGGCATTGAAAGCCGGCGCCCAGCCGGCGAGCAGGCCAGGCTGGTCGTTTGGCAGCAGGGAAGCTACGTGAACCACGAACGGCCGCGCCGCCGTCGCCGTGATGGCGAGCCCACCAGTTGCTTCAATCAGATCCCAACCCGGATTCTGGCCGGGCGTGCCGTTGTAGTCGTTTATTTCCCAGAGCAGCGACTGATCCGGCCCCAACGTGGCTGTCGGCAGGGTCAGTCGGCCGGGCGAGCTGCCGGGGGAGAAGGTGTAGCTTGCTGCCACGGTCGAGCTCCGGGTTATGCCGATGCACGAGTCGCACAGGAAATTAAACCCTGCCGTATCGCGCGGCTGGATCAAGCCGGTAGCGAACAGACGGGTAAGTAGCGAATCGTTAAAGGCGCTTCGATTGCCGAAGAGTGTCAGCAGCTCTGGGCTGCTGGAAATATTGATATCTTCCGGAGCGACTACGCCGGCCAGGCGCATAACTTCTATGTAAGCGCCGACGCGCCGCAGAAGCTGGGGCAGCGTGTAGATGTACATCACCGGATGAATGGTAATCTGCGCGGGCTGCTGCGCGCTCGGAATCCGGCTCAAATCGGCTTGGAACTGGACACCCACTACGGCGCCAGGCGCCAGATCCCGCGCGATGAAGGGTACGTACACCATGCCGTCGCCGGGCTTGTAGAAGTTCTCGACCGGCTGGTTGGGGTCCTGGAGCAAATCCCAGTCTTTGCCCAGCAGCACCCGTCCCTGCGTGGCGCGCACATCAACGACGCCCACGTTCTCAAACATCGCAAACTGGCCGTGCAACACCGGGATATCCACGTTGCTGGTGTTGCGGAACGTGAAGGAAAACAATCCGCTCCGGCCTTTGCGCACCGCGCTCGGTGCGTTGGCGAAATAATCGCCGCCGAGCAGAGACACCGGCTCCACCGTCAACCCATTCACGAGCTGCTGAATGGCCCCGTTAGGGTTTTCGGTTTCTACCGTGTAAGTGCCCACTGGCACACTCTTCAGGTCCCAGCGCAACCCCAGCTCCATCGACGAAGTGAAATCGCTCACCTGCGCAGTGGCCGCCAAGGCATTGGTGGTGGGGTGGCGCAGCCGCACCACGACGCCCGGCCGGAACGCCGCGCCCGTGAGGGCCGTCGTAACAGTACCCTGCCCGACCCGCGCCGGCTCGATGGCCTGAATCGAGTACGGCAGCGATCGCGCCAGCAGCGTCATAAATTCGCCGCCGGCGATGTTGCGTACCAGAATGTAGTAGGTGCCGGCGAGCGTACCCGGAATCAGCACCTGCTGGTTGAGCCCTTCGGGCAGGCGGAACTTGTGGTCGAAGTCTGACGGCGTCGGGATGCGCTCGTGGGCCACGTACACCTCGTTAGCGCCGTTCTGGGACCGCGTCGTCGTCAGGGTCAGCAATACGTCGAGGTCGGCCCCGACGGCGAGCTGCCAGAAGCGCGGGTTGGCGTCAAAGAGCGGAATATTGATAATCGGCACTCCCAGCGTGAGCGTGGGTATATGCAGGGCGAGCGAATCGGGCGAGAGCGCGCGGTTGTTCGTCAGGTCCGTCTCGGGGATGGTCTGCGTCGCGTTCGTCAGCCCCTCGCCGCGGTAGCGGCCGGGCGTAAGGGTCAGGGGCGTAGCCGTGACGGTGCGGGTAAGCTGCTGGCCGGGCTCGAGCACGGGCGCCCCGAAGAACTCACTGACCAGGTTGCTACCGAAAAACGTGCGCGGTGCCGGGCTGCCCAGCGTGCGGCCGCTCGTGAGGGAGAGGTTGGTTTGCAGGTTCCCCACGGTACGCGCGGCCGACTGGTTCTGAACCGTGAACGAAAGCGTAGCCGGCTCGCCGAGGCGCACCGTGTCGGGCACGCTCAGGGCGGTGATGACGACGTCGCTCAGCGGCGCGGCTTTCACGTGGACGAGCCGCGCCAGCTGATTATTGCCTTCGTTGGTGTGCTCGTACACCAGGTTCGAAGCGTCGGCGGCGGCCACCACGAACAGGTTGCCGAGCAGCGTCCGGTTAAAGCTGATGCTGGCCGTGTCGGTCAGGCTTTCGCCCGCCAGCAGCAGCCGGGTCTGGCTGTGCGAGCCGGCCGAAACCCCCTGGTTGGTGCTGGTCGGGCTGACGGTGAAGTTGGTGCTCCACTGCCCGAAGCCCGCCCGGATCACCATCGGTCCCGGGCCTTGGTTGCGCACCGTGTAGGGCACCGCGAGGCTTTGGCCCGCGAAGACCGTATCCGGCACCGTCATCGCCGTAATCACCAGATCGGGCGGCGGGGTGAGCGAGATTTGCAGCCGGCTGACGGCAAGGTTGTTCAGGTCAACCGGGTCCGTCAGGTTGCTCGCGGCCGAATGCACGGCGCGGTAGAGCAGGAAGAACGTTCCGTTGATGCCGTTGGGTAGTACGACGGCGTCGTCGGCCTGCGAGTACGTCGCGTTCAGGGCGAGGGAGTCGCCTTGGTGGGCATACTCACGCAGGAACGAGTCGGCTGCGTCGAGTACCGAGTCGGCCGAGAGGAAGAGCATATCGCGCCACGAGGCGTTCACTACGGGGTGCGGGCCGAGGTTCTGCACGGTAGCCGTCACGCTGATAACACTGCCCGAGCCGGCCGTGGCCGGCGCGGTGAAGGCCGTGACGGTCAGGTCCTGGAAGCGCGCGCCCTGGCTGCCGCTCTGCCCGTCGCCGGTGAACTGCACCCCGCCACTGCCGCTACCGCTACCACCAGTGCCATTGACGCTGACGCGGCGGTTGTTGGTTTCCCCAATCGAGCCGTTTACTTCGTATTCCTCGTCGTTGATATCGGTGCGCACCACAAAGCGCACCCGTTGCCCGGCGAGGTTGGTCGCGAAGCGCAGCGTGTCGGTGAGCTGCCGCGTCAGGGATTGCCCCGCCGCCAGCGTTCCGCTGAACGCGAGCGTACCGACCTGCCGGGCGATGCCGGTCAGCGTAGAGTCGAGGCCGAAGTCCACACGGTCGCTGAACGGAACGGTCGTGGGGCCGGCGCCCTGGTTTTTGATCGTCCACCGCACGAGGTACGGCTCGCCGAAGGTGAGCGTGTCGGGCACCGTCAGGCTCGTAACCACCAGGTCGGGGTAAGTCGGCGGTAAGGAGATAAGGACCCCGTTGCCGGTCGCCCGCGTGACGTTGTTGTCCTCACCGGTGAACTCGAAGACGCGGTTGTCGGCATCGGTCTGCACGTACACGAAAAACTGCCCGGTCAGGTCGCGCGGCAGCGTAACGTTGACGGTTTTGGTATAGGTGTCGCCAGGCGGCAAGGAAGCCACGGTATTACCGGCGGAGAAGCGGTCGACCTTGACGAGCAGAATCGCTGAGTCGGGGTTGAAAACCGGCTGGCGCGACGCCGTCTGGATTTCGCGCCAGCCGGTTTTCAACCCCGACTCAGCGATTCTGCTCGTCAAGGTCGACCGCTTCTCCGC
>JBKJUQ010000162.1:0-4566 GCA_046590685.1 Hymenobacteraceae bacterium
CGTGACCTCGGAGCCTAAGGCCCCCGTGAACGTGTACTGCCCCAGCGTATCAACCGGGGGGAGAAGGGGGACGGGGAGCGGAAAGTTGCAGCCACCACCGCCGGGTTGCGCGAACGCCACCGGCGTGCTGGTGGCGGCAAGCACCACGACCGCCGCGGCAGCCAGCCAGTGGCGAATAAGAGAAGTACGCGTCAGCATGGGCACATTCGGTGGGAAAAGGTGAAGCAAGGAGGAAATCCGACAGGTGGGTGGCAACGCCGGGTGGCGGGCCCGACGGTAATTTTGCCAGCCTACAAATATCCGTACGCCAGGCCAGTTGAGCCCCGAATCCTCAATTCGGCGGACGCAACTGGTTCGTAATATGACCGCTTGGGGGTCGGATGCGCCTCGCCACCAGCAATCAGCCGGGGTGGTGGGGCGGTTACCAGTCTGTTTTTCGTCGCTACTCTAGTCACTACTCTACGCTCGCTTTTTTCCCTGGATGGCTTCTCCCACGCCCCGCCGCCGCTCTGCCGGCCAGCTTTCGACGACTCAGAAATACCTGCGCGGCGGGTTTCTGCTGTTCGCTTTTTTGATGGTCAGCTTCTCCTACTATTTCTACCAAGTCTTCTTCACCCCCAATATCGCAACGCCAAACGGCCAGCGTACTCTCGTACGCATCCGGGCCGGCCAGAGCTACGAAGCCACGATGGACTCGATTGAGGCCTCCGGCGTCATCGTCGATCAGCTTTCGCTGCGATTCGTGGCCAAGCTCAAGCACTACGACGAGCGCGTGAAGCCCGGCCTCTACGAGCTCACCGATGGTCTCACCAACCTACAGCTCATCAACCGCCTGCGCGCCGGCGAGCAGACACCCGTTCGGCTGACGATTCGGCCCGTGCGGCTGCGGCGGCTGCTTACCACCCGGCTCGATAAAGAATTTGCCGCGCGTCCCGGCCAGTTCGACTCGCTGCTGCGCGACCCGAGCTTCGTGCGCGGCCTCGACCTCGGCATGGACACGACGACGGTCCTGAGCATGTTTCTGCCCGATACCTACGAGGCGTGGTGGACGACGCCGCCCGCGTCCGTCATTCTCAAGATGAAAGCCGCCTACGAGCGTTTCTGGACGGCCGAGCGGCGCGCCAAGGCCGAGGCCCTCGGCCTTACACCGGTGCAGGTCAGCACGTTGGCGGCTATCGTGCAGGGCGAGCAGCAGCTACACGTCGATGAGCAGCCGCGCATCGCGGGGGTGTACCTCAACCGGCTCCGCCGCGGGATGCTGCTGCAGGCCGACCCCACGGTCGTGTACGCTGTGGGCTCCCGCACCGGCGATTTTTTGATCCGGCGCGTCACCGGACCGATGCTCAAGACCGAGTCACCCTACAACACGTACCGCGTCAAGGGCCTGCCGCCTGGTCCCATTATGCTACCCACCAAGGGCGCCCTCAACGCCGTGCTCAGCGCCGAGGACCATAAATATCTGTATTTCTGCGCTAAGGAAGATTTTTCGGGCTACCACAACTTCGCCGCAACCCCCACTGAGCATACCGCCAATGCCCGGCGTTACCGCGCGGCGCTCAACGAGAAAGGAATTCACTAGTTGATTTGTGATTGAGCGATTGAGTGATTAGTGTTTTTTCATTCGTCGCCCAGCAATCGCAAATCACCCAGTCGCTCAATCGCAAATGTTCACTCACACCACCACGCTGCGCGTACGCTACGCCGAAACCGACCAGATGGGCTACGTATACTACGGCCAGTACGCGGCCTATTACGAAGTGGCGCGCACGGAAGCGTTTCGAATGTTGGGACTGCCGTACGCGGCGATGGAAGCCGCTGGCGTAATGCTCCCGGTTGTCGAGTTCAACATCCGCTATCACCGCCCGGCGTACTACGACGATGTCCTCAGTCTGGAAATCCGCCTGCTCAAGCTCCCCACGGCCAGCTCCATTCGCTTTGATATCGAGACGCGAAACGCAGCCGGCGAGCTGCTGAACACCGGTTTCACGACCCTCGTGTTCGCCGCCAAAGCCACCGGCCGTCCTACCCGCATCCCGGCGCACATCAAGGAGCGGCTGGCGCCGTATTTTACTGAAATGTGAAATGAGAAGTGTGAATTGTGAGGTCTCGACACGCTTCTTTCCGTTTCGCATCTTACAGTCTGCATTTCACAATTCACAGTTCTCATCTCACAATTCACCCATGCTTACCCGCCACGTCACCAAGCGCCGCCCGTACCGCCGATTTATCGTGTGGCTGCGCGGCATCCGCTTTCGGGCCGACGATGGCGGAGTGGTATCGGTGTACGATGTGGTGGATGAGTTGATCGATCAGCTCAAGCTCGACTCTATCACGAAGCGCGCGAGCTACATGGCGTTCAATTTCACGCTCTCGCTCTTCCCGACCATCATCTTCCTGTTCACGCTGATTCCGTACATCCCGGTCGCCAATCTCAACACGGAGATTATGACGGCCTTGCAGGATGCGATTCCGCGCGAGATGTTCGTCGCGACCCAAACCACCATTGCCGACATCATCAACATCCCCCACGGCGGCCTGCTGAGCACGGGGGTGCTGTTCGCGCTGATTCTGTCCTCGAACGGGATTATGGCCCTGCTCGACGCTTTCGATAAGAAATACCACACCTTCCGCCACCGCTCGTACCTGCGCAAGCGCCTGATTGCCACGGCCCTCACCATCATCCTGTCCCTGGTGCTGCTGCTGAGCGTGGCGGGGCTGTTCTTCGGCACCTACATCGTCGATTTCCTCGTCTTTCACGAACTGCTTTCCGAGCAGACGACGCCCGCACTGCTGTCGATGCTGAAGGTGTTGAGCGTTTTGCTGCTGTTTTTCGCTACCACGTCGGTCATCTACTACTACGTGCCGGCCGTCGACGATAAGTGGCCGTTCTTCTCGGCGGGGGCCGTAGTGGCCACGCTGCTCATCTTCCTCGTCTCGTTTCTGTTCACGGTCTACATCCGCATTTTCAACTCGTACAACCACTTCTACGGCACTATCGGCGCGCTCGTGGGCGTGATGGTGTGGCTCGATTTCGTGTGTATGATGCTGGTGTTCGGCTTTGAGATCAACATCAGCATTGATGCCGTCACGCGGCGTCTGGAACGCACCGGATCGGGCGCACGTCCCGACGACCTCGCCTACGACAGCTAGCCCCCGGCCGCCGACGGTTTTTTTTTAGCCGCCGCTTGCGGCTTGCGTCGCGCATTTTTACCTTTGCGCCCCCATCCGGCTTACCCACCGACCCCGCCGGAAGGGATACTTACCCAGAGAAGTGGCAGAGTGGTCGAATGCGACGGTTTCGAAAACCGTTATACCTGCAAGGGTATCGGGGGTTCGAATCCCTCCTTCTCTGCAAAAAGCCCCGCTAGCTTTACGCTGACGGGGCTTTTTCTTTTCGGGAGCCGCTTCAACAGCCAGTAACCGCCTTACTCGTTAGTCGCCACGAGTACAACCGTCATACTTAGTTCTATTCAGGCGCCCTTGGCCGAACGCTCGCGTATCAATCGGTCGCCTACTTCGATGAACGTCGTGCGCTCCACAGCTTTGTCATTCGTGAGCGCCGTGAAGCCGCCCGCCGCCAGATCCCAGTACCCGTGCGCGCCCTGGTAGTGGCTTGCCGCCGTCGAGGCGAAGTGATCGGCCACCTCTTCGCCCGTCGCCGCGGGATTGGCTTCCAGCAGGCGACGCAGATCCTGACGGGTAATGCCTTCCACAAAGTCAGTGAACTGGTCACGGCCTTCGGTGGTGTGGAGATTGAATTTAGCGCTCATCGTACGGGTAGTGCGGCAATGCCGGTTAGTAAACTTGATTCTCTGACTCAGGCCGAGGCGTAGTCGGTATACTTGCCCCGCCGGGTTGCGTTGTAACGAGTCGGTCGGCACTACCCGATCTGGCAAGTAGGCCCGTCACGGCTTTTCGCCCTCGTGGCATACCACCGCCTGGTACGGCTGCCCCGGCACAGGTAGTCCGGCGGCCGGACTCAGGTACGGAATCCCCAGGCCCAGCCCGCGCACGATGAACAGCACGGCCAGCGCCCCCGCAGCCCACGGCACGGCCCGCCGTAAGCGGAAGCGCACGGCCGGGGCCACCAGCCGGCCGGTAAGCCCGACGCCCAACAGCAGCGGCAGCGTGCCCACTCCGAAGAGGGCCATATAAGTGGCCGCGCCCCCGACGCCCGGCGCGCTCAGCGCCCCAGCTAGTGCCAGATATACCATCCCGCAAGGCAGCAGCCCGTTGAGGGCACCAGTCAGCAGCAGCGCGCCGCTCCCGCGCTGCTGAAACCAGTAGGCCAGGCGGCGCTGCACGGCCGCCAGCGGCCGCGCCAACCCCAGCGCGCGGGCCGCGCGGGCGCGGGCCGCTTCGGGCACGACCACCAGTAGCAGAATCAGAATGCCCGACGTGATCGACAGCCCCTGCTGCCAGCCCAACAGGTGCAGGCTCCGCCCCACCAAACCCACGGCCGCGCCCAGCACCGCGTACGTGCCGATCCGGCCGGCGTGGTAGAGGAGCCGATCCACCAGCCAGCGCCCCCCCGAGGTAGCCGCGCCGGGCAGCGCCAGCGCGATG
>JBKJUQ010000260.1:0-2090 GCA_046590685.1 Hymenobacteraceae bacterium
GAGGCGATCAATCTGGCGAAAGCCTACCCGCCGGGGCCGGTCCACGTCAACATCCCCCTACGCGAGCCGCTGTACCCGACGGGGGAGGTGGTATTTGAGGAGGTGCGGATGGTAAGCGAGCTTGGCAACAGGATGTATTATCCTGGTAAGGACGTGCTTAACGCACTAAATGCCTCACTAAAACAAGCTAACGGTCGAATACTATTGATCGCTGGTCAAGGCGCTGGCAGAGAAGTAGGGGCTCAAACAATTGAAGCTTTTTGTGCTAAGTGTGGCGGAATGGTTCTGATTGAGCCGCTCAGTAGTCTTAGTCCAACTCGGGACGTTCGCAGTAAGTCTTCCTGGATACTTAGGCACGAGCAAATTTTGACGGGCGGCGCTGATAAATTGCGCACTGCTTTACACCCGGAAGTTCTTATTACAGTAGGTGGCCCCGTTCTGTCAAAAGCATTGAAACAATGGCTGCGGGCTTATCCGCCGCGTGAGCATTGGCACATTCAGCAAGCCGGGCCAATAGCTGACCCCTTTTCAATGCTCACGCATATTATTCGGGATGGCGCTTGGCTGCTGGAATCGGCTTGGGGGGATGCTGATATTAGTAGTGAAAACCTGACTTACCGGCGAGAATGGATCGCAGCTGAAGCAAGAGCAACCGCCGCGCTAACCGTTAGTCGGGAGTCAAACACCTTCGTCGAGTTTACCTCACTTGGACGGTCACTTCTACAAGTGTCAAAAGGCACTGCCCTCCACCTCGCCAATTCAATGGCGGTGCGCTACGCCAACATCCTCGGCGTGCCGGCGGGCGTGGAAGTCTTCGCCAACCGGGGCACCAGCGGCATTGATGGCTGCACGTCCACGGCCGTGGGCTACGCGCTGGCGGAGCCGGAAAAGCAAGTCGTGCTCCTCACCGGCGACGTGGCGTTTTTCTACGACCGCAACGCCTTCTGGCACAACTACCCCACGCCGAACCTGCGCGTGGTGCTGCTCAACAACCACGGCGGCGGCATCTTCCGAATCATCGACGGCCCGCGCCAGCAGCCCGAGCTGGGCGAGTTCTTCGAGACCCGCCAGCAGCTCACGGCCGAGAACCTCTGCCGCGACTTCCACCTCCCCTACTTCCCCGTCGACTCGATGGCGAAACTTGAAGCCGCCCTACCGGTTTTCTTCGGCCCGGAAGGCGCCGGCGGCGTACTAGAAATCCAAACCGACTCCCAGGTGAACGCCGAATTCTTCGAGCAATACCGCGCCGCCGTCAAGCAAGCTTTTTCATAACCAGCTTTGCGTACTTAGCGAGCTTTGCGAGAAAAATTATCGCGCAAAGCTCGCTAAGTACGCAAAGCCATTCGTTTCAAATGAATAATCAACTCAACTGGCAACCCATCCGCGAATTCAAGGAGATCCTGTTCACCTTCGCGGAAGGCATCGCCAAAATCAGCATCAACCGCCCGCACGTCCACAACGCCTTCACGCCGCTGACGGTGCAGGAGATGATTGAGGCGATGTACATCTGCCGCGAGCGGACGGATATCGGCGTCGTCATCCTCACCGGCGAGGGCGGCAAAGCCTTCTGTTCCGGCGGCGACCAGAGCGTGCGCGGCCACGGCGGCTACGTGGGCCAGGATACCGTCCCGCGCCTCAACGTGCTCGATTTGCAGAAGCTCATCCGGTCCATCCCCAAGCCCGTGGTAGCGATGGTGGCGGGTTGGGCCATCGGCGGCGGTCACGTGCTGCACGTCATCTGCGACCTCACCATCGCCGCCGACAACGCCCGCTTCGGCCAGACCGGCCCGAAAGTCGGCTCCTTCGACGGCGGCTTCGGCGCGAGTTATCTGGCGCGCTGCGTCGGCCAGAAGAAAGCCCGCGAAATCTGGTTTCTCTGCGATCAGTACGACGCCCACGAAGCCCTGGACATGGGACTGGTCAATAAAGTTGTGCCGCTCGATCAGTTGGAAGAAACCACGATTGCGTGGTGCCGTAAGATGCTCGATAAAAGCCCCATTGCACTCCGCATGATCAAGGCCTCGCTCAACGCCGAACTGGACGGGCAGGCCGGTATTCAGCAGTTGGCGGGCGATGCCACGCTGTTGTAT
>JBKJUQ010000429.1:0-2135 GCA_046590685.1 Hymenobacteraceae bacterium
CAGGCGGGGCTTCGCGCCACCGGCGAGCCAGCCTTCGCCGGCCATCATCCGCGCCGCCTCGCCGAGCGTCAGGCCGTGGACGATGGGGAGGGGATCAAGGCCGACGAACGAGCGGCAATCGGGTTCGAGGATCGGGCCGTCGATGTAGTCACCGTTGGGGTTCGGCCGGTCGAGCACGATGATGGGCTTGCCTTGCTCGGCGGCCGCTTCGAGCACGTAGTGCAGCGTCGAGAGGTACGTATAGAAGCGCACGCCGACATCCTGCAAGTCGAAAACGACCACGTCGGCGTCAGCCAGGTGGCGCGGCAGGGGCTTTTTCGTGGGGCCGTAGAGCGACGCGATGGGCACGCCCGAGCGCGCATCCACCGAGTCAACGACGGTCTTGCCCGCGTCTTCCGTACCCCGAAAGCCGTGCTCGGGGGCCAGCACACGCACGATGGTCACGCCGCGCGCCCGCAACGTATCGAGCAAGTGCGCGCGACCCACCCGCGACGTCTGATTGACGACGAGTGCGACGCGCTTACCCCGTAGCGCGGGCACGTACTCCTCGAAGCGCGCGCCGCCGACCACTGGTAGCCGGGGAGCGGGCGGCCGCGGGGGCGCCGGAGCCGCAGAAGGAGCCGAGGGGGCGGGAGTTGCTTTTGGCTTACTAATCGCCCCCGTTTGCGGGCGGCGGGGGGCGGGGCGGGAAGGCGCGCACTGGGTCAGGAAAGAGACAATCAGCGCGGCGAGGAGCAGTCGGAAGAGCATATCGGGTTCAAAGTTGCGCCCTCGCCGTGCTCCGCCAAGCGTGCCGGATAGTGGCTTGAGGAGGCTCCGGGCGTCGGGTTACCGATGGAGGTCGTAATTTGGCCCCCCGTGAACGTAACTCGCTACTTAGCCGGCAAATTTGACGATAACGGCCCCGACTCATTTTCGGCCACCGTCACCCGCATTGCCATCAGCAGCATCGCGGTAGGGCTGGCGGTGATGATTGTCTCGTTCTCAATCCTGGAAGGCTTCCGCCACGAGATTGAGCGGAAGGTGTTCACCTTCGGGGCCCATTTGCACGTCATTCGCTACGACGACAACAGCTCGGTGGAAGGCGCGCCGATGCCGGCCAGCCTCGTGCGCGATGATTTGCAGCGTGCTCCCCAAATAGACCAGATTCACGCCTTCGCCCGCAAGACGGCCATTATCAAGACGCGCACCGAGGTGCAGGGCGTGGTGGTCAAAGGTGTGGCGAAAGATTACGTGAAGGCCCCGATGGTGCAGAACCTGGTGGCCGGGCAGTTTATCCGGTTCAATGAAGACGGGACGGCCTCCGACGACGTCATCATCTCGCAGAAGCTCGCCGATAAGCTCACCCTCCAGGTGGGCGATTCCACGGTGTTCTTCTTCATTCAGAATCCGCCGCGGCTGCGCAAATTCCGGATTCAGGGCATCTACAAAACCGGCCTCGACGAATTCGATGAGGTCTTCGTGCTCGGCGACATCAAGCAGATTCGGGATCTCAACGATTGGCCCCCAGGGACGGTGGGCGGCTACGAGGTGCTGCTCAAGGATGTGAGCCGCCTCGACGCGGTGGCCGACTCGCTCTATAAAAACCTGGCGAGCGACGTAGCCGTCGATAAGATCACGAACCAGTATTCGCAGCTGTTCGACTGGCTCAAGCTGCTCCAGCGCAACGTCGTCATCTTTCTGATCCTGATCATCTTCGTCGCCGCGTTCAACATGATCTCGACGCTGCTGATTATGATGCTCGAGCGGACGTCGATGATCGGGCTGCTGAAGGCCTTGGGCGCTACCGACGGCCAGATCTCGCGGGTATTCTTCTACAAGGGCATTCCGATCGCGATCAAGGGGCTGTTCTGGGGCAACGTGATTGGACTCGGCTTCTGCGCCATCCAGTACTTCACCCACGCGCTGCCCCTCGACCCCGAGAACTACTACATGGATACCGTGCCGATCTTCTGGGATCCCTACATCATCCTGGGGCTCAACGGCGCCATCCTGCTCACGGCCCTGCTCGCCGTGCTGCTGCCGACAGTTTTCATCGCGCGCATCCGTCCGGTGACGGCGATCAAGTTCGACTAAGCCCGCAAGTGCCCGATCGCGGCCCCGGAGGGGCCATCCTCCGGGAGAAAAAAGCCCCC
>JBKJUQ010000452.1:0-15990 GCA_046590685.1 Hymenobacteraceae bacterium
GGCTGGGGCACTGTTTTTTTGCCTGGCCCTCACTCCCCTGGCCCGCGTCCACGCCCAACAGTTCCGAATGCGTTCTTTCGGGGCCGAGCCAGGAGCCCCCCAAGGCTTCGTTAATGCTACCCTGCAAGACCACCGCGGCCTGCTCTGGATCGGTACGGGCGATGGTTTGTATCGCTACGATGGCACCGTATTTACGCGTTTCACGACAGCGGAAGGATTAGCCGAAAACTACGTAACAAGTCTGCTGGAAGACCAAAGTGGCCGCCTCTGGATCGGCCACAACCTCGGCGGACTCTCGGCCCTGCCCGAAACCGGCGGCCCCTTCCGACGAGTACCCCAGCCGGAAGAGTTTTCAAGTCAGATCGTGACGATGGCCCAGGGCCGCGAGGGCGTATGGGTTGCGTCGCAGCGCAATGGGTTGCTTTTTTTACCCGATCTTACGCCCGATCGCCCCCAGTATTTCCCCCTGCCTCCCGGAGAGATCCGGCCACTACGTGCCCTCACGGAGCTCGATGGGCGGCTGTTCGTTGCGTTTGCCACGGGAGGACTAAGCGAACTTGCGGTCGAGGGCCCTGACCGGCCGTTACGCCTGCGCGGCGGGCAACTGCTGTACAACGACGCCGCGACGGCCTTGCTATCGGATACTGCCGGGCATCAACTGCTGGTTACGACTACTTCGGGCGCCGCTTACGCCATTGGCGTTCGGGCGGGCGGAATGGCGCAGGAGCGGGCGTTGTTGCCCGCCGGAGCAGTTCGGCGGCTGGGCAGCGGCGGGGGCATTGCGGGGGCGTACCTTAGCCGCAACCGCATGCTGTGGCTGGCGGGTGGAGCCGGCCTAGTAATCAGTCTGGATATGGCGGCCCGGCGGCCACTGCTGGCAGCGTTTTCGACGGGCAACCAGCTCGCGCCATTCGCGCTACGAACTGTGCTCGAAGATGCTGAAGGCGCCCTCTGGCTCGGCACCGCTGGCGATGGGCTGCGGTACTTCATCGACCGCCATCTGGTACTCTTCGACGGCGAAGTGCTTGGTCTACAACCTTCGGTCACCGCCCTGACGCGACGGGCCGGACAACTACTGTTCGGAACGCAGCACGGCCTGTTCACAGCTTCCCCAGACGGCCTTGGTTCCCTGGTGATCCGGCAGGTAGCGGGCTTGCCCCGTGGGCTCAACATTCGGCGCTTGCTGCACCACCCTACCAGTGGTACGTGGGTTGGAACGGAAGATCAGGGCCTTTGGCACCGCGCCGCCGCCGATAGCGCCTACCGGCGGGTACCCTTACCTAATGGGGCAACCACGGTTACGGCTCTCACCGCCGAGCCTGCGGGGCGCGTGTGGGTAGGAACAGCGGCTTCCGGTGCTTACTGGCTCACGCCAACGGGTACTGTCCTGGAGCATTTCACCACCGCGAACGGGCTTCTCCATAATAGCATCTACGATCTGCTGTTTGATCGGCGCGGTAATGTATGGTTCGGCACGCACGGCACTGGCTTAGCGCTGCGCGAGCCGGGCGGCCGTTTTCGGGTCGTACAGCTCACCACGGGCGGCGTCGACGTCAATGCGATGGCCGAAACCACCAACGGCGACGTGTGGATAGCCACCGGTGGCGCGGGACTGTTCGTGTACCATAATGGCGAGTTTCAGCATTTCAGCACGGCCAATGCTCCCGGGTTAGTCTCCGACTACGCGTACTCGCTGCTACCGCTTCCCGAGGGCGAGCTGACGATTGGGCACCAAACCGGCCTCACACTCCACGAGGCGCGCACCGGCACTTTTCGCCGGCTCGACCGCGCGGGCTTCAACCTGCTTCGCCTGTTTAACTCCGGCGCCGCTGTGACCGATGCGACCGGCCGCCTGAGGTGGTTTGGCACTTTGCAAGGCCTCGTGCGCCTCGCGCAGCCCGTCGGCGAGGCGGCTTACATACCTGCGGCGGTTATCACTGACATTCAACTGCAGGATCAACCCACTAAAGCGACCAGCCTTTCGTCGCTGCCGTACGGCACATACAAGGTTGGGATGGCGTTCCGCGGCATCGCGCTGGCCGAAGCAAACCGGCTGCAGTATCGCTATCGGTTGCTCGGCTCGCTGTCATCGGCGGAATGGAGCCCGCCGACGACGTCGACGGAGGCGATCTACCGGCGTTTGCAGGAAGGATCTTACCTCTTTGAAGTGCAGGCCCGGCTGAGCTCCTCCGGGCGCTGGTCGCCAAGTGCCCAGGTGCGCTGGACGATTGCGACGCCATTCTGGAAAACGTGGTGGTTTGCCATAATCGCCCTGGTGACCCTGGTAGGCGCAGTTCGCGCGTGGCTGCGCTGGCAGTTGGCTCGGTTGGAGCAGCGCCGCCAAGTGTTGGAGCGCCTCGTTATCGAGCGCACCCGCGATCTGCGCCTCGCGAAGGAGCACGCGGAGCACATGAACGGCGAGCTGGTGCAAGCCAAGGAACAAGCCGATGCGTCGCGGTTAGCAAAGGCGCGGTTTCTGGCCAACATGAGCCACGAGATCCGTACGCCGATGAATGCCGTGGTCGGTCTGACGCACCTGTTGCGCCAAACCGCGCCCTCGGCGGAGCAGCACGATTACATCGAAGCTATCGGGGCCTCCGCGCAAAACCTAATGGTGATTATCAACGACATCCTGGATTCGTCGAAGATCGAAGCCGGTAAGCTCACCCTGGAGCGCACGCCGTTCCATCTGCCGGAGCTTTTGCAACAGCTGTATCAGCTATTTCGCGCCCAAGCGGCGCAGAAGGGACTACATTTCAGCGTGGAAGTATCGCCAGCGGTCCCGATTGGCGTACTCGGCGATCCGGTCAGGCTCAATCAGATCCTCATCAACCTGATCGGTAACGCGCTCAAGTTTACGCCTCAGGGCGCGGTAGAAATAGCCGTTACAGTGCGGCCTGCCGCGGCGACCGCACCAAGCCCTGCGGAGGGCGCCCCATTGCTGATTCAGTTCACTATTCAGGACACCGGGATTGGCATTCCGGCCAGTAAGCTCGACTCCATTTTCGACGATTTCTCCCAGGCCAATACGTCGACTACGCGCCAGTTTGGCGGCACCGGACTCGGGCTGAGCATCGCGCGCAACCTGGTTCAATTACACGGCGGCACGCTTTCCGTCGAAAGCCAGGAAGGGCGCGGAACCACCTTTACCTTCACCCTCCCGTACTTGCCTGCCGCTGTGTCTGCCACTGCCCCACTAGTCATCGCATTCGCCCCTTTTGAGCCTTCGTTACGCGTGCTGGTCGTGGAAGACAACGAACTCAACCAGCTCGTCGCGCGGCGCACGCTCGAACGGTGGAATTGCCACGTAACGCTCGCCGCCAATGGGCGCGTGGGGGTGGATCTAGTGGCCGATCGGTCCTTCGACGTCGTACTGATGGATATTCAGATGCCCGTGATGGACGGCTACGAAGCCACTCGCGCCATCCGGCAACTGCCCGCCGGGCGGACATTGCCGATCATTGGACTTACTGCCTCTGTGCTCCCTGAAGACCGCCAGCTCGCCCTCATCAGCGGCATGAACGACACGCTGAGCAAGCCCTTCGACCCAGCCGTCCTCTATGCCCGCCTACAGGAGTGCCAAACTATCGCTCCCCCATCGGCGCCGCACACCGGGGCTCCTTTTACTCCAACAGTCTCAGTCAACCGCAGCTCTACCGCTACTCCTGGGGCTTCGGATACTACGGACCAACCCGACTGGGCCCAGCTCGAAGAGTTGGCGCCAGGCCAGCCCGAATTCATCCGGCAGTTCATCGATACGTTTTGTCAGGAGTTGTCTACCACGTTGTCTCAATTGCGCACGAGTGCGAACGAGGCTGACCCAGAGCCCCTGGCTCGGCTGCTGCACAAGCTAAAAGGGCAAGTTGGGTATTTGGGACTCAGTGCGTTGCACGTTGCGTTGAGCGAGCTCGAAGATCAACTCCGGGCACCCGTTCCGCTCCCGTCGAGCGCCCGCGCCCCGCATGTGGCTGCTCTCCTCGAACGGCTCGAACGCTTACCGACCGTACTCCAGCAGCACCCGTTTCATCCTCTGCCAACCGAAACACCCGCGCACTGATGCCGCATAATCTGTCGGCCACATCCGTCCGCTAACCACCGGCTTTCTCATCGCCCGTCCCGTGACCACTCTTCCTACTCCTTCTCTGCGCTGCCTGGTGGTCGACGACGATCCGCTTGCCATTCAGCTGGTACAGAATTGCATCCAAAACACGCCTTTTCTGGAGTTGGTCGGCTCGAGTGAGAACGCAATCAAAGCGGGCGAATTTCTGCGCAACCACCCGGTAGATTTGCTGCTACTCGACGTCGAGATGCCCCTGATGAGCGGTCTGGAGCTGCTTCGCTCGCTCCCGGTCCGGCCTATGGTGATCCTGATCACCAGCAATCCCAACTACGCCGTTGAGGCGTTTGAGGAAGACGTGATTGATTATCTGGTGAAGCCGATCACCTACGGCCGGTTTATGAAAGCCGTCCAGCGCGCGCGCGAAGTGTGGGAGATTAAGCAAGGAGCGTCTGCCCCACCGGGCGCTTGGGTCAACGGGTCGCCGACGGAAGCCGACTTTACCTTTATTAAAGTAGATTCGCGGCTCGTCAAAATTCCATTCGCAGAGGTATTGTATGTGGAGGCGCTTGGCGATTATGTCCACTTAGTTACTGACTCAAAAAAACACATCGTGTACGCGACGATGAAGACCGTGGCGGTTCGCTTCCCGGAAAGTATGTTTCTCCGCGTCCACCGTTCTTATATTGTCAACATTGCGCGCATTACGGCCATTGTCGATAACACTATCCAGCTCGGCGACCGCGTGATTCCGATCGGGCAAACGTATCTGCGCGAGGTTCTTAAGCGCATTAATCAATACTAACGGATCGCGCGCATTTGTTTTCCTAACTATGGGCTGTTCCGGTTTTCTCACGCTCCGCGTCGCCTTGCTAGCGGGGCTATTTTCGGTTGGTGGGGCACACTTGTCCCCCCTACTGGCGCAGTCAATCGAGCGGGATCACGACTGCCCCCCCGCCCCAGAGCAGCCAACGGCTCTGGGGGTCAATGCGTGCATCCTCATCGATGCCAGTGAGTCAGTAGACTCCCTGGCCGGCCCCTTAACTTTTCGCTGGCAGATGGGCGATGGTCAGGTGCGGGAGGGGGTTCAGTTTGAGTATTGCTACGCGGCCCCCGGGCGCTACGTCGTGCAGCTGGACGTAGTAGATAAAATCACCGGAAAAGTGCGTCCGCGGGAAGAGGAACGGGTAGTTGATTTTCTGACACAACCGGTTCGCCTTCCCGAGCCAATTTTGCGATTTAGTGCGCCGCCCAGCGCCAAAGTGGGCATTCAGGTTACGTTTGAGATTGATGAGCGGGAGCTGCCAGCGTGCTTGCCACCTACCGTGCAGTTTAACTGGAATTTCCGCGACGGGCTACTCGGTCAAGGCCGGACCGTTACGCATGTTTTTCGCCGGGCGGGCACATACGTGGTCCGCGCCGCTATCAATGGCTCCGGTATCACGACCAGCTGCCTGCCGTACCAGTGCGTCACGCGCGCCATCGTCATTGAGCCGTGATCGGTGTCAACAAGGGGCATTGTCCTGCAGCATATTAGTCCTAAACACCTGTCTTTAGGGGTTCACTCGGTGCTCACCTCGCACCGAGCAGCATGAGATTTCGGGCTCACTGGATTCCATTCGACGCTATTTCCGGCTGGCTCGTCGACTAAGCAGCAGCATTCATCGAAATGCCCTATGGCGCGCGCGCGCGCAACCACATCTTTGCCCTAATACTCTGCTGCTCTGGCCATCTGACAGATCGATTCCAGCGGGCTCCGTGTAGCGCACGCTACGCAGATTTACCACGCTGAATATCCAGCCAGGCGCATAGTTGGAAATGTGATGAGATGGGGAAAAAACCGCCGGCCTCCGGCGGTTTTTTCTATTTAGCACCTTCCTGCCGCTTTCGATCGGTCGTTAACCGCGCCTGTATCGTCGTTCGCCGAACGGGGCTTGCATTAGCTATTTCCGGGTGACATATTCGTCCACTCTTCTACGAAAAGTGTCACTACATACGGTTATTTTCTAATTGATCGAACCATGAACTGCTCTCCCTCTCCACTACTCACATCGCTTGCACTGGTTGGCATTCTAAGCACCACCTTGATAAGCCGCCCCGCAGCAGCCAGCGAAGATCCCGCTCGCTCAACCAGAACAGTGGCTTCTTCTACCAATATTACCCAACTGGCTTACGTGCTCGCGTGGCGTAATGCACAAGAGGCCGACGAGCATACCGATGCCTTGCGCTTAACGGCGGCATTTGCCTCCCGAATTGGTTTAGACCCCGGCACGGCAGCTTACGAGGCAATTAAGCGATTTCTCGACAATGAGCTAGCCGCCAACCCGGGCCGCTTCACGGATGATGGTAACGCGACGCAGGAGATACTGACTCAATTGCTCCGCGAGGATGTCGGAGGCTTTCAGCGAATACTCAGCCCCCTGCTTTCCGACGAATGTTACACGCGATATCAGGAGTTGCTCACCGATCTGCGAGTTGCTGGTCAGTGAGCGCCAACGGCGTTTGTTGCCCAATTAGCGGCACAGCTCTTTCGCAGGTTACTGAAGGCTTAAGATCTTGAATTCGGTACGGCGGTTGAGCTGCCGATTCGCCGCATTCGTGTTGGGCACCATAGGTTGCGTGAGCCCGTAGCCTGCGGTTTTAAAGCGCTCGGCCGCGATCCCTTTCTTTGTCAGGTATTCGACTACCGCCTTCGCCCGGCGCTCCGAAAGGTCTTGGTTATAGGCGGCGTTGCCCCGGTCATCGGTGTGGCCCGATAGCTCGATCTTCAGATTCGGCACCTCTTCGGACATCAGCTTGTAGACGCGTTCGAGCTCCGAGCGCGACTCGGGTTTGAGCGTCGCTTTGTCGAAGTCGAAGAAAATATTGCGCAGCACAATCTTGTTGCCCACGGCGAGCTTGTTGAGCTCGACATTCTTGATGATTTCCTGAAAAGACGAAGACGCCGGGATATCGAAGTTTTCGGAGTGAAACAGGTAGCCATCTTTACGCACCACGATGCCGTAGTTGATGCCTGAAGGCAGCGAGACCAGGTAGCGCCCCGTCGTGGAATTCGACTTAAACGACGCAATGATCTCGTTGCGGGTATTGTCGATCACCTCTACCTCGGCCTCCAAGGGCTGCTTCGTCCCCGCGTCGCTGACGACGCCTTTCAAAATCGTCACCTGTGCCGACGACACCGCCACGGCAGCAGCCACGTTCGACTCGCGCACGGGTGCGGCGCGCGAAGCGAGCAGGTTGTCTTCCGTGTTCAAGATGGGGGGTTTTTCGACGCCCAGGAACGTAATCCGATAGATGTCGCGCGAGCCAAGTCCGTCAGCTCGTGCCGATGAGTAGTACCCGTGCCGCCCCGAAGCCGACATCACGAAGAACACATCGTCGTCGGGGGTATTGATCGGCCAGCCCAGGTTTTCGGGCACGCTCCACTTGCCCTTCTCATACACCGACTTGAAGATGTCGTAGCCACCCATCGTGTTATGGCCTTCCGATGAGAAATACATCGTCTTGCCATCAGGGTGCATAAAAACGGCTTCCTCGTTGTACCGCGTATTGATCGTAGGACCAAGATTTACCGGCTCCTGGGCCTTGCTTTTGCCTTTACCCGTAATCAGTCCGATCTGGTAGATATCGTGCCCGCCCTGTGAACCCCCTTCTTCTTTGTTGGAAACAAAAAACAGCGAATTGCCATCCGGCGCGTACGACGCCGACGACTCGTGCTCTCCGGTATTGATTTTTCGGCTCAACGGCTCCGGCGCCGACCATACGGCCCCCTCCAACGTGCACTCGTAGATATCGCCGGCATTGTTCTGTAAGTAGGTCAGCAGCTTTTGCCCATCGGGCGAGATGCCAACCGTCGCGTCGTGGCCTTCGGAGTTTAGCGGTTTGCCCAGGTTCTTGGCTACCGACCATTTTCCGCCCTCAGCCTGCGTGGCAAAGTAAATGTCCTCGAAATAATCGCCGAGGTCAGGGTCCATCTTGCCGCCGGTGGTATTGGCTCGTCGGGAAGTAAAAAACAACTGGCCTTCGTCGGCCGTGATTACGGGGCAATACTCTGCAAACTGCGAATTAACCTCTGGTCCTAGATTGTCGATGAAGGCGCGGACGGGCTTCGTCATGAGTTCCTTGCCCGTCTGACACTCATCCATTCGCTTACGAACGTCCGATACACTCACGGGCGAGTTGCGGTCCTGAGCCGCCGGGATCGCTTGCTGATACGCCTCCCGGGCCTGATCCCACTTCGCATTCAGGTGATAGGCTCGCCCCAGGTTGTAGGGCAACATCGGATCGATGCGGGAGTTGAGCTGGCCGGCGGCCTCTAAATACTGTAGTGCCTTGGTTTTGAAAGCCGACCCTAAGTAGGCGGTCCCGAGTCGGTAGTCGAGCTGGGCATTGTTAGGGTTTAGCTGGTAGGCGATCAGGTAGTGCGGAATGGCGGCCTCGTAGCGGTTCGCGCCCTGCTCGTAGAGCTTATCCCCTTCCTTTAGCTCTTTGACGGCCTGTTTGTAAGCCTCCTTATTATTGGCAAAGTTGCGCGCCTCAAACTCGACGTTTTGTCCCTTAACCCCGTGGGAACACAGGGCGCCGAGGATAACGAGCCCCAACATCGTTATTCGGTTGCTGAGCAACGGCTTAAGCGGAGCGTTCATCAGATTAGACTGAGTAGTAGGTAGTAGTTAGATTCAGAAACGGTTGATCGAAGCGGCAGCGCTTGCTTACTGGCCGCAGCCGGACGCATTGGCGTAATCGGTACCAGCTTGCAGATTAAGGGCGCCGGCGGCCCGCCAATCGGCGCACGCCTCCTCCGTTTTGCGCAACATTTCCCGCGCAATCCCGCGGTTAAGCAAGGCCTCGGCGTATTTGGAATTGAGGCTGAGAGCCGCTGAAAAATCCGCTTCTGCTCCCACGTAGTCGAGCAGCTTAATCTTGGCGGCTCCCCGGTTGTTGAGCGCCAAGGCGTATTTGGGTTCGGCGGCCAGCGCGGCCGTAAAGTCGGCCACCGCGCCTTTGTAGTCAGCGGCGGCATAACGTACCGCGCCGCGCGAGTTGAGTGTTTGGGCAGAGCCCGTCTTCAGACGATCAGCCCGATTAAAGTCTTCGAGGGCGTTTTTCTCATCCCCCTTGCGGTGATAAGCTGCGGCACGATTGGTCAGAAACAGCGGGTTCTGCTCGTTAATCGCGATGGCCCGCGTGTAATCCGCGATAGCCTCATCGTAGAGCTTTAACTGCAAGCGGGCAGAGCCGCGGTCGTTGAGCGCGTACGCGTACTGCGGATCTACCTTGACCGCCTGGTCAAAATCAGCGATGGCTTCCTGAAATTTTCCCTGCTCAAACCGCAGCACGCCCCGGTAATACCACGGCTGCGCGAACGCCGGGTTTATCTCGGTGGCTTTCGAATAATCGGCTTCAGCGGCAGTCCGATCGCCTGCGGCTTCCTGCGCCTGCCCGCGCCCAAAGTAGGAACCCGCCGCGGTGGGGTTTAGCCGAATGGCCTCATTGTAATCAGCTAAAGCCCCAGGCAAGTCTTTTAGCTCAAGCTTCGTGGCAGCGCGGTTATAGAAGGCTTTTTCGAAGTCTTTGCGCCCGGCAATGGCTTTGTCGAACGCGGTGAGCGCGGCGGAGTAATTGCGGTTACCAAATTCGGCGACGCCTACGTTGTAGGCTTTATCGGCTTGGGTACCAGCCAAGGTTTTGGCTTGGATCGTATCGCGCGGGATCGCGTTGGCCGCTGCTTTGTTGGGAGAGGTGTTTTGGCCAGCAACGGGGTTTGCCAGGAACATTCCCCCTGCCAGCGCAACCGAAGTTGCGACGTAAAGTAGCCTCATAATGGGAAGATTTAGCGGACGGAAACCAAGATGGTCGGCGCTGAAGGACGAATGTAGGGGATAAATCGGCGGTTGTTCAAGTCTTCTTCCTACTCCCTTCCCCCGTAGCTGCCCGCACCTTTGCAAATAGGCTCCTTGCCTGCCCATCAACTTTTGCCAAATGACCTTCTCTTCCCGTCTTTTACGGTTTTTGCTTTGGAGTACGTGCTGGGCAAGCGGGCCATTGGCCTTGGCGCAATCCGATGATACGCCTGATATCACAGCTCTCCCACTTCCTTCCCTTGATCGGCCAGCGGTGGTGCTCACTGCCCTGACCCGAAACGACAAGGTGGCCGCGACAACTGTCGAGTTGGCGCATGACGGGCAGGCCCTGCTTCCGATAGTTATCAGCTCGACCGCAACGGCGGATGTTCGGGCGGCGGCAGCCGACGCGGCACGGGTGCTGAGCCAAATCACGGGGGGGGAATTTGTGGTGCAGGTCGGCGACGGCACGGCGGGCCTGGTACTGGGCACGCTCACGGAGTTTCCGCACCCGGAATTGGCGACTGCGCTGCGCATCAACAATAGTTATGAGGGCCGGGAGGCTTATGCTATCCGCACAAGCCCGGGACGCGTGCTTATTCTGGGAGCCACTTCGCTGGGCGTCACGGATGGGCTTTATCGGTTGCTCCACGAGCTGGGGTGCCGCTGGCTGGTGCCAACCCCTACGTGGGAAGTGCTGCCGGAGCCCCAAGCAACCCTGCGCTGGAACCGTGATATTACTGACCGCCCGCGCATTCTGGCGCGCGCAATCGTATATAAAACCGGTTTCGATTACGAGAAGGAGCAAACCGCGTACGGGACCACTCCCACGCAGGATCGGGAGACGTGGGGCCGCCGGAACGCGCACCTCGACGGGCTGGGCATCAACGCGGGCCACGCGTACGGGGGCATTCGGCGCCGTTTTAAGGCCGAGTTCAGCGCGCATCCGGAGTACTGGCCTCTCGTGGACGGCAAGCGCCTGATCGACTTTAAACGCGCCGATTATGGCCAGCTCGACTTAGGCAATCCTGCCGTTCGCAAGCTTCTGCTTGAACACGCGCGGGCCTACTTCCGCGCCAAGCCCGAAGCGACAATGATCTCGCTGGAACCGAACGACGGTGGTGGCTGGTCACAAAGTCCGGAGTTTAAAGCCTTAGGCTCCATTTCCGACGCCGTATTTGGCATGGCCAATGAGGTGGCCCGGATGCTGCAGCGCGAGTTTCCCGGGAAGATGGTGGGGCTATACGCTTACCGGGAGCACGCGGAGCCTCCCTCCTTCCGGCTTGAGCCTAATGTATACGTGCAGATAACGTCGCAGCTGAGCTCAAAGCGCACTCCCCAGGAAGTGATACGGTTGTGGAGCGAGCAGCACTCCAATCTCGGGTTCTATGACTACTATGCGCCTTACGCTTGGCACCTGGATGCTGTTCCGGGGGCCAATGCATCGTCGTTCACCTATCTGACAACCCGTATTCGGGCGGAGGCCGCCGGGCCCGCTACCAGTATTACTGCGGAGGCGTCGGGTGGTTGGGCCCTGTTCGCCCTGGGATACTACGTCGCCACCCGCCTGATGTGGGACCCTACCCTGAATCCGGAGGCGCTACGGACAGACTTTCTAACCAACGCGTTCGGGCCAGCCGCGCCCGCGATGGAGCGCTACTACGCCCGATGGGCACCCGACAATCGCCCGTTGGTCACGAAAGAGCTGCTGTATGCGATGTGTCAGGACCTGCGCGCGGCCCAAACCGCCGCGGCCAAGCGCCCCGACGTGTTAGCGCGCCTCCATGATCTGCAACAGTACGTGCGATACCTGGAGCTCGACTGGCGCGTGCGCGCGATGCCTACCGCTCAGCCGTATGCCGAAAGGGAAGCCGCCTTTATCGCCTTGATGCGCCACGCGTACCGGATTCGGTACACCTATATGATACACTGGGGACTAGCGTCGCAGAACCTGTGGCAGCACCGCGCCGAGGCGATGGGGGTAGTAGAGGTAAAGAAAGGACCACCCAGAACCAAAAAGGTCGTGAACCCGCGCCTGCTGACCGCCACCAATTTTCCGGAAAATCCCTGGCGCGACCCTGCCCCGTTCACGTCCGCTGAGATTGCGCGGGACTTCGCGGCAACCGAAGCCTACTTCAAGACTCCGCCAGTTCAGACCATATCCTTCTCAACGGATCTGGTTGCCGTTGATTGGTCTGGACGGGTGCCACCAGGCGGTTTGCTCGCCACTCGTCCGGTTACCGTGAGCGTGCAGGGAGGGACAACCCACCTCATGCTTACCTCAGCCCAAGGCGAGCCGTTGCGCGTAACTGTTCGGCCGGGAAACAATCAAGCCCGCCGCACCCATCCTCGCCCCTGGACTTTAACGGACGCGACGGGCAAGCAGCTGGCGGCTGGTCGGGTCATCGCCTCCGATTCGAACCCCGATGTCATCCTGAGCCTGGCGGTACCCGCAGCCGGCACTTATGACTTTGCCATCACCGATAACAATGGCTTCCTTGATATCTCAGTGACGGACCCGGTACCGGTCGCGCTGCGGTTGATCCCCGGCGAAAAAATCAACCATAATTTACGTAAGCAGGGCTGGTTTTTTTACGTCCCCAAAGGGACTCGCGAAGTTGTCATGTACTTCGACGCGTGGGCCCCCGCTTTTACCCTGACGGGGCCGGATGGCAGCGTGCGGTACTCAAACGCGAGCACCAACCACCCCACCACTTTGCTGCACGTGCCGGTGCCCGCCAATTCAGCGGGAGGAATCTGGCGCTTCGACGCGGTTCGCATTGGGCCGTTGTGCCTGCTAAATGTGCCACCTTATCTGTCACCTTCACCTGATCGCTTACTGGTGCCCCGGGAGGTCGCCACGCGCGACGGGCTTGTCAGGCGGCCGGGCAAACGGTAAGCAGCGCCACCCTCGCGGCAGGCTACTATTCAGGCTGTTGCTTAACTCCTCAGAAGGGATCTGCTAGTATTCATCCTTCATTCACGGGCACTCGCTCCGTTATTATCAACTGGCATGCGCCCCAACAGCTGTTGCAAGGATACGAGCCCGCACCGGAGAGTGGTGCAACGCGGGCCTAGGCCTGCACGTAACGCCGCTAGTCGCTACGTTAATTGTGGCGTTCTACCTCTCCTATGCAGATCCAACTCAATACTGACAATACCCTCACCGCTTCCGCGGGATTAAGCCAGCACGTCGAAGACGCACTTAGCACCTCGCTGAGCCGATTCGCCGCCGACATCACCCGTGTTGAGGTGCACCTTGGGGACGAAAACAGCTCCGCGAAGGCGGGTTCTGACGATAAGCGCTGCGTGCTGGAGGCCCGACTTGCTGGACACGCCCCCCTCGTGGTCACGCACCACGCCGCTACGATCAATCAAGCGCTTGATGGTGGCATCGATCGGTTGAAGCATCTGCTCGCCAATACCCTCGACCGCCGGAAAGATCATCGTTAGGCCTACTCGCGGATCATTTTCGCTGAGCGAGCCAAACAATAAGCCCCCCGCAGATAGTCTGCGGGGGGCTTATTGTTTGGCTCGCTCAGTGCCACTGGCTATGCCCCCGGCTTGAGCACCACCTTGACGCAGTTGTCTTTTTTATGGCGGAAGATGTCGTAGCCGTGCGGTGCTTCGGAGAGCGGCAGCCGGTGCGTGATGATGTCGTCGAGCTTGACTTTGCCTTCCGCCACATAGCCAAGCAGCTTATCGATGTGCTTGTGCACCAGCGCTTGGCCACCAACCAGCTTAAAGCCTTTGTCGAACCACTGATGGACCGGGAAGTTATCGTAGGGCGATCCATAAAGGCCTACTACGCTTACCACCCCGCCGCGGCGGACGGCCGAAAAGCAGGTTTCAAGTACTTTGGCCGATCCCTTTTCAAAATTAATAACGGCCTTCGCCCGGTCGAGCAGATCGCGGTCCGGCTCCATTCCGACTGCTTCAATGACCACATCCGCTCCACGGTTACCCGTCAGCGAGCGAATGTATTCGACGACGTCCTTCCGATTTTCCCAGAGCAGGGTCTCGCAGTTGGCCGTTAGCTTGGCTTTATCCAAGCGATATTGCTGGGTATCAATGATCAGGACGCGCCCCGCACCCCGCAGCCAAGCCGACTTGGCAGCCATAATCCCCACCGGACCCGCGCCAAAAATCGCCACGAACTCCCCTCCTTTCACCTCAGCCCAATCGATCGCGGAATAGCCCGTAGGAAATATATCCGTTAGAAACAAGACCTGCTCGTCTGTAAGGTTGTCGGGCACCTTGCGCGGTCCAAAGTCGGCGTACGGCACCCGGACGTACTCGGCCTGGGCACCGTGGTAGCCGCCGTAAAGATCCGTGAAGCCAAAAAGGGCACCTCCCTTCTGCGTTGCCTTCCCGCCTTCGGGGCCGTAGTTCTCAGGATTGGAAGTCTCGCAGTGGCCGGGCAGCTCATGGTTGCAGAAGAAGCATTGGCCGCAGGCAATAGGGAATGGCACCACCACGCGGTCGCCTTTACGCAGATTGGTTACGCCCTTACCAATCTCTTCGACAATACCCATGAACTCGTGCCCCAGGGCCATCGAGCGGGGTTGGGGCATAGCGCCGTTGTAAATGTGCAGATCAGATCCGCAGATCGCAGTGGAGGTGACGCGGATAATCGCATCGCGGCTTTCTTTGATCTCTGGGTCAGGTACAGTATCGACACGCACATCGCGGATACCGTGGATACGAAGAGCCTTCATTGGCAGAGGATGGGGAAATGGTGACAAGAAACCCGACTGGCTCAGAGCTACGGTCGGTCTGGCGGCCAGGTTCAACAAAAGCGCTCCTTCCCTGCTTGTGGGGATCAATCGTTACGGACGATACCAGCCCGGCCGCGATGCGAGTCTCGCTGGTTTAAAACCTCAAGCGCTGGACCTTGAAAGTGGCGAAAATTGGAGTTTTTTTGCGTTTTTCTCAATTTTCTTGGTTATGTCGTTCATTCCTGCTATAATTTCGCGGCCTGTCTTGCAGCAATCAAAAAGGCTTGGGGCTTGGGTTGATATTTTTATAACTTGCCCGCTCAACCGCCGGCTGCGCGGGAGTTCTTAACTGGCTTTGATGGAATTTTCTGTGGTCGCTAGGTGCGCGGCACACGCGTTTTCGCAGCAGTTTGTTGAAGCTTGGGCTTGGCGCCTGGCGCTTAGGGCCACCAGGAATATGGGATTTTTTGTCGCTTTTTGGTCTACTCCTCTCCACCCATTTTTCATTCTCTAATGAGAAAAACACTTACCCCCCGTTTTCGGCTGCTGGGGTTGCTCGCGTGGCTGCTAACCAGTATACCCGCGTTGGCCCAGACGGGCGGCGGCACGATCAGCGGCCGGGTGCTCGACGCCAAGGGCGAGCCCGTGATTGGCGCCACCATTCTGGTGCCGGGCACCACCAAGGGTGCCGCCACTGATGTAGATGGCAACTTCACGATCCGCGACGTACCGGCGGGTACTTATAAAGTGTCGGTTTCGTCCGTGGGGATGAACACCTTCAACCAGGACGTCACCGTGAGCGATGGCGGAACGGCCAGCGTAAGCGCCGCCATGTCGGAGAACGCCACGCTGCTGGCAGAAGCCGTGGTGGTAGGCTACGGTACCGCGCGCCGGCAGGATATCACCGGCTCCGTGGCCACCGTGTCCACGAAGGACTTCGTGCAGGGGCAGGTCACCAACCCCGCGAACCTCGTGATCGGCAAGATCGCGGGGGTGGTGGTGACGCCCCCCTCGGGGGAACCCGGCGGAGGGTCGCCAATCCGGATTCGCGGCGGCTCCTCGCTTACTGCGTCTAACGATCCGCTGATCGTCATCGACGGCGTGCCGGTTGATAATAGAGGGGTTCAGGGAGCACCTGATGTCCTGTCAACGATCAACCCGAATGATATCGAGACCTTCACCATTCTGAAAGATGCTTCGGCGACGGCCATCTACGGCTCGCGGGCTTCGAACGGGGTTATTCTGATTACGACCAAAAAAGGCCTGCGAGGTGAAAAGCTTCGGCTCAATTTCAACACGCAGTTCTCGGTCGCCAAAATTCGCAACAAGGTGGACGTGCTGTCCGGTGATGAGCTCCGGGCGCTGATCCGGC
>JBKJUQ010000463.1:0-1723 GCA_046590685.1 Hymenobacteraceae bacterium
CTCCACACAGAAGTATTGAAATTGGAGCAGATAAGCGAAAATTAGAACAGTTGCTCGCGCGCGACTATTCCTGCACACGGGGCTGGAGCCCCGCGCGAATGGGGGTGCGGTTGAAACAGTCAATGTTTAGATGGACACCGTTCTCGCCAAGTCGTTTCATTTCCTGCGCATTAAATGACATCGAGCACTGATGTTCATACTCGTAATTAAGCCAAATGCCGATCCCGCCCTCTGCTACACCTAACGACGCTAGCTGCTCGCGTTTTCCCTCCAGAAAGTCCAGGCAATGGTTTATAAAATCGAAGGACGGTCCGTCCGCCTCTTTGTCATTTATCTGGTACGTCCAGATAGCCGGTATATGCGGGTCTTCGTGAGGAGTTTCACCTAAGCACGCTGGATCCAATTCGGTTGGATTAATCCCCAATAGTGCCGAAACCGCATCACAAGCCCGCTGACTGTCATCTGCTGAAACGTGCAGATTGATATGTAAGAACCAGTACTTCATTGCCCGAACCAGACGAAAACCACCCCGGCCCGCGCGCCCATCACGCACCGGCCGGGGCAGTTTATTTACTGCTGACTTACGCGTTGCCTTTATCCTTCTTGCTACGCCCACCAAGCTTGATAACCTGCCGGGCCTTTTTGTAGCGTGCTACCACGTCGGGCAGCGTGCTTTTCAGGTTCGGCACCCGCGTATCGAGGCGGTCGATGGCCGTGCGCAGCTGCTTCATCAGCTCCGTTTCCTGGGCGGTCACCTGCGTGTTGGCGATGATCTGCCGGCGCGGCGCGCCTACCAGCTTGGCCAGCGCCTCCACCTTCGTGTCGAGCGTGCCGAGGTGGTCGCTCGTCACCAGCTCGTCGGCCAGCTCGGGTTTGATGGTGCTGGCCGCCTTTAGCAAGTCGCGCATCCGGTCTACCTGCTTGGTGTCGCGTAGCTCATCGAGCTTCGTGCGGCCCATCGTGGTCCACTCCGCCAGCTCGGGCCGGGGCGCGTCGAGCTGTACCGCCTTAATGCCGTTCAGCACGGTCATCGAAGCATCCAGCGCCTCCTGCTCGGCCTTCATCCGCGCGGTGGTGTGGCCGCCGGTGCCACCCGGCCCACCCAGCGCATCGAGGCGTTCCAGCGCCCCGTCGAGCGCCGCGTATTCAGCCGTCAGCTTGCCGTAGGTGGGCTCCCAGTCGGCGCGCGTATCCTGTAACTCATCGCGCACGGCGATGCACATCGAGCGGAAATTCTCATCATTGTCCGTCATGGGGGAGGGATTGGGGGATGATGGGGGAATAATAAAAAAGGGGAGGAATCTCGGCCAGCCCATCGCGGGTGACGGCGGTAAATGTACTGGTTTCGCGCAAGTCTGCGGGCTTTCTATACAGCAGCGCGCTGAATAATTGCCTATGAGCAGGATTTCGTCGTGCCCGAGTAGGATTTTGGCGCGCTCAGTCCCGCCTGGTTGCGCAGGAGTAGGATTTAGTCAGGGAAGACCAGGATTTAGTCGGGCACGATCAGGATTTCGTTGCAACCGAGTAGGATTTCGTCGGGACGCTTCCGCGGTTCGACGTTCCCCAAAGCCAAAACGGCCCGCTCGCGAGCTGCGAACGGGCCGTTGGGCAAGGAAATCTCCGAGGCGACGAGCGGATTCGAACCGCTGTAGGAGGTTTTGCAGACCTCTACCTAGCCACTCGGTCACGACACCGGGCTGGTTGGGGATGCAAAGCTACGCCA
>JBKJUQ010000473.1:0-3347 GCA_046590685.1 Hymenobacteraceae bacterium
GGGCTACCTGTTTCGATCTGTCATTGCGCGTGCAGCGCTTCGCTCGCAATAAACTCCGCGAAGCAATCTGGCGCAAGCGCAACGGCTGCATGCGCCAGATTGCTTCGCAGCGCGCAATGACAGACCTCATCACCATAGACCACCGCCCCTGTTTCGACCAGCGCGGTAGTCCTAATAGCAAGTAGAAAGAATCGCCCGCCCCATTAATTGCTCATTATTAATTGATCATTACTAATTACCAATGAAGCTGCTGCTCGTGGAAGACGAACCTACCCTGCGCGCCGCGCTGCTGACCTACCTGACGGAAGCGGGGTTTCGGTGCGAAGTAGCGGCCGACTACGCCACGGCTCACGAGAAAGTGCACCTATACGAGTACGACGCGGTGCTGCTCGACCTCACGCTGCCCGGCGGCCCGGGACTCGACGTGCTACGGGCCCTGAAAGCGGCCGGCGCGCGCGCGGCGGTCATTATCCTGACGGCGCGCGATGCGCTCACCGATAAGCTCACTGGCCTGGAGCTAGGGGCCGACGATTACCTGACCAAGCCATTCCACCTCGCCGAGGTGGTGGCGCGGCTGCGGGCGGTGCTGCGCCGCCACCACCCCGGCGGGCAGGCGGCCCTGCGGTATGGCAACCTCACCGTGGACCCCACCACCAGCAGCGCGACGGTGAGCGGTACCTCCGTCGCCCTGACGCGCAAGGAGTTTGAGCTGCTGACGTACTTCCTGACCAACCCCGGCCGGGTACTCACCAAGGAGAGCCTCGCCGAGCACGCCTGGGGCGACGCAATCGACGCCGCCGACTCGTTCGACTTCCTCTACACCCACCTCAAGAACCTGCGGCGCAAGCTGCGCGCGGCCGGCTGCGAGCTGAACCTGCGAACCCTCTACGGCCTCGGCTACCAGCTGCTGCCGCCCCCCGACGCCCCCATCCCCACCGTGGCCCCGTGAAGCTCCTCGCCCGCCAGAACCGCTACTACGTGGCCATTACGGCCGGGCTGTTCGCGCTCGGCAGCGCCGGGCTGTTCGGGGGCGTGCGGGCCGTGACGCGCGCGGAGCTCGATGAAGACCTGTACGCCGATGCCACCCGCCTGCGCCGGCTGGCGGGCGCGGGCCTGGCCATCGCGGTGCCCGGCGACCGCCAGCCCACCACCCCGCGGCTGCTGCTCACCCGCCCCGCGGCGGCCGGGCTGCGCGACACCACCCTGCCCGACCCCGCCGAGGCCAACGAGCCCACCCTCTACCGCCAGCTGGTGACCCCCATCCCGACGCCCACCGGGCCGCGCTGGCTGGTGGTGCGGCGCTCGCTGCTCGAAGCCGACGATGTCGGGCTGCTCATCCTCGGCGTGCTGCTGCCCGTAATGGCCGCGCTGCTCGGGTTGCTGCTCCTGGTGAACCGCTGGCTCGGCCGACGGCTGTGGCAGCCCCTGGGCGCGACGCTGCGCGCGGTAGCGGCCTACGACGGCGCCCGCCCGCTGCACCTGTCCACCCCGACCGACATCGATGAGTTCGCGCAGCTCAACTCCGCCCTTATGCAGATGAGCGGACGGGTGGCGCGCGAAATCGAAACCCTGCGGCAGTTTACCGAGAACGCGGCCCACGAAACCCAGACGCCGCTCGCCATCCTGCGCACCGGCCTCGACCAGCTCGGGCAGGTGCCCGACTTACCGCCCCCCGCCTGGCCGCTGCTCGCCGACGCCCAGGCCGGGGTGCGCCGCCTGAGCCGCCTGATGCAGAGCTTGACGCTGCTGAGCAAGATCGAGAACGGCCAGTTTGGCGCGCCAACCGGACCAGGCGCGCGCCCCGCCCCCGTCGACCTGGTGCCATTGGTGACCGACCAGCTGGCGCGCCTCGCCGACTTTATCGCCGCCAAGGACCTACGCCTGACGCTCGATCTGGCCCCCGGCACCCTACCGCTGCCGCCGGCGCTGGCCGAGTCGCTGGTCCTGAACCTGCTCCAGAACGCCGTGAAGCACAACCTGCCCGGCGGCACGCTGCACGTCGCTACTTCGGCGGCCGGCCTGTTGGTGCGCAACTCCGGCCCCAACCCCACCCAGCCCCCCGTGCGCTTCTTCGAGCGCTTCCGCAAACACGACCCCACCACTGACTCGCCCGGCCTCGGGCTGGCAATCGTCGCCCAGATCGCCCGGGCGTACAACCTGGAGCTGCGCTACACCTTCGAGCCCACCGAAAAGCAGCACGTGCTGCAAGTAAGCGGAGCATAAGCCCAAAAAAGAACGCCGGCCTACCTAAAGCAGACCGACGTCCAATTATTAATTGCTAATTACCACCTGTTAATCAACCACAATACACCACGCCCAGCGGGTTCGTACCCCCGTTGTTGAGCGGATAGAACTGCCCATTAATCTGCTGGAAGAAATTCACGCCCAGCACGACCACCACCACTTCCGTTGGCCCCGGCACGGCCGGCAGCGCCGCCGTCACCGCGATCTGCCCCACCGCCGTCCCATCCAGTGCGGCCACTCCCGGCACCCCGGCCGGCACCATCGCATACCCCGTATTCGCCTCGAAGTTGAGCACCGCCACCCCTACTTCGAGCCCGTAGTGCGTCGTGCCCACGGGCGCCGCCAGATCCACGTTCGGCACCAGCCCCGGTAAGGTCAGCTTGATCAGTCCGGCGGCCGAGATAGTCACCGCGTACGCGGCAAACACCACCGCCGACAGCGGCGCCTCGCTGTTGAAGTCGAAGCCCACCAGCTCCGCCACGTTCGCTTTCAGCACCTGCCGCTTCCCGCGCAGGTTCGTCGCATCCAGCGCCTCCACCGCCCGCATCGCCTTCGTCATCCGCGACACCATCAGCCGGTCCGCCGCGCCCTGAATCTGCTTGCGCAGCGTTTGCCGCAACAGCTTGCCCGCCGTGGCGGCGCGGCCAAACTCGCCCGCATTCTCCCGCGTCCGGGCCATCGACGGCGCCGCGTCAAACTGCGCCTTGTTCGACGTGCGCGCTTGCCGCACGATCCCGTTCTTGTCAAAATTCATCCCGGAAATCGTCCCCGTAATCCCGAGAATTCCTCCTTGCTTGGCCACTTGTTTAACGAGTTAAAAAGGTAAGAAAAAGACTTCCCCAGCACCTCAGGCGGGTACCGCGCCTTCCGCTGGAGTGATTAGCCGCTTTGCAAGGAGTATGCGCCACTTCCACCCCCGCCCCCGCCGCGTCCGCTACTATCCGGTTTTATCCTCAATCAGCCGCCTCCTGCCCCCGCACAACCGACTCCCCGCCCCGGAGGGGGAGGGGTGGCCCGAAGGGCCGGGGCGGGGCGACCACCGCAGTTAAGCCACATTAAGCCAAAGCCAACCAGACTCCCCGCCCCGGAGGGGGAGGGGTGGC
>JBKJUQ010000483.1:0-7234 GCA_046590685.1 Hymenobacteraceae bacterium
GATCCGAAGGATTACCCCAAGTTTGGCTCCCCGGAGTTTGAGCGAGCCGCCTACAACGCGGCCGCCGAGGCCATCACGCTGCTCAAAAACGAGGGCAGTCTGCTGCCCCTGAAAAAAACGGCTAAAGTGCTCGTTACCGGCCCCAACGCCAACTCAATGCGGACGCTCAATGGCTCGTGGACGTACTCGTGGCAGGGCGAAAAAGTGGAGGAGTTCGCCGCGCGCTACCACACGATTCTCGAAGCCGTCCAACAGGAAATTGGTAGTGGCAACGTCACTTACGTGCCCGGGGTGAGCTACAATATGAAGCCCGACGCGAAGTACTACGACGAAGCCCCCGACAAGCTCGAAGAAGCGGTTGCCGCGGCCAAAAACGCCGATGTCGTCCTGCTCTGCCTCGGCGAGAACTCTTACGTGGAAAAGCCCGGCGACCTCAACGATCTGCATCTGAGCGAGCTACAGATCCAGTTTGCCCAGCGCCTGACGGCCACCGGCAAGCCAATCGTGCTAGTGCTCAACGAAGGTCGGCCGCGCGTCATCAGCCGCTTCGAGCAGCCCATCCGCGCCATCGTGCAGGCGTATCTGCCGGGCAATTTCGGCGGCGATGCCCTCGCCGACGTGCTGTTCGGCGATGTAAACCCGTCGGGTAAGCTGCCCTATAACTACCCGCGCTACCCCAACGCGCTCGTCACGTACATTCACAAGTATTCGGAGGAGCAGAAAAAAGCCGAGGGCGTCTACAACTACGAAGCAGATTACAATCCGCAGTTTGCTTTCGGCCACGGCCTGAGCTACACCACATTCCAGTACACCAACCTCCAGCTCGACACCAAAGCTCTCGCCAAAACCGGCACGCTCACGGTGAAAGTCGATGTGACTAATTCCGGTGCCCGCGAGGGCAAAGAGGCCGTGCACCTCTACACCTCGGATCTGGTGGCGACCCAGATCGCCCCCGACGTCCGCCGCCTGCGGCGATTCGACAAAATCAGCCTCAAACCCGGCGAGAAGCAGACCGTCATCTTTACGCTGCCCGCCCGGGAGCTGGCCTACGCGGGGCGCGATGGGCAGCCCGTGCTCGAAGCCGGGGAGTTCGAGGTGTCGATCGGGGGACAGACCGCGCGCTTTACCCTAACGGATTAAGTTGCTTTTCTAACCGCCTGCAAGCGGCTGGCGGCGTAGCCACTTGAAGCGGCCCCACCCGCTATTTCGGGGTGAATCGCACGCGCGCAACCCATTTTGTAGCGGCTGGCAACAGTTGCTACACCTGCGTCAGCCCCCAGATATCTACGCTTACGTGATCGGCGTAGTGCAACAGCGGTGGGCGGGCGGGAGTAGGTAAGCCGTGGCTCTCGAGCAACGTGGAATGCCACCCTTCCGCCAGCGCCGCCTGCCGCAGGGGCCACGTCGGGTGATGGAGACGGCCGCGAAACAGGCGCCCTCGCGCGTCGGCGGCATAGAGGCAGTAGCGCTCCGTGAGGAAGAACGCGAGTGACTCGGGCACGGCCGGCGACAGCGCCTCGCCAATGGTCCAGCGCGCGCCAAAGCTGGCCGCCGCCGCACCGCGGTGGCCGCGCACGGAGGCATACGCGATCGTATCGTCCTGCTGCGTAAGCTCCATCCGCGCGTGGTAGTACGGTAAGTGGAAGAACATCCGGGCGACCCACACGGCCGGCAGCAACGCGGCGTCGAGGGAAAAAAACCAGACGCCCGGCACGCCGTCCAGGTGCACGTAGGTGCGAACATTAAGCTCGTGGAGTGCGCGGAGCCCCGGCACGGTCGGCAGCCCGGTGAGCCGGATTCCCCACATCGTGAACGGCACCACCGCGATCCACGCCTGCCCATTATACGTATCGATACTGAGCCGGGGCGGCAAGAGCGGCCGGAGTACCTCGACCGGAATCGGCCAGTGCATAAACAGCAGCTTGCCCCAGTGCTGCCGCATCCGGGGTGAGCCGTCGGGGCGCTGGCGAGCGGCCAGGCGGTCCGCGATGGTGGGGGAAGTGGCGGGAGCGACGAGCGGATTCAAGGGCGATTCAGGCGCGACGGAGTAAGCCGCAGAAAGCAAACAAAGATTCGGGCTGATGGGTGGGGTGGCACCCAACCAGCCGGCCGCGCGGGAGCTATCATTGTTGTCTTTTGTGATTTGCCGCGTCGTCGCTGGCGGTCCTTGCGCCTGCTTTATGTCCTCTATCCAGCTACTACGCCGCCGCATTCGCGTACTTCTGCTGCTGTTTATGGCCGGGCTCGTGGTGAGCGGTCTCACGGCCTTTCCGCTTCAGACCGAGTTGATATGGCTCACGCGGTGGCTCGGGGTGGGGCCAGGCACGCCCCCGGAGGCTGCCACGGGCGTGCTCGGCTGGCTCGTTACGGTGCGCGATGCGCTCACCGACACCAATGCGCGCTATCCTTACCTGGCCTACGGAACCGACTGGCTGGCCTTTGCTCATCTGGTGCTGGCGCTGGTGTTCGTCGGGCCCTTGCGCGAGCCCGTGCGCAACGTGTGGGTGGTCACGTTCGGGCTGTGGGCCTGCGCGGGCATTCTACCGCTAGCGCTCATTGCCGGATCGATTCGTGGCATTCCCTTCTATTGGCAGCTCATCGATTGCTCGTTCGCCGTGGGGGGCGTGGCCCTGCTCTGGCCGTGCCGGGTGCTAATTCGGGAATTGGAAATGAGCACGCCGTCCTCCATTGCTTCCTGAGTCCAGTAGCTGGAATCCCAAGACTTACGGCAGATTGCCCACCGCCCGCCCGCGATCTTCACCATTTACATTCCCACTGACGCACCACGGCCCGTACTCCCCGGCAGCACGAGCACGAAGCGCGCCCCACCCAGCGGGCTCTCCTCAATCTCAATCGTGCCGCCCTGCTGCTGCACCACTTTATTCACGATAGCCAGCCCAATTCCCTGTGAGTCGGCTCGAGTGCTGGTGCCTTTCTCAAACAACGTAAAAACCTTCGCGCGCAGCTCGGGGGCGATACCCGGGCCGTTATCCTCAACAAAGTAAAGCGCTTCGGAACCCCGCAGCTGGCCGCTGACCTGGATGACGCCCTGCTCCTTGTCGTTATATTTAATAGCGTTACTGATCAGGTTAAGAAAGACCTGTAACAGCTTGGTTTTATTGCCCCAGGTGGCGGGTAGCGGGCCCGCTACTTCCAGCTGAATGTGCGGCGGCAACAGCACCAAATGTCTTACTTCCGCCAGCACCTTATCCATATCCACCTCTACATCGGTCGCATCCGACAAGGTTGCCTTAGAGTAAGCCGCCACTCCCGCGATCAGATCGCTCATCGCGTACAGCGTGTGATTCAGCTGCTGGATGTGCTCGCGCAACGCCTCTTTCTTATCGACGGGGATCTCGCGGATAAGTAGGTGGATAATAGCGTGGATGTTCGCGAGCGGTGATTTCAGATCGTGAGAAATCGTAAATCCAAACCGCTCCAGTTCAACGTTAATCGCGCCGAGCTGTTCGTTTTTCCACTGCAGCGCTCGTTCCAGGTCCTTCTTGTCGGTGATGTCGCGCACCACGGCAATCACCATTGGCGTCCCGTTTAGCACCACCGGTGAGAGCGCGATGTCGACGTCGAATTCCGAGCCATCCTGCCGCAAGCCGAACATCGGCTTGCCCGCACGCTTTCCTTCGCCCATCTGCCGCACGACCGGGTGCTGAGAAAATCCCGCTACGTGGTGCGCGTGCTGGTGGTGGAAGCGCGCTGGAATCAGCTGCGCCAGCTCCTGCCCTACCAGCTCAGTCGGGTGATAACCGAATAGTTTGCCGGCTTGATTGTTCACCAATTCAATCCGGTGCTGATCAACCACGATCAGCACGCCATCGGGCAGTAAATTAATCGCTTCTTGTAGGGAGATCAGCTTATCCATTCGTAACGTAACAGGTAATCGACCGGCCTGCTACGCACCTGCAACAGATGCCGTCTCCCCGGGCGGCTTTATACGCAGCCTTTTGCAATGAGTAGGATAAATCGCGGCCTGCTCGTTAGCGCTTCTGGTTTTCGCGTTTGAGCGCGGCGTTCTCCGTTTCGAGGGCGGCGATCAGCGCATTCGTTTCCACAAAGGTGGTACGGGCCGCTAGCCGCACCTCAATTTCAGCCATCACGATGGCCGCCAGATCTTCCAGCATCAGTTGCTGATCGGTTGTCAGGTAGCGTTGCTTTCGGTCGATGAGACAGAAAGTGCCCAGTTTGTGGCCATCCTTCGTTTTCAAGGGAGCCGCCGCGTAGAACTGTAAGCCGAATTGCCCGGCGACCAGCGGATTCGCCATTGTCCGCGGGTCATTGCGCGCATCTTCCACCAGATATACGTCGTCCGCCATGATGGCCGAAGCGCACAGGCCCGGCGCGCGGTCAATCTCGCCCAAGTCGATCCCATAGTGCGACTTAAACCAGATCCGGTCGGTATCGACTAGACTGATGATAGCGATGGGCATCTTAAATATCCGCGACGCCAATGACGTTAGACGATCGAAGTTGCCATCCGGGGGAGTATTCAGAATCTCGTAGTGTTGCAACGCGTTTATCCGCGCCATCTCATCGTAAACAACTTCCATAACGCAGCAGAATCGGATGAAGAAACGAAGCCGGGGTCTACTGGCCATTCAATGGCCGGCCGGTGCGCGGAGGTCGTCGTTACCCGACCGCTAATCGTCTCAAAAGTAAAGCCTTTAGATCGAAGTAGAGTTCGCCGCTTCTGGTCAACTATGAGTAGCTCTCAGGCTGCCGGACTCACGCTGTGAACGGCACCTGCACCCGCGGCACTCTACGACCGCGTTCGCCATCTTCGGGGCGGTAACAGGTGGTGCAGCCCCGCCAACTGGCATACGGCAGGTCACAAAAAAGCCCCCATCCGGTTGCAGGTGGGGGCTTTCGAGCGCGATTGCGGGCAGGCTACATGAAGCCTTTCGCTTCCCAGGCTTTGACATTTTGAACGCGCACGAAACGGGTCTCCACATGACCCCAGGCGTCTTGCTTGTACATAACTACTTTACCTTGCTCCCGCGCGTTAAGCGCTTCCATTTGGGCGCCGTGCGACGCGTACTTGGTAGGGGAAGCTTCGGCTGATTTTCTAGAACGTTTGGCTGGTGCTGACATAAGTAGGTAACACGGAGAGGGCACAAAAGGATGCTTGTCGCAAAGTTAACTCAAAAAAAGAGATGCGCAAGCCACGGCTCTTCCCACAGACAGTAACACCAGCCTACTTCTTGCCAGCGCAAAAAGCCCCTGAAACCTGCCCAGCAGCATCGTACGCGGGCGCTTGAAGACCTGAAGTGCCAGATCAGCGCATACCGAGCGGGATGGCTTGGAATTGAGAAAATTATTCGGCCGCCCTTCTCCCCTCACGCCACTTCCGCTGCGCCAATTAGAGTTTGGTGGCTCAACTGGGCAGTCTACATAAGCAGGGCTTTGCTGGGAAAAGTCAATTTTTAGGGAGCATTTATTATGAATTTTGCCTCTTTGGGGAGAAATGACCGAAAAATTCCTAACTTGCACGTCCAATTTTGGTAACACTTCGGTAACAATGGAAATCGAAACCCTGACGTATCCAATCGCCCGCGACTACGTAGCCGGTCAATACGTCGCTCCTGCTGCTGCTTCCCGCTCCCTCGACGTCTATAGCCCTCTCACGGGCCGTATCATCTCCACCGTGCCGTTGAGCGGCCCTGAGGTGCTCGATGCCGCAGTGCAAGCGGCGTTGGCGGTATTTCCCAAATGGTCGGGGACGCCGATCAAAGAGCGCGTACAGGTGTTCTTTCGCTATAAGACGCTGCTGGAGCGCGATATGGAGGAGCTAACGCACCTCGTTCACATCGAAAACGGCAAGACGCTCGACGAAGCTCGCGCCGAAGTCGAGAAAGCGATCGAGCTCACCGAGTTTGCCTGCTCCATGCCGCAGCTTATTGCCGGCGAGCTACTGGAAGTAAGCCGGGGCGTCGAGTGCCGCGTGGAGCGTAAGCCTTTAGGCGTAGTGGCGAGCATCGCCCCGTTCAACTTCCCGAATATGGTGCCCCACTGGACGCTGCCGAATGCCCTGGTTTTGGGCAACTGCATGATCCTGAAGCCTTCCGAACAGGTGCCGTTGAGCGCGATGCGCATCGCCGACCTGCTCAAGGAAGCGGGTCTGCCCGATGGCGTACTTGGCATCGTTAACGGCGACAAAACCATCGTAGAAGCCATCTGTGATCATCCGGACATTCAGGCGGTGTCGTTCGTAGGCTCCACGAAGATCGCCAAGGTGGTGTACCGCCGCGCGACCAACAACCTCAAGCGGTGCGTGGCCCTGGGCGGCGCCAAAAACCACTTGCTCGTGCTCCCCGACGCCCACACGGCCATGACGGCCTCGAACGTGGCCGCGTCGATGTCGGGCTGCGCGGGACAGCGCTGCATGGCGGGCTCCCTGATGGTCGCGATCGGGCCGACCGACCATATCATCCAGCAATTGGTAGAGGAAGCGAAGAAGATTGTGCCGGGCAAGAACCTTGGCTCGGTCATCAGTCGAGAGGCGAAGGAACGCATCGAGCGCTACATCACCGAAGCGGAAGCCGCTGGGGCCACTATTCTGCTCGACGGCCGCAACGCCAAGGTGGAAGGCCACGAGGACGGTTACTACGTCGGGCCGACGGTCATCGACCACGTGACGGCAGATATGGCCATCGCGACGGAAGAGGTCTTCGGTCCCGTGATCGCCATCGTGCGGGCTAACGACCTCGATGCCGGTCTCGCCATCGAGAACGCGTCGAACTACGGCAACGCGGCGTCGGTCTTCACCCAGAGCGGCGCCCACGCCCGCTACGTGATGGAACACGCGCAGGCGGGTATGATCGGCGTCAACATTGGTGTACCGGTCCCCCGCGAGCCGTTCTCGTTTGGCGGCTGGAACGAATCGAAGTTCGGTTCCTGCGATATCACCGGCAAAAGCTCCATCGAGTTCTGGACGCAGCTCAAGAAGGTCACCACCAAGTGGAACCCCGAGGCGCGCACCAACTGGATGAGCTAGAGTAGTTGATAGTTGTTGGTTAATAGTTGATGGCTTGATGAGGCCACTGCTTAACCAACAACCATCAACTGACAACCATCAACTACCAATATGCATACCCTGACCGAAGACCCCAAGCAAATCCTCCGCGATAACCTCGACCACACGCTGTTTTCGTGGTCGAAGCAGACCGGCCTCAACCCCATCAGCGCCGAGCGCGCCGAAGGCGTATACTTCTGGGACCGCGAC
>JBKJUQ010000052.1:0-10051 GCA_046590685.1 Hymenobacteraceae bacterium
TTTTCCCTTTTTCTCTCTACCCCATGCGATACCCCTACCTCCGCCCCGCCTTGCCTTGGCTCGCGGGCGTGCTGTTGGCTTTTCCCGCTTTGGCGCAGCCCACCGTGCTGGTGCGCAGCCCCGCCCGCAATGCCCTGAGTGCCGCCCGGACCACCAACGTCGCCCTGACCTTCTCGCAGGCGATGAATAACGCCACCGACCAAAACCTGCGCGTCTTCAGCGCGCAGCGCGGCGGCAAAAAGGCCGGCGCCTACACCACCGTCGGTAACACGATCACCTTCAACCCCGCCACTGACTTCCGCCCCGGCGAGAAGATTCAGGTGGTGGTGCCGCCGAGCGTGACGAGCCTGGGCGGGCAGGCCGCCGTCAAGCAAGTGCATGAGTTTTGGGCGGCGGCGACGGGCGGATCGGGGGTGTTCGCGACCTCCACTCTTGCCATGGCGTCGTCAGGCCGGGGCATCCAACTCGGCGACGTGACGGGTGACGGGCGCGCTGATCTGGTCATTTTCCGCGAAGGTGACCTCAGCTATGCCGTGCGGGCCGGCAACGGCAGTGGCGGTTTCGGGGCCACTATCCACGGGCCCGCCGACAGCGGCGGCAACTTTGGCGAGCTGGCCGATATCGACGGCGACGGCGACCTCGACATTCTCACTTCACGCGCGAGCAGCAAGCCGCTGGGGGTTTTCCTCAACAACGGCACCGGCACGTTTACGCCCGGCGCTACCGCGGCCGTAGGCAATGGGTCAGGGGAGATCGCGGTAGGTGATCTGGATGCTGACGGCGATCTGGATCTGGTGGTAACGAATTCGAACGACGATATGGTGACCATTCGCCTCAACAACGGCAATGGGGTTTTCGGGGGAGGGGCGGCAATACTGGTAGGCGATTCGCCCGGGTCTCTGGCGCTGGGCGATTTAGACCACGACGGTGATCTGGATCTGGTCATCAACAACGGCACCGATCAGACCCTGACGACGCTGCGTAACAACGGCAACGGTAGCTTCGGCAGTCCCAGTACTTTGGTCGGATTCAACCTGGGCTTGCGGGTTCTGCTGGCGGATGCCGACGGCGACGGCGACCTCGACTTACTCTCCACGCATACCGACCACATGGAAGTCAGACAAAACAATGGAGCCGGAGCTTTTACCCTGACCGGCACTACGCCACTGGCAGGTATTCCGGGGTCTCCGGTAGTGGCGGATCTCGATGGTGACGGTGACCTTGATATGAGCGTTACGTTGCTTAACACCGCGAAGATCGTCGCGCTACTCAATCGCGGCAATGGCACTTTTGTCGCGCTGCCAGAAGTGACCACCGTATCCAGCGCGTTCAGTCAAGCTGCGGCCGACCTCGACAACGATGGTGATGTGGATCTGGTAGCGTTTTCGGCATTGGTTCCTTCTGCCACCGTACTGCTCAACCAGGCGCCCATCACCGTCACGGCCGTGAGCCCGACGCGCAACCGCGACGACGCCCCGCGCGCCAGCAGCCCCACCATCACCTTCTCGGCCAACGTAGCGCCGGCCACCGCTGACGAAGTTCACGTCTTCGGCGCGCAGGCCGGGGGCCTGAAAGCCGGTGCGTACAGCACGGCCACCAACACCATCACTTTCAACCCCACGACCGACTTCCGGCCCGGCGAGCTGGTGAGTGTGAGTATTCCGCACGGCGTGGAAAGCACCACCGGCGCGCCCGTGAAGCCGCACGTCTATCAGTTCACGGCGGCGGCCACGGGTGGCACGGGTACGTTCACGAACGCCCCAAACGTGGCGGCCCCAGGCGCAATTGAAACCACGCTGGCCGACCTCAACAACGACGGCATCCTCGACCTGATCATTACCAACGCCGTTGCTCCCAGCCTCGACGTGCGCATGGGGTCGGGCAACGGCAGCTTCGGCGCCGGGCCTGACCTGCCGACCAGCGTCAACCAGGCCGAATTGAAACCGGCCGATGTGGACGGCGACGGCGATCTGGATTTGGTCGTAGTCGTAATTGATGGCAAGGTCAACGTGTTCAAAAACAACGGCAATGCGACCTTCGGGGCGGCCGTGCTGGTGCCGGTAGGCGTGTTGCCACGCGGGCTGGAAATGGCCGACATCGACGGCGACGGCGACCTGGATATGCTGGCGACCAACGTTTCTGACAATACCGTAAGTGTGCGGTTCAACGACGGCGACGGCACCTTCAGCGGTAACACGGATTTGTCAGTGGGGCCGGGCAATACGCGGCCGCAGAACCTAAGAGCCGCCGACGTGGACAGCGACGGCGACCTCGACCTGCTGGTGCTGAACCAGGGGACCAGTCAGCTGCGCCTGCTGCTCAACAACGGGGCGGGCAGCTTTGCGCTGGGCGCCGCCGTGAACGTAGGCACTACGCCCCAAGTAATGGCGACCGGCGATATCGACGGCGACGGCGACGCAGATGTACTGACATCCAGCAGTTTTAATTCCGACGTGAATGTGCTGCGCAACAACGGCGTGGGTGGCTTCACCAACATTGCCACGCTGGCGTCGGTGCCGGAAGCCTCGGAGCTGGAGCTGGCCGATGTGGACGGCGACGGCGACCTGGACTTCCTGGTAATGGGCGAAACTACCGTCCTGTACCGCAATACTGGCGCTGGTACCTTCGGTGCGGCCGTTACCGTCGTTCCCGACGACTACAGGGCGCTAGCCGTGGGCGATCTGGACAACGACGGCGACCTGGATTTTGTAGAAGGGACCAACATTGACGATAACGTCATCGTCCGCCTCAACCAGGACGCCTTTCAGGTGACGGCCGTCTCGCCCACCCGCAACGATGCCGACGCCCCGCGCGGCGCCAACGTGGGCATCACCTTCAACCAGGGCGTGAACGCGGGCACCCGCGACCGCATCCGCATCTGGGGCCAGCAGCGCGGCGGCAAGAAGGCGGGCGCGTATTCGTCGCTCGGCACTACCGTCACCTTCAACCCCACCACCAACTTCGCCCCCGGCGAACTGGTGAACGTCACCGTGCCGGGCACGGTGGTGAGCATCGGCGGCGCGCTGGCCCGCAAGCACGTGTATCAGTTCACGGCGGCGGCCACGGGCGGGCAGGCGACGTTTACAAACGGAGCCGACATCGCTGCTGGCGGTGATGCCTCGGCGGTGGCAACCGCCGATGTGACCGGCGACGGCCTGCTGGACGTGATCGCCTGCGGCGGTGGCAACCAGATTCGGGTGTACCCCGGCGGCGGCAACGGCACGTTCGGGGGCGGTGGTGCGGTGATCGGCACCGTGCCGACGTGCTATTCGCTGATTCCCGCCGACCTAGACAACGACGGCGATATGGATCTGCTGGCGACTTCCTACGACAACGATCAGGTACTGGTGTACCTCAACGGCGGCGCAGGGGCCTTCGGCGCGGGCGTGGTGGTGAGCGTGGGCGATGGGCCGGGCGTCATCGCGGTGGGCGACCTGGACGGGGACGGAGACCTCGACTTCGTAACCGCCAACTTCCTCGGGGCGGTGGTGAGCGTCCGGCTCAACAATGGCAGCGGAGGGTTCAGCGCCGCCGCCAACGTGCCTACCGGGAATTTCACCGCAGGCGTAGCGCTGGGTGACGTGGACGGCGACGGCGACCTCGATCTCGTCTCCTCCTACAACAACTTCACGAACGTGCGGCTCAACAATGGCAACGGCGTGTTCAGCGGCGGCAGCACCGTGCCTACCGTCAGTGGCAACGGGGCCTTCCTGCGCGATATGGACGGCGACGGCGACCTTGATCTGGTGGTCAATTCGTACACCAGTATCAGCGTCAGCCGCAACGACGGTACGGGTGCTTTCGGGAATACCCTGACGTTGCCTAGCGGCGATTTTCTTGGCTTCGAGGCGACCGTAGGCGACTTCGACGGTGATGGCGATTTCGACATCGTGCACGTCAATGGCGGTAAGGACGGCGACAACCTAGCGAACCTTTGGCTGAACAACGGCGATGCCACGTTCGTGGCCGGTACGCCCATCAGCTCGCCGGCGGGTTATGCGGTGGCGCAGGGCGACCTCGACAACGACGGGGACCTCGATCTGCTGACCACCGACTTTGGGAATGACGTCGGCGTCATCTCAGTCCGTCTCAACGAAAACGCCTTCACTGTGACGGCCCGCGTGCCGGAGCGCCACTCGGCCACGGCGCCCACGTTCGGCGATGTAAACCTGACACTCTCGGAAGCCATCAACCCGCTTACCGCCAACCAGCTTCGCGTCTTCGGCTCGCAGAGCAGCGGGCGCAAGGGCGGCGTGTTCGCGGGCATCGGCACGAGCCTGAGCCTTGATCCGCTGGTCGATTTCGCCCCCGGCGAAGAAATCAACGTCACGGCACGCGCCACCATCAAGACGGTGGGCAACGTGAAGAGCCTCAAACCCCACGTCTATCAGTTCCGGGCGAAGGCCACGGGCGGCACCGGCGCTTTCACGGCGGCACCCGATGCCAACCTGGGCCCCCTCCCCGGCCGCAGTGTGGCGGCCGATGTCAACGGCGATGGTCACCTCGACCTGCTCACACCCAACTACAACATCCCCACGGCCTCGGTCGCGCTGGGAGTCGGCGACGGCACCTTCGGGCCAGCCAGTACGGTGGCTCTGGGCGGTGACCCGTTCGACTTGCTGACCGCCGATATCGATGGCGACGGCGACCTCGATCTGATCAGCTCTAACAACGATGAAGATGCCCTGAGCATCCGGCGCAACAACGGCGCGGGCGTATTCAGTGGCGCCGATGAAGTGGCGGTGGGAGATTATCCGCAGCGCGTTCTGGCCGGCGATTTCGACGGCGACGGCGACCTCGACCTGGTGACGACTAATTTTTCGAGCCATTCGCTCAGCGTCTGCCTCAACAACGGCACCGGCACCTTCGGGATAATCGTACCCCTACAGATGGCGGAGTATGTCAATGATGTGAAGATCGGCGATGTGGACAACGACGGCGATCTCGACCTGGTGGCGACTGTCGGGCCTGCCACCGTGGTGGTGATGCGCAACAATGGCAACGCCACCTTTGCGCCGACCGTGACGCTGGCGCCGCCGGACTTCTACTCACTCTTTGCCTTAGCCGATATGGACAGCGACGGCGATCTCGACCTGGTGTTGCCCGGCGGGAATAACCAACTGCTGTACCTGCTGCACAACGACGGCACCGGCGTATTCGGCACGGCGGTGAGTACCCCAATGGGGCTGCCGGTGTTCGAAGCTCTCCCCGCCGACTTCGACGGCGACGGCGACCTTGACATTGTCCTGACCACCTCGCTCAATGAAGTAATCGTGCGCCTCAACAACGGGATGGGCGGCTTCGGGGCAGTGCCCAACGTGGCCATCAATTCCACCAATGGCCTCACTACGGGCGATCTAGACGGCGACGGCGATCTCGACCTGATGGGCAGTCAAACGTCCAGTAACCTCGTGAATGTCCGCCTCAACGGCGCTCTGGCCGGCCCGGCGCCCACGATCCTCACCTTCACGCCCGACCACGGCGTGACGGGCACGGTGGTGACGCTCACCGGCACCAACTTCACGGGCACTACGGCCGTGACCTTCGATGGCGTAGCCGCCCCAGGCTTCGTGGTGAACGGCGCGGGTACGGAGATCACGGTCTCCTCGCCGCCAGCTACCTTCAACGGAATCATTGCCGTCACCACGCCGGACGGTGTGGCTTCAACGGCGACTGATTTCGGCGTCGATCTGGTGATTACGGGGATCGAAAGCATTCCGGCCGGTGACTTCCACCACATCACCGTCACGGCCACTGGCGTGGCTACCCTCGGCGGCGCCGTGGAAGCCACTTCTGATGTGCTGGTGCAAACCGGCGGCGAGCTGGCCGACAATGGGCAGGTGCTCAGCGGGGTAGGCAGCTTCACGCTCGAACCCGCCGCCACGTTGCGCCTGCGCAACCTGCAAGGGCTCAACCCCGCTGGCGCGCTGCAACTCACCGGCGGGCTGACGCTGGCCGTCGGTGCCGATTACGTGTACCAGGCCGCCGCGGCCCAGGTGACCGGCACCAACCTGCCGGCCGAAGTGCGCAACCTCACCATCGACAACGAACAGGGCGTGAGCCTGACGCAGCCAGTGAACATCCGCCAGGTGCTGACGCTGGCCGGCGCGGGCGACTTCGCCCTCAACGGCCAGCCCCTCACCCTGCTCTCCGACGCGGCCGGTACGGCACTGGTCGTCAACGCCGGCGCGGGCCGGGTCGAGGGCGACGCCACGGCACAGGTCTGGCTCTCCGCGGCCCTCAACCCCGGGCTCGACTACCGCCACCTGGCCTCCCCGACGAAAACCTCGACCGTGGCCGATCTGGCGACACCCGGCTTCATCCCCCTGGTCAACGACCTCTACAACCAGAGCCCCACGCCGACGACCGTCAAGCCCTACCCCAACGTCTTCGGCTTCGAGGAAAGCCGCTTTGCCGCCTCGCCGCTGTTCATCAGCGGGTACTACTCGCCCGCCAGCCTGGCCGATGCGCTCGGCGTGGGCGAAGGCTACACCGCGTATATCAAAGGCGGCCTGACGCCCGACTTCACCGGTTCGCTCACCCAGGGCGACGCGACCCGCGCCAACCTGAACCGCACCGGTAACGGCATCAAAGCCGGCTGGCAGCTGCTGGGTAATCCCTACCCGAGCCCGATCGACTGGGACCTGGTGAGCGTGCCGGCGGGCCTGAGTCCGAGCATCTCGGTCTACCAGAGCACGGGCGTGAACACGGGCACCTACCTGACGCGCGCCAACGGGCTGGGGACGCTGCCCGATGGCATCGTGCCGATGGGGCAAGGCTTCTTCGCCCGCGTCGAAACCGCGCCGGTCAACCTGACCTTCACCAACGCCTGCCGGGTAACCACCTACGGGTCGGCCGCGCATTACCGCACCGCGCCCGATACGCGCCCCGCCGTGCACCTCGCGCTGCGGGCCACGGGCGCGAGCGCCGTGGAGACGGACGGCGCGGTGGTGTACTTCCAGGCAGGGGCGACGGCGGGCGTGGACCACGCCTTCGACGGTGCTCGCCCGGCCCCCAACGTCGGCCTGCCGACGCTGGGGAGCTTGACGACCACCGGCGCGGAGCTGGCGGTGAACGGGCTGCCGGAGACGGCGCTGACCACGGGCACCACCGTGGAGCTGCTGGTGGACCTGCCGGCGGCGGGCACCTACGAGCTGGCCGTGGCCAAGGCGGCCAATCTGACGGGCACCGACGGGGTGCTGCTCGACCGCCTGACCAACACGCGCTACCCGCTGACCCACCAGCCCACCGTGCGCCTGACGGCGGGCGGGGCGGGCGAAACGCGCGGCCGCTTCGCGCTCGTCTTCGGAAGCCGCGCGGCGGCTACTGGCGGCGCGACGCTGAGCCTCTATCCGAACCCGGCGCGCGGCGCCGTGCAGATCGCCGGGGCGCAGCCGGGAGCGCCGATTCGCGTACTCGACGCGGCGGGCCGGGTGGTTGTCACGCGCGCGGCCGACTCCACGGGGGCAATGGTGCTGGCTACCGGCCAGCTCGCTCCCGGGGTCTACGTGGTACGTTGCGGCGCTCAGGCCCAGCGGCTCGTCGTAGAGTAGGTGTGGTAAGCAGCAGGACCGGCGGCACCTTGCGCCGCCGGTGTACGAGGAAGTAAGCATCCGTCCCGTTGGCAAAAGCCAGCGGGACGGATGCTTTTTTGTGCGTCTCCCCCGGAAACCGGACCGGGTACGCGCGGCGCTCTTACAGCGGTTTCGCAGTCGCTGTGCGAACGTACCCTGATGCTGAAACCGCTCTAAGCAGCCCCATGGTATCGCTATCGGGTCGCGGCGGGGCTGCGATGGGGCCGCCCAGACACATTTTTTCACCAGCGCGTTTTCGGCGTCGCCTGACAGCCGGGCTACTCTCGTTGCCTGCCTTTCCGGCCCGCAGGGTATCGGCGCGACCCCGTGAGCGGTGGGGGTTGAGTCAGAGATCAGGGAAAATCAACGGGACGGGGTCGTATACTTGCCCTCTCACTTCCCTCTCCCCTTCCCACCGTGATTGCATTTCCTCTGGCGCGGCTCCGGCTGAAGGCGGTCCTCCGACTGCTGCTGCTGGTGGTGGTCGTGTTGCTGCCCGGCGCCGCCAGGCAAGCGGTAAGCGCGCAAACCCCGCCCCCCATCCCCCTCGATTCGCTCCGCGCCCGCCTCGGCCGGCCCCACCTGCCCGACACCACGCGCGTGCTCTACCTGGCGATGCTGGGCGCGCAGCTCCAAGCGACCGATCTGCCCGCCGCCCGCCGCGCCGGCGAGCAAAGCCTGGCGCTGGCCCGGCGGATCGGCGACCGGCGCGGCGAAGTCCACGCGCTCAACAATTTGGCGGCGGCGTACTACAATGCCTCCGACTACCCCGCCGCCCAGCGCACGTTTGAGGCGCTGCTCCGCGTGAGCCAACGAAACGGAATGGCCGAGCAGACCGGGAATGCCTGGCTGGGGCTGGGCAACGTGGCCCAGGCACTCAGCAACATCCCACGCGCCCTGCGCGACTTTGAGCAGGCCCGGCGGGTATACGCCACCATGAGCCCGCCCAGCCCCAATGGGCAGATCCTGGTGCTGAACAACTCGGCCAATGCCTACATCCTGCTGCACCAACCAGCTCGCGCCGACCGGGCCCGGCGGCAGGCCCTGGCGCTGGTCGGGCCCACGACGAGGCCGCATCTGCACCTGGTGCTGCTCGACGGGCTGGCGGGGCATCAGTTAGCGGCTGGCTACCCGGATTCCGCGCAGGCGACGGTGGCGCGCGGGCTGAAACTGGCGCTGCAGGGGCACAATCTGGAGGGCGAAGCCATCCTGCGGAACCAGTTAGCCGAAATCGAGCTCGCCCGCGCGCGCCCCGCCCGCGCCCGCATCGCGGCCGAGCGGGCCCTGGCGCTGGCCCGGCAAGTGGGCGATCCGTTCGTGGAAGAAGACGCGCTCAACGGGCTCGCGATCTCCCTGCACGCCCTGCACCGGCCCGAAGCCTACGACACCCTGCGGACGTATATGACCCTGCACGATACCATCGTGGCCCAAGACCGCGCCGACGCCATTATCGAAGCGCAGACGCGCTTCGACGTAGCGGGTCAGCAGGCGCGAATCCGGACGCTGGAGCAGCAGCGCCGCATCGCGGATCTCGAAGCCGAGCGCCGGGTGCTACAAACCAGCTGGATCGTGGGCTGGCTCGCGGCGCTGGCCGTGCTGGTGGCCGCCGGCCTGACGTGGGTGTACCGCCGCCGCCAGGCCCGGCGCGAAAATCAGCTCCGCACCCGCCTGGCCGCCGACCTGCACGACGACGTAGGGTCGCTGCTCAGCCAGATGGCGCTGCAAAGCGATCTGCTCCACGAGGGCCTCACGCCCGTCGAGCAGCAGCCCGCCCTGTGGGCCGAAATGGCCGACAGCAGCCGCATGGCCATCCGCCAGCTCAACGATGTGGTCTGGGACCTCGATGCCCACAACGACACCGTGCCGGACCTGCTCAATCGCCTGCGCGATTACGCCCACGAGCTGCTGCCGCCGTCGGGGCGCGATGTCCGGTTTCGGGCCGACGCCGCGCTGCCGGCGGGCGGGCTGTCCGCGCCGGTGCGCCGCAACCTGTACCTGATCTACAAGGAGGCGCTCCACAACATCCTCAAGTACGCCCCGCCGGGGTGCTGCGTGACGGTGGCGCTCGGCGCGGCCAACAACCAGCTCGTGCTGTCCGTGGTCAACGACGCGCCTCCGGGGGCGGGGGCCGCCAGTCCCGGCCGCACGTCCGGGCACGGGCTGCGCAACATCCGCGATCGCGCCCACGCCGTGGGCGGCAGCGCCACCGCTGCCCCTTTGCCCGACGGGGGCTTTGCCGTACAGGTGCGGGTGCCGCTGTAGGGTGAGAACTGAGAACTGAGAGGTGAAAACTGAGAGGGGAGAACTGAGAGGTGAAAACTGAGAGGTGAAGACTGAGAACTGCAGGACTTACGCACTCGGCCTGAAATGCGCTCAAAACGCCCGCAAAGGAGTCCCGGAGGGACTATCCCCCGGTAGAAACCGGCCATTTCAAGCGGTTTTTGGAGTCCCGGAGGGACTACCCTCTCCGCTAGTGC
>JBKJUQ010000194.1:0-2427 GCA_046590685.1 Hymenobacteraceae bacterium
GACGTGGCTCGGGTTCACGTTTCTGCTGTTCGTGGCCACGACGCTGTTCGTCGTCATTCAGAACTCGCTCAACCAGCTCTGGCTCGTGCGGCCGCGCCGCTCCACCAACCAGCTGCGGGCAGCGGCATCGCAGCGCCTGCGCTCGCTGGCCGAGCTGCTCGCGACGGGCGTGCTGACGGCGGTGGCGTTCGCGGCCGATGCCGCGCTGGCCGTGCTCGCCGATTACACCCGCGACTTCGACGCCACCGTCGGCTACTACCTGTTTCGGGGGCTCAACGGCGTGGTGGGCCTGCTGATTCTGGTGGCGTGGTGCGCCTTTACGTTCCGCACGCTCGGCGCGGCGCGGGTGCCGTGGCCGGCCGTGCGGCGCGGCGCGCTGCTGACGGCCGTGCTCATCTCGCTCGGCGAGTACATCCTCGGCGTGCTGCTCGTGGCTCAGGACCTGGGCCCGATCTACGGCCCGGCGGCGGGCATCGTCGGGGTGCTGCTCTTCGTGTTCTACGCGGCGATGATCTTCTACTTCGGCGCCTGCTTCACCAAAGCCTACGCCCACTACATCGGCCACGACCTGACGCCCAAGCCCGGCGCCGTGCGGTATCGGTTGATCGATGAGGTGGTGGTGGGGTGAGGGCGCTCCCTTGCCCGGGATTTAAATGCCGGGCAAGGGAGGAGGGTGAGAGTACCTTTGGGAGGTTCCTCCTTCACTTTACTTTTCGACGAATGAAGCCAAGATTCACGATGGGTTGGTGGCTGGCGCTGCTGATGACGGGACTGTGGGTTGGACAGGCGCGGGCGCAGGCCCCCGCCTGGCAGTCGGCGGTAACGCCCGGGGCTGGGGGCGGCTCCAGTTTCGCCGTGGACGCGGCGGGCAATGTGTACGTGACCGGCGGTTTTGACGGAACGGCCACCTTCGGCACCACCACCCTGACCAGCGCGGGCGGTAGCGACCTATTCGTGGCTAAACGCACCCCCAGCGGCACCTATCAGTGGGTGGCGCAGGTAGCGGGCGCAGCAGACGAATACGGCGCGGCGATCGCCGTGGACGCGGCGGGAAACGTGTACGTAACCGGGGGCTTTGCCAGCTCGCCCGCCACCTTCGGCCCGACCATCTCCTTAGACAATAACAACCCCGGAGGCGCTACTTACGATGTCTTCGTCGCCAAGCTGAACGCGGCCGGAGTCTGGCAGTTGGCGGTCAGAGGCGGCGGATCTGATGATGACGTCAGCACCTCCCTCGCCGTCGATGGCAGCGGCAATGCCTACGTAACGGGCTACTTTAGGAGCTCTACAGCCACTTTTGGTCCGACCGGTGCCACCCCCATCACCCTCACCAACACCTCAACCGGCTCCTTTCCCGCCAATACGTTTGTCGCCAAGCTCGACGCGGCGGGGATCTACCAGTGGGCCACCAGCGCAACCGGCTTCTCGAATATCTGTTCCAGTGTGGTCGTGAATGGCAACGACCAGGTGTACATCAGCGGCGCTTACCGAGACTCACGGGTGATGTTCGGCCCCATCGTCCTCCCGCAACCGCTGGGTCCCATCGGGTCCTACGATTTGTTCGTCGCCCGATTGACAGCGGCCGGGGCGTGGGAGTGGGCGATCGCGGCCAGCAGTAGAGACAGGGTTATTAGTAGGGATATGGCGCTGGACGAGAGTGGCAATCTGCTGATAACCGGTGGTTTTTCCGGCCGGCTCACGCTAGGTGCCACTACGCTGACGAATGTCGGGGGGCAGGATGTATTTGCCGCGAAACTCAATCCCGCCGGGGCCGGGGGGGCCGGGGCCTGGACGGGGGCCGTGCGGGCCGGCGGCTACGAGAATGATTACGGCCGCAGAGTAGCACTCGACGGCAGCGGCAATGCCTACCTAACCGGCGTTTTCGAAGGGCCGGCGGCTTCCTTCGGCCCGACCACCCTCACCGGAGCCGGCCGTGACGACGTCTTCGTGGCGAAGCTCACCCCAACCGGGACGTGGGAGTGGGCAACCCAGGCCGGTGGCACCGACAACGACGGAGGTGCCGGGGTAGCGGTGGACGGCAACGGAGCGGTGTACGTGACCGGCTATTTTCGAAGCGATCCGGCCAGCTTCGGCAGCATCTTATTATCCGGCAATAACCCGGGCAACTTTAATAGCTTCATCGCCCACCTCAACGGCGCCACCGGCGTTGGCCTGCCCGAAGACCCCACCTCCCCCCGCTTCACCCTCGCCCCCAACCCCGCCCACCACACGGCCACCCTCACCGGTGCCCCCGGCGCCACCGCCACCCTGCTCGATGGCCTCGGCCGGACGGTGCGCACCGCGCCACTAACGCAGGGCGCCGCCACGCTCGACGTGCGCGGCCTGCCCGCCGGGCTGTACGTGGTGCGGGCCGGCGGTGCCACGCGGCGGCTGGTCGTCGAGTAGCTCCCTTGCCCGGGATTTAAA
>JBKJUQ010000294.1:0-1914 GCA_046590685.1 Hymenobacteraceae bacterium
AAGGACTGCTTCCTTATTTGCCCGGATGGTAGTGCCCCAATGTACGTGGTGCGGAAATGTGGGCAGCTCCGGGTAGTGCGGCGCATTGTCCCAGCGGGCAATGAGCGTTCCGTCGGGTGCCTGCCAGTGAAACGCGTACTTGCGGGTGCCGGGCGCCACAAACTCATTGGTGAAGAGCTCGGAGCCGTCGGTGAGCGTGAGGTGTAGCTTCAGGTGGCGCCGGTGCGCGTCGTGTTCAACCCGCAGGACCGCCACGTTCTGCACGAAGGGCAGTGTTTCAAGCCACTTCATACTCGCCGCGGCGAATGGCGCTGATTCGCTCCGCCGTTGCTTCCCGAAACGCGCGGGCAGCCTGCCAATCGAGGTAATCGTCCCACTCGACGAAATTTTCGGTCGTTGCCGTGGTCATGCGGGCCTCGAATGCTTCGTAGGCTTCGGGGTACCGGGCGACGAACGCGGCCAATTGCTCGTCGTAGCGGCGCAGCTTGTCCAGCTCTTCGAGCAGCAGCCAGTCGCTGACCTGCTGCTTGGGGACAATGAGCGGGGAGGTGTTCGAGGTAGACATCCGGTTTGGGCTACGTGGTGGACGAAGGTAACGCAGGGCCGCCGCCAGCCGGTTTCAACTGTGATCAGCTGCATTCACTCGCGCGGGGCTCCCGCCCCGTGCGGGCTATTCGCGGGTCTCTTGACCTGCCGCGTAGCGTTCGCGCGCGCTGGGTGGCCCTTCGGGCGCGGGTCTGAAGACCCGCAAATACGACCCACGGGGCTGGAGCCCCGCGCGAGTTGGGGGTTCCTGGTTCGCGCGCGTCTATGACGCGTGTGTACCGGGCTGCGCGTTTGCAACGCGCAGCCGCGCAGCGGCTTTCGCATCGCTCGGCTGCCGCACGGGCTACCGTAGGGGCTACCGTAGGGGCGGTCGCAAAGCCGACCGCGCGCGTTGCAAACGCGCCCGCCGGTTAGTCACGCGTTACAAACGCGCGCCAACGGGGGCTGCTATTCCCATTCCATCAGAATCCGCCAACGGGGTAATGGTCTAAATACAAGTCAAGGCTGTCAACCTGAAGCGACTTCCGCTCCTCGGTGTTCGCGTCAGGAATATAGAGCGGCTGATAACCCGGATGGTCGATCAACAGGCCTGGCTGTGGTATGTCGCCGAATATGGGTACCCCGACAAATTCCGTAACTCTGAAATGTCCGGTAGAATCGGTAATTGCAAACTGGCCCGGCCAGCGGTTTCTGAGCAAAACCACCCTAGCGCCCTCTATGGGCCTCAGCGTCTCCGCCGAACGGACGGTCCCGGAGCAGCCTAGCTCGCCTTCACAAGAAGTAAGAGTTACTGATAACAGCAGCAGGATGCAAGCGAGTAAAATCGGCTTCATCGAGCGTTTAGTTGTCCTCGATCATCAGAAAATAATATCAATCCAGCCACCAATGTTACACAAGCCAGCACGATAAGTAACGCTTTCCCACACGTTAATAAATACTCGCTTTTGGGCGCACCATTAAGCGCTGAAGTATAAAAGCCGCCTGCCAGCAGTAATAACGTTAGGAATGATATTATCCAGATGCTGTCAACCGCGAAGAAAAGTAAGCCCGCATAAAAAACAGGGATTATTAACAAGGATAGGTGAGCTACGGCGCGGTTGATAAGGCTGCGATCAGGAATGGAAAAATTTCGGTTAAAACTTCGGATATCTGCACGCGAAACCCCATAGGCGTGCTTAAGAGCGATTTGAGCGATTAGTATGGCGCTCAATGAAAAAAAAGTCTTTAAGAAAAATGGCATAAAAAAGCCCGACCAACCGGCCGGGCTTCTAAATTATTTACAATCCGCTAAAATCAAAACTCTCCAGAAACTTCGTCGTGAAGTTGCCGGCGTTGAATTGTTCGTCGTCCATTAATTTTAAATGGAAG
>JBKJUQ010000486.1:0-17134 GCA_046590685.1 Hymenobacteraceae bacterium
ATTTTCTTTTTGTTGACCGCGTGCTTCACGTTGCAAAACAACGACCCCGCGCCCTCCTTCGCCCGATGTCTGTCACTTTCGCCTACTTTCATCACCTGCCGCAGCCCGACCAGACGCGCCTGCTCACTGCCCACGGCCGGCTTTTGGCGACCCGGCTCGACGGCGGCATCCGGCAGCACCTGTACGACCTGCGCGGCTTCTTCGTCGAAACCTGGCACTGGGCCGACGATGAGCGCATCGGCCTGCTCATCTCCTTTAGCGACGTTTCGGGGCTGGACGGGTGGCTGGTTGAGATTGAGTTAGCGTGAGTTGTTATTGCTTTCGGTCAGTGGCGAATGCCAGGCACGCGCGGATATCCTCACGGGTAAGGTCAGGGAAGTCTTCCAGAATCTTCGACTCGGTCATTCCGCCTGCCAGATACTCCAGCACATCGTAAACCGTGATGCGCAACCCACGGATGCACGGCTTGCCACCACGCTTATCCGCTTCAATGGTGATGATGTGATCGTAGTTCACGGATTGCGGTGAGGCAAAGGAACCGTTGATGGCCTATGACGACGAACCACAGGAAACCGTTCCGAGGGATGATTTAATCCGTGCTCAGATCACTGTTACGTGAAAACTATTTCAGTTCCATCTCCTTCATAATCCCTTGAATCCGGGCGTCCAGCTCGTTGCCGACGCGCTCATAGTCCGCCGCCGATGGCAGCTCACCGCGCACGCTGAAGTAGAACTTGATCTTGGGCTCCGTGCCGCTCGGGCGAGCCGAAACCTTCGTGCCGTCGGCGGTCAGGAACTGGAGCACGTCGGATGGATCGAAGCCCTGGAGCTTTGCTTTTACGCCGGTGGAGAGGTCGTTTGACTCGCCGGTGAGGTAGTCGAGCACGGTTACGACCGGTGAGCCACCGATGCTCGCGGGGGGATTGGCGCGCAGCTTTTCCATCATCTCCTTGATTTCCTCCGTGCCGCGCTGGCCTTTTTTGGTGAGCGAGATAAGGTCTTCTTTGCGGTAGCCGAACTCTATGTACATCGCCACCAGCGCGTCCTGGAGCGTTTTGCCCTGAGCCTTCATCACCGCCGCCAGCTCCGCGATCAGGCAGCAGGCGGCCACGGCATCCTTGTCGCGCACCTGCTGACCGATCAGGAAACCGTAACTCTCCTCGCCGCCGCAGATGTACACCTCGCCGAGTTTCTCCCGCTCGCGAATCACCTGCGCGATGTACTTGAAGCCGGTGAGCGTCAGGTAACACGGTACGCCGAGGGCGGCGGCCATCTCGTTGATGAGATCCGTCGTGACGATGGTGTTGCAGATATACTCGCGGCCCGTCAGGCGGCCGGCATCGCGCCAGCTTGTGAGCAGATAGTACACGAGCAGCGAGGCGGTTTGATTGCCGTTGAGAAGCACCCATTCGCCGTGCTCGTTTTTGATGCCCGCGCCGACGCGGTCAGCGTCGGGGTCGGTGGCGAGAACGAGGTCGGCGTCTTCGGCCTGCGCCATATCCAGCGCGAGCTGCATCGCGGGCTTTTCCTCCGGATTGGGTGAATGGACCGTGGGGAAGTTTCCGTCGGGCGTCGCCTGCGCTTCCACGATGTGCACGTGCTGAAAGCCAAAGCGCTTTAGCGCCGACGGTACCAGCGTGATGCCGGTTCCGTGGATCGGCGTGTAGACGATTTTCAGGTGCTGGCCTTGGTGATCCACGACCTCCGGCTTGACGCTAAGCCCTTGCAGCATCTGTAAGTACGCTTCGTCTACTTCCGCGCCGATGGCGTGAATTCGGGATTCATCGCCGTCGAAACGAATATCTGCGAGCGATTGAATGGCGTTGACCTCTTCGATAATGGCTTTGTCGTGCGGCGGCGTTACCTGGGCGCCATCCTGCCAGTAAATCTTGTAGCCATTATATTCCTTCGGATTGTGCGAAGCCGTGACGACCGCCCCCGAATGACAGCCCAGGTGCCGAATGGCGAACGATAGCTCCGGCGTGGGCCGCAGCGCGTCAAAGAGGAAAACCTCAATCCCATTCGCGGAAAACACGTCGGCTGCCACCCGGGCGAACGCCGCCGAGTTAAGCCGCGAATCGTGCGCGATCGCGACGCGGATAGCCCCATCCGTGAATGACTTGCGCAAGTAATTGCACAGCCCCTGCGTAGCGGCACCGAGCGTATAGCGGTTCATTCGGTTCAGCCCCGCGCCCATAATGCCGCGCAAACCGCCGGTACCGAATTCGAGCGTGCGGTAAAAGGCATCGGTTAACGCATCGTCTTCCCCGCGCGTCACCAAGTCGCGGATTTCGGCTTTGGCGGCCTCATCGTAGGCAGCAGTGAGGTAGGCATCAACTTTCGACTGGATTGCGGGCGTGAGCATTGGTGGTAGGGGAGTACGGCGGCGAGAAATTAGGCTAACGGTGCTGAAACACCTCGGTGGGCAAAGTAACGAACCCGATCCGCGAAAAACAGGCAATGAGTCCGATCCAAGGAAGCGAATGAAGGAATAAGCCAGCAAAACAGCAAAAAGCCTCCGACCCTTGCGGATCGGAGGCTTTTGAAGTGGATTGACAACCGCAGAAATCGTAGGCCAAGCTTACAGCTGCCGGAGTGGCGAGCGAGCTTTCTTAGCGGCAATCTTACGATCTGTTTTAAGATTTTCTTTGAGCGACTGGGCGTGATTCGTGCGATCCTCCGCAGTTGTCAGGCGACCGGTAAGGGAGATATAATCGCCCTCTTTCAGCGTCTCAGACGTCCCATCCGGACGAGTTACCAAGCCTGCGCCGGTAGCTTCCAGGCCCGTCATCAGTTTCACGGTCATCGAATCAGTGAGGAAGGTAGAACGGCCGCTTTCAGTGGCAACGACCTTTCCTTCGTGCATGATCACTCCATCCTTAAAGCCGACCGTCTTAGCGGCTGGTGCGGCGTGGCTTCCCCGGGCGCCGTGGGCCGTCATGCCGCGGGCACGCATCGCAGCAGGAGAAAGGGTGGGCTCGGCTGGGGACGTAGCAGCAGCACCATCAGCGGGAGCTACTGTTGCACCAGCAGCGGCAGTAGGAGCAGTGGTTTCAGGCTTGGCAACTGCCGGAGTAGCCGAAGTGGTTGGAGTCGATTGGGCTTGAGCGCCGCAGCTGGCGGCAAACAACGCGGCGGCCAGCAGAGTAGAAAAACGTTTCATCGGAATGGAGGAAGGAAGGAAGGAAGTTGGAGAGTATGAGCCGCTAACGTGGCGGCAGATGCTCCGTTTACGCATCTGTTCGCCCAAAAGTTGAAGTTTTCGGGGAAATAATTTGCGCAACGCCGGAAAGCGAGACGTCCCGCCAGATACCTTGATGTGGCGGTACGTCTCGCAGTGAATCAGCCGGCTGGGGAGCGCAGGCTGTTAGGTACCTTACAGATTACCGCGCAGCGCCTGCTCGCGCTCGATACTCTCAAAAAGGGCTTTGAAATTGCCTTTGCCGAAGCTCTTGGCACCGCGCCGTTGGATGATCTCGAAAAACAGCGTTGGGCGGTCTTCCAGGGGTTTAGTGAAGATTTGTAACAGGTAGCCCTCATCGTCGCGGTCGACAAGTAGATTCAGCCGCTTGATGTCGGCCAGATCTTCCTGCACCACCCCAACCCGGTCCATCAGGTCTTCATAGTACGTGTCGGGCACCCGCAGGAATTCCACGCCGCGGCGGCGAAGCTCGCCAACCGTCGCCACGATGTCGTTGGTAGCGATCGCTAGATGCTGAACGCCCGGGCCGTGGTAGAAGTCCAGATATTCCTCGATCTGCGACTTACGCTTGCCTTCGGCGGGCTCGTTAATCGGAAATTTGACGTACCCGTTGCCGTTGCTCACCACTTTGCTCATCAGCGCCGAGTACTCCGTTGAGATGTCGTCGTCGTCGAAGGTGATGAGCAGCTTGAAGCCCATTACCTCCTCGTAGTACTTCACCCACTGGTTCATCTCGCCCCACCCAACGTTGCCAACCGCGTGATCGACATACTGTAGCCCCACCGGCGGCATAGCCGGCAGCTCCTGGGTGCGCGCCACGTAGCCGGGCAGGAAGGGGCCTCGGTAGTTCTTGCGCTCCACGAAGGTGTGCAGCGTATCGCCATAGGTCCGGATAGACGCAATGACGACCTCCCCGTGCTCATCCTGTAGCACCAGTGGCTCCTGGGCGGCTACCGCGCCGCGCTTGGTCGTCTCCTCAAATGCTTTGCGCGCGTCATCAACCCAAAGTGCCAGCACTTTCACGCCGTCGCCGTGAGTGGCGAGGTGCTCGGCCATCGGCCCCGTTGGCTGGAGGGGCGTGGTGAGGACGAGGCGGATTTTGTTTTGCCGCAAAACGTACGAAGCCCGATCACGCAGGCCAGTTTCGGGGCCTGCATAGGCTTCGAGCTGAAAGCCGAAAGCCGTCTGATAGAAGTAGGCCGCCTGCTTGGCGTTGCCAACGATAAACTCGACGTGATCGGTGCCGAGTAGCGGGAGAAAGTCTTCGGTGGGGGCCACAGTCGTAGACAGGGCGGCAAGGGCAGAGGCCATTGGCAAGGAGAAACTGAAAGGTGAAGAGAAAACCTCCCCCGATCCGGCCAGCGGGCCGGGGCGAGAGCGCAAACCAAAAGTACGTGATTTGCCGCACCACAGGTTGGCCCAAGTTCCAACAGGCTCTGCTGATAGCTATCTTGCGGCCTCAATCAACCTGATCCGGTTTGACGCGGCCTGACCAACAGCCCGTCCCCGGCCCTTTCGTTTCGACTCCGATGAACGCCACCGATCTAAACGCCGCCCTTGTCAAACTCGTCGAAAAAAAGCACGAGCTGGCGCAACTCGCTTACAACGACACCCGGTACGACGACGTCGAGGAAGAACTTCATGACCTGGAGGATACCTTCAACGAGGAGTATGGCGAGTACCTGGAAGAAGCGCTCGACGGCGTGCATCGCCGCTTACGCTCCGACACCGACGTCTTGCTGCCTACGGCCTACCTGCCTAGCTCCGGCATCGCCGTGGCGCCTGGCCCGAAAGAAGGGGTCTGGATCGACTCGGAAGACTTCCCCGGCAAGAAAGCGTATCTCACCCTCGTGCCCAACCCGACGCGCTTCCTGGTGACCAGCGGGCCCGAACGGAAAGAAGTATGGAAGCACGAGGCGCACCCAGCGACTCATTAAAACCCAACGTACCTAAAGCCTGAGAGCCTGCCGCCTGAAACACTCGGTAGGCAGGCTCTCAGGCTTTCATATTTATTTTACCGCCAGCCCCATCTTTTCCCGTACGCGGTTCAATACGGCAGAGCCGTAAGTCTGTGCTCGCGCGGCCCCAACGGCGAGGCGCCGGTCAAGTTCGGGTAAATCGTTGATTAGCTCATTAAACGAGCGGCGCTCCTCGGCGAAGCGGCTGACTACTACCTCGTAAAGCGCCTGCTTGGCATGGCCGTAGCCGTAACCACCGGCCTCGTACTTCCCCCGGAGCATATTCGTGTCTTCGGCGCTCGCTACCAGTTCGAAGAGCCGGAACACGGTATCCGTAGCGGGGTCCTTCGGCTCGTCGAGGCCCCTGGAATCGGTAACGATGCTTTTGATCGTCTTGAGCAGCTCTTTGTCGGGGGCGAAGAGATCAATTGTGTTGCCGTAGCTTTTGCTCATCTTCTGCCCGTCGAGACCCGGTACGGTCTGTACGTCGGCCTGCACGCGAGCCGCGGGTAGTACAAGCGTCTCGCCGTAGGCCCGATTGAAAGCGCCCGCTACATCGCGCGCGATTTCCAGGTGCTGCACTTGGTCCTTGCCCACGGGCACCACATCGGCATCGTAAAGCAGAATGTCCGCTGCCATCAGCACCGGGTAGGTGAAGAGGCCCGCGTTGACGTCCGCCAGGCGGCTACTCTTGTCTTTGAAAGAGTGGGCGTTGGCGAGCATCGGAAAGGGCGCCAGACAGCTCAGGTACCACGTCAGCTCCGTCACTTGCGGCACGTCGGATTGCCGGTAAAACAGGTTCTGCTCGCGGCTTACATCGAAACCGCACGCTAGCCACGTGGCGGCAGTCGCATAGGTGTTGGCGCGCAGGGCCGCCGCGTCGCGCACGGTAGTGAGCGAATGTAGATCGGCGATAAAAAACAGGGACGTATTAGCCGGGTCTTCGGCGAGGCGGATCGCGGGCAGGATCGCGCCGAGCAGGTTGCCTAAGTGCGGCCGGCCAGTGGCTTGGATACCGGTCAGAATGCGTGCCATTGGAGTAGGTAGAGTAAGTAGGGAGAGGAGGCGGCCAGTGGCCGGCTTGCGCCTACTCGAAGCGAATGGGTAAGCCCGAATTGTACGCTCGGAACGCAGCCGGCAGATCGTTAAGGCGGATATTATGGCCGTCGATGTGCTGGAGTAGATCGGGCCGGTCGGCGAACAGACTGCGCAGCTCGCTTTCAAATGCCGCATTATAGCCACGGGGGGGCAGCTTTCGCATCAACCTGAACCCCGGCTCGCTGTGGCGTCGCCAGAAGTAATAGCGCGTCAGATCGGCTTCGTAAATTATCCCCGGAGTGAAGCTGGCCAGCACGTAGCGGTTGCCCCAGCTCGGGTAATACCCGTACAGCTCCAACCGCCCTGAGTCTTGAAAAATTTCGGCAAATTCGGTGGCCAAATCACTCCGCAGGCTCCCCACATCTGACGTAGTAAGCCGGCTCAGGTGCACGAAGCGGCGCTTATCGAAGCTGAACTCCACCACCGAATCAGGTCGCACGAAGCCCTCCCTTGCCTGAACCACCATCGTGACGTAACGCCGCTCGTCCATTGCACGCGCACTACGATCACTTACCGAGTGGGTAGTGCCAGCGTCATTACGTTGCTGCTTACTTGCAGCGGGCTCAGCCAGCGAGACTAGCTTGAGGACCGCGGCCTGCACCCGGCCGCGACTGGTCGTATACGTGCCCTCGTGGTACTCATACGCGGATAACGGTCTCGAGCCGGCGGGTGAATACAACCGCTGCGCCCGTGCGCTCAGGCAAAAAGTCAGCAGTGCCAGCAGCAGGCCGGTCGAACAAATCCCTCGCATCGGGCGCAAAGTTACGGGGCGGGGGTGGGGGCATCGGCGGCTTGGGCGTCCGCTTCGAGCATATGCGCCGCCGATGCCCCCAAGTACCGGTCGATTACGCCGTGCGCGAGGTATACCACGGGGGTGAGGACAATGGCTGCCGCCACCTTATAGAGGTAGTTCACGGTCGCAACCTGCACGACCAGCAACCACGACCAGTTGCCAAAAACGTGAAACGCGATAAAGAGGACTACAAACGAGTCGATGAGCTGGGAAACGAGCGTTGAGCCCGTCGCACGGAGCCAGATGTGGCGTTCGCCGGTGCGCTGGCGCAGCCACCGGAACACGGATGCGTCGATGACCTGGCCAATCAGAAACGCTGTCAAGGAACCCGCGATAATGCCAAGGCCCTGCCGAAAAATGGCGCTGAACGCGAGGTTGATGTTGAGTGGCTGTCCGGCGGCATCCTTGTCATTGAGTGCCAGCCAGAAACCGGCCGGAGGCAGGCGCGTGGCCAGCGTAATCACCAGGAATGCGTATAAAATCAACCCCGATGTCAGCCACGAAACGCGCACTACGCCCCGGTGGCCGAAGTATTCGTTGATAATGTCGGTGGTGACAAAAACGACCGGCCAGATGATTACGCCCGCCGTGAGATTGAAGTCGAGTGGGGCGGAGCCGAACACCCGCAACCCCGCGCCGGGCGCACCGATAAGCGATTCCAGCGAGAAAATCTTGACCCCAATCACTTCCGCCAGCAGGGCGTTCACGATGAAAATGCCCGAAAGCACCAGCAGCAAGCGGGATTTTTTGTCTTTCATGACTGACTGGGCGGGGCGAGCCGCAAGATGCCCGTGATCGGAGGCTCGCTATGGAAGGTTTTGGGGACGCAAATGCGCATCTACACTTCTGCCGGCAGCACATGCGCCATTACACTGATTTGCTTACCCTCAGTGGCGAGCTGCGTGTTGGGGAAAACCGCGCGCGCTTCATCAAGCAGGGGATGCAGGTCGGGGTAGCGGGCGGAAAAGTGCCCGATGAGTAGGCGCTTCACCCCGGCAAGCTTGGCAAACATACCCGCTTGCTGCGCCGAAGAATGCCCGGTCTGCTCGGCCCGCTCGACTTTCTCGTGCAGAAAAGTAGCTTCGTGGTAAAGCAGATCAACCCCCGTCAGCAAAGACGTTAGTTCGGGCCGGAAACGCGAGTCGGCGCAGTACGCGTACGCCCGAGGGTGCGAAGGCGGCGTAGTCACTTCCTCATTGCGGAGCAGAACGGTGCCGGTAGTGGGGTCGAGCAGGTCGTAGCCGTGCTTGAGGGCCACGAGCTGCGCGGGCTTGAGGCCGACCGGCAGCCGATCTTTTAGTAGGTGACGGAGCTTCGGCTTCTCCCGAAAAAGGAAACCGCAGCACGGCACCCGATGATCCATCGGCAGCGAGTGCACGGTTAGGCGCGGATCGTCGTAGAGCAACGCGTGTTGCGTGGTATCGACGGGGTGAAAGTGAAGCGGATAGCTAAGCGCCGTGCCCGAATACCGAAAGATCTCGGACAGAATTACGCCTAGTCCTGCGGGGCCGAACAGGTGGACGGCGGCCGTCCGCCCTTGCAAATGCATCGTGCTCAGTAGGCCCGGCAAACCAAAATAGTGATCGCCGTGGAGATGCGAGATGAAGATGTGGGTGAGCCGCTGCGGCCGTACCCGCGCTTCCAGCAGCCGCTGTTGCGTACCCTCGCCGCAGTCGATCAAGGCCACCCAATTGCCGATTTCCAACACCTGCGCCGTGGGGTGGCGCGTCAGTGTGGGCGACGCAGAGGCGGAACCGAGGATCGTGAGGGCGAATTCCAAAGCAGCAGTAAGACGGCAGTAGAAAGAGAGTAGTGGGGCGATCGGTCAAAAACTATTCCCAATCTACTTGCCCAACCTGCGTGCCAGGCTTGATGCGCGCGGAGAGGAGAAAGTAAGCGGCGGCCGAGTAAAAGCCGCCGGCCGATGTCGCAAACCGCCGAAGGAGCGGGCGCGACATCGGCCGGACAGCGCGCTACAGGAGGCCTGTTCAGCGCGGCGGAGTAGGTATACGCGGTAGACGTTACTCCTTATCAGTTAAGTCGCGCTCGATTTCGTGCAGGAACACGCGATCAATCGCTTCCTCGACGGTCGACAAAATATGAAGTACAGACTCGAGCTTCGAGATTGTAATGAGTTTCATTACATGATCTTGTAAGCCCGTCAGGATCAGCATCCCACCCGTAGAATTGCAGAGCCGATTGGCGATCAGAATAGAGCTCAATCCCGACGAATCCGTGTATTTCACGTTCGTCATATCCAGGATCAGGTTGGAGATACCTTCGGCGTTGAGCTTGACGAACTCCGACTTGAGATCCGGTGCGATCGAGGTGTCGAGCTTCTTCTCGTCGACGGTCACAATCGTGTAGTTCTCCTTTTTATCGATGCTATACTTCATCAGGAAGTGGTAAAACGGGGTGAGAAACCACGCTGCGCAGAAGACCCGCGCGTGGTGGAAGACAAATTCGGAGCCGCGAAGTTAGCAGTTTCACTTCTTTTTTGTGCATTGAAGTTTAGACTGGATGCCCATCCGTCGCGGTCAGCCACGTCCGCAGCCGGCGCTCAATGCGCGCCGCGGGCGATTCGGTAGTCGTCGCGGCTGGCACGAACGTTTCACCCGTCAGTAACTCGTAGAGCTCCACGTAGCGCGCGCCGATTGCCTGGCACCATTCCGCACTCATCGGCGGCGGTACCTGACCAGCGAGGCCCTGAAAGCCCTCGCTGATGAGCCACTGCCGGACAAACTCTTTCGAGAGCTGCCGCGGCGCCTTACCACGGGCCCGGAGCGCATCGAACCCTTCGGCGTAACAGTAGCGCGACGAATCGGGCGTGTGGATCTCGTCGATCACGCGGATTAGGCCGTCCGCCGCCTCATCACGCCCGAACTCATACTTTGTGTCGAGCAATACCAGCCCGCGGGCCGCGGCCACCTCCGTGCCGCGTTGAAACAGGTCGTGCGTGTAGGCTTCGAGCTGGGCGTAAGCGACTTCGGGCACCAGCTCCTGCCGCAGAATCGCTTCCCGGCTGATGTCTTCGTCGTGCCCGGCCGCGGCTTTGGTCGTGGGCGTAATGATGGGGCCGTTGGGCAGCGCGTCGTACTCCCGCAGGCCATCGGGCAGCGACACGCCACACAGCGTGCGTCCCCCGGCGGCATAGGTGCGCCACGCGTGGCCCGTGAGGTAGCCGCGAATCACCATTTCCACCGGGTAGGGCACGCACCGCCGGCCGACGGTGACGCACGGATCGGGCTGTGCCTCCACCCAGTTGGGCACCAGATCGGCCGTGGCGGCGAGCTGAAACGCGGCGAGCTGGTTGAGCACCTGGCCCTTGTGCGGGATGGCCTCGGGTAGTACGACGTCAAATGCGGAGATGCGATCCGTCGCGACCATCACGAGGCGCTCGTTCTCCAGAGCGTACACGTCGCGCACCTTGCCGCGGTAGAAGGCCGTCTGGCCGGGCAGGTGAAAATTAGTTTCGCGCAGGGCAGCGGTCATGGGCGAGGGGAGGGTTGGCACGCCGGCAAAGGTGGGACGAAATTTTGCGTCCTCCCCAATATTTTCTGCCCCTGAGCGGGTGTACCTTCGTCAATGTTGCTTCATTGAAAAAGACGTTACACCTAAAGTTGCCGAAATGAAAACTGTGCTCCTTGCTGCCGCACTGGCGGGTGCGACATTATTGCCGCGAATGGCGGCGGCTCAAACAGTGTTCGCGCCGGCTGGCGCGGAATGGTGGTATCAGGTTACAACCGTTGGTGGCCCTTATGTGCTGCGCGTATACGCGGCTGGAGATACGGTTCTGCCAGGGCATTCGGGGGTATGGAGGAGCTTAAAAAGCCAGTACTACGGGTATGACCGAAACGGCGGGTATTTTCCGACGCCGGATATCAATTTGCGGGCTTTTACGCAGGTGCGTGGCAGCCAGGTGTGGGCTGTGCACGTGCGGGGTACAACGGAGCAGAGGATTCTGGACTTCGACGCTCGACCGGGGAGTCTGGATACGATTACCTATTGTCAGGGAAGTTTTCAGTATGATACCGCCGTTGTGAATATAGATTCTGTAAGTAGCCAGGTATGGGGCGGCGCGCAGGTTCGGGTGCAGTGGCATTCCACTATTCCGTGGCTGCCAACCAGTCCGGTGCGCCAATTCACGGGTATGGTAGCGGAAAGAAGGGGGCACCCTTATGCTATTCTTCTGCCCGTTGAAGGATGCGGTACTGATCCGGATTATCCAGACCTGGTTTACTACGTCGACAATGAAGGCTCTTTCGGTCAGCAGCCCAGAATCGTCAGCGGCGTCACAGAAACCGCCGCTACCCGCGTTCTGCAAATAGCACCCAATCCATCGGCCTCCGGTCGTTTTCGCCTCGAAGGTCTGACGACAGAGGGCGTTGCCTACATCGTCGTTGATGCTCAGGGGCGACGGGTCAGTAGCGGCCAACTGACGGCGGCTGATGCGGAAATCAGCCTGAGGAGCATACCCGCCGGCTTGTATCTGCTGCGCGGAGAGGTGGGCAAACGGGTCTTCACGCGCCGACTGGTGCGGCAATAAATAGTACAAGTCTGGTCGGGTGCGCGGCTGTCATAAATTTGAGTAATGAAAAAGCTATCACTCCTGCTGTTTGCCTGGGGATTACTGCTCGGTACCCCGCGGCCCGCGGCGGCGCAAACCGTGTTCGCGCCACTCGGCGCCGAGTGGTGGTACCAGTGCGGCGGTCTGACTATCCCCCCGATTTCCTACCTCCACGCGCGGGTAGTGGGCGATTCGGTGGTGGGCGGCCAGCTGGCGCAGAAAATCAGGATCGAAGTCATTCGGGATACCGGCGCCGGCAACCACACGGCCTGGACCAACTACCAGTTCGCACGAACCGTCGGCGACGACGTATGGAGCTGGAATACGAGCACGGGAGCCTACCAGCTCGAATACCGTTTCGGCCAGCCGGCGGGCAGCAGCTGGTCGGTACCAGGGTGTACCGCCGGCAGTGCCCTGGATTTTATGCTTGACTCCGTTGAATTGGTTTCGGTCGGCAACACGAGGTTGCGGCGGCAATTTTATTCCTGGCCAGCGGCTGCGACCAATACGGGCATCAGTGGGGCGACCTTTCTGGAGCGCGTTGGTTCGGAAAGCCACGTGCTATTCTATCGACTGGATTGCGGTCCGGGGCCGGCAGAATCAGGGTGCGGGCTGTTGTCCTACGCTGATGCTCAAACCCGAATCGGGAGCCCGCCAGTGCTGGGCCGCACCGAGGCGCGGCTAACCGCGCAGCTTGTCGTGAGCCGCAACCCATCCGCCACCGGGCGCTTCCGGCTCGAAGGCCTCACCCGCGAGCCGGTCAGCTACGAGATTGTGGATGCGCGGGGCCGCCGGATCAGCAACGGCCAACTAACGGCCGCCGCGCCGGAGATTGATCTAAGCACCAAGCCCGCCGGTCTCTATCTGCTGTGCGGACACGTCCGTGGTAAAGCCTTCACGCGGCGGCTCATCTGCGAATAGGCTTCCAGCTTACCGGTACGTTTCCATCACCGCGCACGCCGCATTGCCCCCAAAGCCCGCCGCGTTGACCAACACGCACCGGCGCGGGCGCGGCGGGGCAGTCGCCGCCGTCAAAAAACCGGCGTAGGCAGGCGCGGGAGCGGGTTCCAGCGGGTTGTTCAGCAGCCACAACGCGAATTCGAGACTCAGCGCGCCGGCTGCTCCCAGGGTGTGGCCCAACAGCCACTTGTTCGACAGCAGCGCGGGCTGGGCCGGCCCGAATACGGCCCGCACCGCGGCCAGCTCGGCCGCGTCGCCTGCCAGCGTCCCTGGAGCGTGGAGCACGATCGCATCCACCTCGGCGGGAGCGCGGCCTGCCAGGCGCAAGGCTTGACGCATGGCCTGCTGAAAATGGTGGCCATTGGGCGTAATCCCGGTGCGGGAGGCCGCCTGCTCGAACCCGAAGCCAACAGCACTCAATACGGTTTCGTCCGCGCGGGGAACGGCGCGCTCCAGCGCGAAAACCGCGGCGCCTTCCCCCAGCACGAACGTGTTGGCGGAGGCGCCGGCCTGCCCCGGTCGGCACGGACCCTCAACGGCGTCCAGCCCCGAGTAAATCCCCACGGCGCGTAGCTGCGCCACGGTAAAAGAAGTGAGGGGAGCTTCGGTCCCTCCCGCCAGGTACCGGTCGGCCAAGCCGGCTTTCAGCCACGCCAGCCCGGTACCCAAGGCTTGCAGGGCGCTGCTGCACGTCGACGAGTGACTCACCGCTGCCCCCACCGCCCCACCGCGCCCCAGCAAATCGTGCGCGACTGCCGCGGCCAGATTGCCCGGAGTGGTAAGGGGCGACGTGGAGGGGCCGGTGCGGCCATCGGTCAGAAAGCCCGCGTACGCTTCTTCCAGTCGGCCGGTCGCCCCGCGCGAAGAGCCGATGCCAATCGTAATTGGGGGAGCAGAGGAAGAATCCAGTCCGGCGCTGATCCAACCCGCGGCGGCCATTGCTTGCCGGGCCGCCAGCACGGCCAGCAGGGCGGCGCGGTCGAGTACCCGTAAGGCCAGCTCGGTGCGCAGAGTCGTCAGGGCCGTTTCTACCTCTGCCGGTACTGCGGCTACGGGCAGTCGGATACCAGGAGGGAGGAAGTCGCGCACCGAAAACGCTGGCTGAGCGGCGGCATAGTCCGTGGCTGCCGCGAAGCCCAGAGCTGATACGGCCCCTGCACCGCGAATAATAATGGCCTCACTAGGTACCATCAATCGGCGATGTAAGAGGGGGCTGAAGACCGACCATTGAATGCGTAAGCAACGTCGGCGAGCGCGCGGAGTGCGTCGTGAATCTGCGTCAGCTCCGCAGGCGTTATACAGTAAGGTGGTAGGGCGTAGATAACATTGCCGAGGGGGCGCAGTAGCACGCCGCGCGCCAGCGCCGCTTGGTAGAGCGTATCGCGCAGGGAGTGGAAGTACGAAGTTGGTCCGCCGGCCGCTAGCTCCACCGCCAGCAGCGTTCCCAGATGGCGGACGGCCGCCACGCCGGGGTGGGCCGCCAGCACGGGCGCCACCACCGCGTGGGCGGCGCTGATGGCCTGAATCCGCGCCTCGCAATCGGCCGCGCGCAGTAATTCCAGCGAGGCCAGTCCGGCGGCGCAGGCCACGGGGTTGGCCGTATAGGAGTGGCCGTGAAAGAAGGCGCGGGAACGGTCACTACTCAGGAACGCCTCGTAGATCGGTGCCGTGCAGGTAGTCAGGCCCAATGCCATCGTGCCCCCGGTCAGCCCTTTGGAAAGGCAGAAAATATCGGGCGTGGCCGCCCCAAATGGCAAGTGGTCGCACGCGAACAGCCGGCCGGTGCGCCCAAATCCGGTGAAGACCTCATCGGCGATCGTGAGTACGCCCCGCCGTTGGCAGATCGTGAGCAGCTCGGAGAGGGCCTCGGCGGCGTACGTCAGCATGCCGGCGGTACCGAGTAGCAGCGGCTCGAAAATGAAAGCCGCGACGTCGTGGTCTGCTTGGCCCGCCGCGGGTACGAGCGCGGCTCGTAGCGCCGCGAACGACTCAACCTCCCGCCCTGGCACCGGCACCGGGATCGTGAGGACGTCAAACAGCAGCGGCCAGAACGGCTGGGTGAATACGCTTCGCTCGGAGACGGCCATCGCGCCGAAGGTGTCGCCGTGGTAGGAGCCTTGCAAGACCACCACGCGCCGACGGTGCGGCCGGTGGTGGTTATGGTGAAACTGGAGCGCCATCTTTAGCGCCACTTCCACCGCCGTCGAGCCATTGTCGGAATAGAAGGCACGCGCCTGTTGGCCAGGTAGTAGCGGAAGCAGATGCTCCGCCAGGGCCACCGCGGGCTCGTGCGTAAAGCCGGCGAAGATGACGTGCTCAAGCGAGCGCAGCTGCGCGCCGACCCGCTCGGCAATGACCGGGTGCGCGTGACCGTGCAGGTTTACCCACCACGACGAGATCGCGTCGAGCACGGCGCCATTCTCCTCGGTATGCAGCCACGCGCCTTCCGCGCGAATGACGCCGAGCGGCGGCCCGGCCGTGGCGTGTTGGGTATACGGATGCCAAAGAACGGCTTGGTCGCGGGTCGAAAGAGACAATAAATTAGAAATTAGAGCCGGAGTAGGAGCGGTGGCCGGAAGATCAGGCACGAGGCACCCAGCTCCGGCCCGGCGTATTCGGTGCCATCAAACCGTAACCAGGGAAGCCAGGCGCGAAATTACTTCGGGCGTGATGGTGGGCTCCTCGGGGACGCGTAACAGCAAGGGTAAGCCCGTGTGGTCCAGTAGGAAGGATTCGGATGCCGGCGTCGGCGGCCCATTGAAGACGAGTCCGGCAATGGGCAGGCCCCGGGCGCGCAGCACCTCTACCGTGAGCAGCGTGTGATTGAGCGAGCCCAGGTAGTGACGGCTCACCACCACCACCGGCAACGCCAACGCGACCATCAAGTCGATCAGCAGCAACCCGGGAGCCAGGGGCACCAGCACGCCGCCGGCACCTTCCACTATCAGTGGCCCGGTGGTGGGCGGTTGGGCGGCCAGCAACGTCTCCAGCGTGAGGGTGCGCCCCTCGACCGCCGCCGCCGCGTGGGGCGACGCCGGCAGTTGCAACCGGTACGCCTCCGGGTGAATGCGCGCGTTGGGCACCAGACCCTGCACCGTGCCGGCATCCGTCAGGGGCTCCAGGCCGGCCTGGATGGGCTTCCAGTAGGTAGCGTCGAACGCTTTGGTGAGCACCGCCGCCACGACGGTCTTGCCGACGTCGGTGCCGATGCCCGTCACAAATAGCCGCATCGAAAGAAAAACTGATGACTAGGAGAAGGCGCGAAGCTACGCGCCGCCGGCGCGCCGGTCCCCACTCGGGCCTACACGATCGCCTTCTCGCTCGGCTCTTCTGGTGGGGGTGGCGTTTTGGTTTTGCCGATGATGTAGCGAAACCCTTTGTCGCGGCTGATGTAGCTGCCCAGCCAGGTGAGTACCACCATCAGCCGGTTGCGGAACCCCACCAGCGCCAGCACGTGCACCAGCCCCCACGCGGCCCACGCCACGAAGCCGCCCAGGTTCACCACCCGCTTGCCGATTAGAATGTCGGCGACGGCGTGGTTACGGCCGATGGTTGCCATCGAGCCTTTATCGCGGTAGCGAAAGGGAAGCATCGGCTCGCCGGCGAGGGCCCGACCGAGGTTGCGCGCCAGGTGCTTGCCCTGCTGAATCGCCGGTTGGGCCACCATGGGGTGCGCATCCGGGTACTCCGGCGTGCGCATCGCCGCGATATCGCCGATGGCGAAAATGTGCTCCTGCCCCACGATTCGGTTGAACTCATCGACGGCGTAGCGCTGCCCCCCCACGATGCACTCGGCGGGCAGCCCCTTGATCGGCGCGCCGCTCACGCCCGCCGCCCAGATGAGGGTGCGGGTGATGAGCGTCTCGCCATTGTCGAGCGTAACGGTATAGCCGTCGTACGACTTCACCCGCCGGTCGAGCCACACCTGCACCCCGAAGCGTTCGAGGTAGGAGAGCGCCTTGCGCGAAGCATCGGCCGACATCCCCTTGAGCAGTACCGACCCGCTCTGTATGAGGTGAATGTCCATCTCGCGAAAATCGAGCTCCTTGTAGTCGCGCGGGAAGACGTGCGCCCGCAGCTCACTCAGCGCGCCGGCAATCTCAACGCCCGTCGGGCCCCCGCCCACGATCACGAAGTCGAGCAGCGAGTTGACTTGCTCCATATCGCCGAGCTGGAGGGCCTGCTCGAAGTTCGCCAGCACCGTGTTCCGCAGCTCAATGGCATCGTCGACACTCTTGAGCGTAATGGCGTGCCGCTGAATCTCCCGATTGCCGAGGAAATTGGGCGCCGCGCCCGTCGCGATCACCAGGTAATCGTAGCGCATCAAGCCAATGGTCGTATCCACCACCTGCTGGGCCGTGTCCACGGCGATCACTTCCGCGAGGCGGAAATACACGTTCGGCATTCCCCCGATCATCTTCCGAAACGGCGCCACGATGGAGTCGGCTTCCAGCGACGCCGTAGCCAGTTGGTAGAGCAGCGGCTGAAACGCGTGGTAGTTCTGCTTGTCGATCAGTACTACCTGCACCGGCGCGCCGGCCAGTGCCTTGGCCAGT
>JBKJUQ010000213.1:0-6206 GCA_046590685.1 Hymenobacteraceae bacterium
CGTACCTCGACGGAGTGCAGGCGCCTAACACGACTACCACGACGCCGAGCGCGATTCAGACCAGCGGCGCGAACCTACCCGGAAGGTGCTGATGTTCGCGCCGCTGGTCTGAATCGCGCTCGGCGTCGTGGTAGTCGTGTTAGGCGCCTGCACTCCGTCGAGGTACGCGAAAAGAGTACCCGAACGGCGCGTTACCGCCACGTGGTACCACTGGCCGGCCGTGGGAAACGAGATGCCGGTGTTGAACCACACGATACCCGGCAGCAGCACCATCAACTCGCTACCGGCGGTGCCGGAAGAGCCACCAATACCTAATGCCACCCCGTTGCCGTCCACTCCTGTACTCTCGCAGCCATTGGCGACAACCAGCTCGAAGCCGATCGCCGTGGGCAGCGTTGCCGGCTTCACCCAGGCTTCCAGCGTGAAGTTGTCGTTCTGGGTGAAGGCCGGCCCGGCCGATACCACGGCATCGGTGGTGCCATTCAACTGCACCACGTTGCCGAAGGGTGGCGTGTTGAGCGGGATGTCGTACCGGGCGTTCAGGTAGGCTTCCACCTGCTGCTGCTCGGCGCCGGTCAGCACCCGGTTGTAGATCAGGATTTCCGAAATCTGGCCGTTGAACTCACGTCCACCGTTGATCCAGTTGCCCACGCGGAAGAAGTTCGGGACCCCGAAGGAATTGTTGCCAGGCGTAACGGAGAGGGAGTTACCGCCATTGAGCCGGCTCGTGGCGGTGGTGCCGTTGGTATACGTGCCGCCGTAGATGCTGAATGCACTCGTAGGTAGCGTCTGATCGGCAAAGCCGTTATTGTAAAAGGCGGTCGGCGTTCCGCTGCCATTTTGCTGAATGACGAAGCGGATGCCACCACTGTGCGAGTAGTCGAAAATGTCTGCAAACTGTTTCTGCGTCGCTCCTGGCTTGGTGACGGCGTAGAATGTATAGTTCGATTGACTACCTAGCAAATCCACGCTGGCTGTGGATTGCAGAAAATCATCGCCGCCGTCGAGCGTCAGCGCGGCCCGCCCATTGACGGCGCTGGGCGTGAATGCCGGCTGCTGGCTGCCGGTGGCGGCCACGTTGAAGCCGTTGCCGCTCTGATCGGCCCAGGCGCTGACGGTGCCGCCGGCGGTGGTCACGCCCGCATCGGCTTTGAGGTGGAGGCGCAGGCCGCTGAGGGCAGGCAGTGTCTGGGCGGTGGCCGGACCACCCGCCAGCAGGGCGAGCGCCAGACCAACTATTCCGGGCAAGAATCGGGTACGGGTCAACATGGGGCGGGGGGTAAAGGTGAAAAAACGAAAAGAGAAATCCGGGTGAGCCGCCGGCAGCAGGACGATGGGCGAGCAAAAGCCGCGCGGTCAAAAGTCACGGATTGCGGCCGGGCCGGCAATCGTCAATAGTGATGATTTTTATCCACAATATTCCCGTGCGGCGTGGGCGACGGGTGGGGGCGTCAGAGCAGCCCGAAAGCCCGCGCGTAGCGCGCCAGCTCCTGAGTATTGGAGGCGCCGAGCTTGCGGCGCAGGTTGCGACGGTGGGTGCTGACGGTGGGGCGCGAGATGTTGAGCGCGGCGCAGATTTGCGGAGTGGTTTCGCCGAGCGCCAGGTGGCGCAGCACTTCCCGCTCGCGGGCGCTGAGGCTGAAATACGCCGCGCGGTGGGCCCGCTGGAATTCGTCGTCGAGCGTGAGCCGGTCGAGCCTGGTGGCGTGGGCGCCGGTGCGGTTCAGCGGGCAGGCCACGGTAAGCAGCAGCAACGGGCTGCTATCCGCCGGCGAGCGCAGCAGCACCCGCACCGCGCTCATAAACCAGACGAGCGAGTGGTCGGCGCGTAGCATAATCTGCTGAAAACCCGTGAGCACTTCGTCGGGCTGGTTGCGCGTCAGAAACGCCATTACCTCCTTAAGGTAATCCTGCGCTTCGGGCAGAACGAAGTACGCCGCCTGATAGGCTGGCCCGAGCGCCTGCATCTCCGCCAGCGTCGTGCCGAGCCACGTTAGCCCCCAGGCCGACATAAACGCCACGCCCGGCGGCCGCAGGTACTCGACGATGACGACCCCGGGGTAGTCGTCGGCCGTGGCGGCGATCTCGGCAATTTTTGCCGCCATCAGGGCGATATCGGCCGGCGAGGCGGGCGGAAACGAAGGAAGTACTGCCATTGGAAGACGCAAGAAGCCCCGGCTACGGGCCAGGACGATGCTATATACAGCGGCAAAAGCAAAAGTTACCGGCGGACGCGTTTTTTATTGGGTTGCGTATGGCAAGCCCCGCCCGTTCTGGTTAAGAAGAAGGTGGTTAAGTCTTGAGACCTTAACCGCCTTCTTCTTAACCAGTAGGCTCAACGGGCATTGCCCGCGCAGGCGACGCCCGCTTGTTGCCAGTCGGCTGCTGGAGGAGGTATCTGGTAGAGCCGCGGGGACCCGGGAGTCGGCGCCTGCCTTGTTCTACTAGCAATCGGGCACCTTCCAGGGAGGCGGGGAGTGGATTAGGGCCGCTACCCGGTCGGCAAGCCGCGCAATTCGCCGCAGCCGCGGGCATCTATGCTCTATTTTTGACGCCGATGAACCTGGCCCTGCTCTTCGAGCCCTCCCGCGCGCTGCCCGCCGAACCCGACCTTCCCGCCCCCGGCACGTTGGGCGTCCGCGCCACTGGCTACCGGCTCGGCGCGCCGTTTCCCGCCGAGTGGGCGACGGCCGATGTGGCCCTGCTAGGGGTGCCGGAGTGGCGCGACGATGATCCCGACGCCCCGCACTTCGACCCGGCGGGCCCCGATGCCATCCGGGCGCGTTTCTATCAGCTCACTCCCGGCACCGGGGCGTGGCACCTCGTGGACCTGGGCAACCTCCGGCCCGGCCCCACCCCCGCCGACACGGCCGAGCGGCTGGCCGAAGTAGTCGCGCTGCTGCGGCGCCACGGGGTGCTCGCGCTCGTGCTGGGCGGCGCGCACGCCTTGACGCTCGGCCAACACGCGGGCTACGAGTTCGGCCCTGACGGCGACGCCCCCGACTACGCCTACAACGCCGCGGCCCCACCCGTCCGCGGCGCCGTCATCGATCGGGCGTTCGATGTGGCCGAGCACGGCCCCGGCGCCGCCACGTGGCTGCGGACGCTGCTGCTGCGCGAGCCGAACCACCTGGCCACGCTGGCGCACCTGGCGTCGCAACGCTACCACATTGGCGCCGCCGAAGCCACCGCGCTCGACAAGATGCACTTCGACGTGCGTCGCCTCGGCGCCCTCCACGCCGACCTGCGCGCCGCCGAGCCGCTGCTGCGCGCCGCCGACTGGCTGAGCATCGACGTGGCGGCCTGCGCCTACGTGGCGATCCCCGGGGCTATGGGCGCGGCCTCGCCGTTCGGCCTGAGCGCCGAGCAGCTTTGTCAGCTGACGTGGTACGCGGGGCACTCGCGGCAGCTCTCGTCGGCGGGCTTCTACGGCTACCAGTCCGCGCCCGACCCGCTCGGTCTCGGCGCGATGACGGTGGCAACGGCCGCGTGGTACCTCATCGAAGGCCACTATCACCGCCCCAGTCACGCCCCCACCGAGGCGCCCGAGCACTACACCCGCTACGACGTGTCGCTCGCGGGCTCCACCGAAACCCTCACTTTCTACCAGCATCCGCAAACGGCGCAGTGGTGGCTGCTGGTGGAGCCCCCCGTGGCCGCCCCTCACCTGCTGCCCTGCACCGAAGACGATTATCGGACGGCGGCGCGGGGCGAAGTCCCCGCCTGCTGGGTGCAGGCGTTGGCCAGAAGCTGATTTTTGATTTCCGATTGAGTGATCAACTTATTTCCGATTGAGTGATTGAGCGATTTTAGATTGCGAGGCCGACACTCCATAACTTACTCAATCGAAAATCACTCAATCGAAAATGGACCCTCTTCCCACCTACACCAAATCCCAGCTGGCGCTGCGCAACGGCCAGGACCGCGACGAAATCTGGTGCGCTTACCAGGGCTTGATTTACGATGTGCGCAAGTCGCGCCTCTGGCGCGGCGGCAACCATTACGAGCACTGGGCGGGGCAGGACCTAACGGCCGAGCTGGCCGATGCTCCCCATGACGCGTACGTTTTCGATAAATTCGCCGTAGTAGGCCGGTTGGTGTAAAGTAGCGCGGGGCGCCGGCCCGCGAGCCGCGCCAGCGGCTTTCCCATCAAGCGCGCCTACCGTGTTACTCGCTGCGCTCGTCGCGGGCCAGCGCCCCGCGCTACGTTTGTTTCCTATGACCACTGAATCTGCATCCCGTTACGACGACTTAGAACAGCAATCTGTCGCCGACCTGCTCGCCGCGATGAATCGGGAGGACCAGACCGTGCCCCAGGCGGTCGCTCGTGTACTGCCCGCCCTGGAGGCCCTCGTGACGGCTACCGTCGCGCGGCTCCGCGCCGGCGGGCGCCTGTTTTATATCGGGGCGGGTACGAGCGGACGGCTTGGAATCGTGGATGCGTCGGAATGCCCTCCCACCTTCGGGGTGGCGCCGGGCGTGGTGGTGGGCCTGATTGCCGGCGGCGACCGCGCCATTCGGCAGGCCGTCGAGTTCGCCGAAGACGACGAGGCGCAGGCGTGGCGCGATCTGCAAGTCCACCTCTGCAACCCGGCGGATATGGTGGTCGGCATTGCCGCTTCGGGTCGGACGCCTTACGTTGTGGGAGGCTTGCGGCAGGCGCGCGCGCGCGGCGTGGCGACGGGCTGTATCGTGTGCAATCCCAACTCAGCGGTGGCGCGGGAGGCGGATTTTCCGGTGGAAGTGCTGACGGGGCCCGAATTCGTGACGGGTTCGACGCGCCTGAAGGCGGGCACAGCACAAAAGCTCGTACTCAATATGCTCACTACCATAACCATGATTCAGCTGGGGCGCGTGCGCGGCAATCAGATGGTGGATATGCAGCTCTCGAACCACAAGCTCGTGGAGCGCGGGGCGCGCATGCTGATGGCGGCGCTGCACATCGGTGAGCCGCAGGCGCGCGCGCTCCTGGCCCGCTACGGCTCGGTGCGAGCGGCGCTGGAGGCGATGAGCAATGGTCAATGAGCAGTTAAGTAATCAGGCGAAATTAATTTTACATTTTACTCCTACATTATTCAGAAGTTGTCGGACGGCACTTTTAAGCGTGTCGAAACTCGTGTAGGCGGCAAAGGGGAGCCAGTGGTATTTACACATTCGCCACAGAATTTCAATTCTATTTAATTCTGGACTATACGTCGGCAGAAAAAAGAGTTGAAGGCCTTCTTCTGCCCATTCAGCCACGCGTGCCCTCAGGGCGGCGGAGCGATGGGTAGAAGCGTTGTCGAGGACCACGACCGTTGGCTGGGTTCGGGAACGGCAGAAATCCTCAAAAAAGGTGATGACATCGACCGACTTGACGCTTTGCTGCGTCGAGAAGGCCACCAGCTCCGCGCCATCGTAGCGCAGGAAGCCCGCCACATTGACGCCCGGCCCGCGCGTGGCAAGCAAGGCCACGGGGGCGTCGGGTTGTTGCCAGGCGCGCGGAACGTTGGAAATCAAGGTAAAACGGGTGGTGTCGTAGTAGAAAAGATCCACGTAGCGGGCGTCGGCTAAGGCCTGCAAGGCGGCCAGATCGGTGGTGGCCTGCGCGAAATCGACGGGATTACGCTTGCTTTTCAGCGAATTGCGCACTCGTTTAAAAACCCACCCCCGTATTTTTTATGTGCCGTCGCAGCGCCTCCTTCGAGCACTGGATGGCATGCTGCGTTTCGAGTTGCGCTAAGACGGCTTTCAGATTTTGGGGATGGGCGGCGACCAGTTCGTTGAGCGCTTCGGGCGCAACCGCCGCCAGTTTGGCCTTGCGCCCTTGCCCCGGGCGGTGGCGCAAACTCGGCAGACCATCCGCCTGCCAGCGATTGAACCACTGGTAAATCGTCAAGCGATTCACCTGAAAAATGGCCGTGAGTTGTCCAATCGAATGGCCCCGAGCCGACAGCAGCAGACACTGGCTTCGCTGGCGTTCTACTGCGTTGGTACTGCCTGCATATAGCGCGCGCAACTCCGCCTGCGAAGAGGGGCTAAGGGTGATAAATCGCATAAAACAAATGTAAGAAAAAATCCTCAACCGTACTTAGAGGCTGTTTTTCTTGGATCTCAGTGCCGCTGGAAATGTTTTCCAGCTCCTCGATGGCGCGGCGACAGGGCACGAGCAGCAGCAGACCTCCTAAGGCGAAGCTACAATCGATTAGGCGCCAGTAAAACGGGAT
>JBKJUQ010000250.1:0-2408 GCA_046590685.1 Hymenobacteraceae bacterium
CCTGCACCTATCTTCGGGCGTCCTTCCTGGCGGCCCTGCTGCCGCGTTATTACTCCCAGGACTTATGCATTAAGGCATAAAACGCCCAGGATGCCCAAAAAGCAGTCCCGGAGGGACTACCTTCCGGTAGCAACCAGCCATTTTGAGCGGTTTCGCGGTCCCGGAGGGACTACCCAAACCGGCAGTGCGTAAGGCCTGTCAAAGTAAATCGCCGTCTGGTTCGGGATCAGGTCACCCACGAGCAGCGACGGATGGGGCCTAACCCGGAACCGCGCGAAGCCCAGCGAGCCGGTGGGGTTACGGGCCGCCCCCGATCTAACCACCCCCAAGCAAGCCCAGCCCGGGGTTATAGCGTATCACTCTCCACCTTACAGCGTATCATTCCCTACCTTATAGCGTATCAGCGCCACCACCAGGCCATCCTCACCTCCCCCGTGAACCAAGCGCTCGGCCCGGTTGTCTCGCCCCCAACGGCTGAGTCAAACCCCTCAGCCCCCGGCTATGGCCTGGCAAACAGGTAGTATAACGCTTAGCGGCACCATTGGCGGCCTCACCTACTGCCGCAACGGCATCGTGCGCGCCGCGCGCCGCTCCGACAAGCACCATTTCCGCACGGCCCCTTCTCTGGCCCGCACCCGCGAAAACGCCACCGAGTTCGGTACCGCCTCCCACGCCGCCGCCCAACTCCGTGCTGCCCTGCGCCCCCAGTTGGGACTCCTCCACACCCGCGCCCTCTGCAGCCGCCTTACCAGTCGGATGCGCCAGGTACTGGCCCTCGACACCCAGAACCCGCGCGGCCAGCGCCGTATCCAGCCCGAAAACAGCGCCTCGTTAGTCGGTTTCAGTCTCAATCCCGCCGCTCTCCTGCCCCCCGGGCTCGCCGATGGCTGCACCGTCTCGCGCCCTGCCGCCGACTGCCTCACCATCCACCTGCCGCCTTTCTCGCCTTCTGGCAGCTCCCAGCGCGCCGCTACCCACTACACCGTCGAAGTCAGCCTCCTCCTGCTCGATTTCCCCGCTGCCGATCTGCGTTCCCACCCGCTGGTCTCGTGCCAGCACCAGCAAATCAGCCGCCCCGTCGCCGGCTCCGCTGCAGTAGCGCCTTCTGCCAGTGTCGGTCCTATCCCCTTGGCCGAATCCCCGGTCAGCGCTACCTCCTGCGCCTTTCCGCTGCCGCCTGACCTACCCGCCTCGACCGTCCTTGTCGTCACTATCGGGCTGCAATTCTACCAGTTCCTCGGCGGCCAGTTCTACCCCCTCCACGATCTTCACCACCGGCCGCTGGCCATCACCTTCGCCCAGCCTCTCGCCGCGCTGCCCGTCCGCGTGCCCGAGCTCATTGCCCGGCAGCAGCCCGCCACGCCGCGCCCGTCTCCCTCGCTTCCGCCCAACCCCAGTCGGGCCGCTAGCCCGCCCGCCGCTCCCCCTGGCAACCAGTCGCTCCCGGCGCCCAGCGGCAGTCACAACGCCCTCACGCTGCAAGCGGAGTACGGCTGATGCCAACCTTCCCCCGTTCTCCGGCGCGTCGGACGGGTCAGTTCCCTCCGTGACGTCCCCGGTGCTGCATGACCGTTCAATAGAGCGCGCCCCGCAAGGCCGCGCCGTACTTTTGCGGCCTCATTCAACTGCACCGATGCACGCCCCCCACCTGAGCGAACAGGAACTCCGCCGCCGTCACGAGCGCGAAGAGCTCCTGGCCCGCGGCCTCAACCCCTACCCGAGCGCCGAATTCCCCGTTTCCGCCGCCGCCGCCCAGATCAAGGCCGAGTACAAACCCGAAAACTTCGCCGACGGCACCCGCTGGGAAGTCGCCCTCGCCGGGCGCCTGATGAGCCGCCGCGTGATGGGCAAAGCCTCCTTCGCCGAGCTGCAAGACAGCAGCGGCCGCATCCAGCTCTACGTCTCGCGCGACGACATCGCGCCGGGGGAGGACAAGATGCTCTACAACGACCTGTTTAAGAAGCTGCTCGATATCGGCGACTTCATCGGCGTCAAGGGCTACGTCTTCACCACGCAGGTCGGCGAAATCTCGGTTCACGTCACCGAGCTGACGCTGCTCGCCAAGAGCCTGCGCCCACTACCCGTGGTGAAGGTGACCGAGGACGAAGCCGGCAACAAAACCACCCACGACGCCTTCACCGACCCTGAGGCCCGCTACCGCCAGCGGTACGTCGACCTGATCGTGAACCCACACGTGCGCACCGCCTTCGTGCAGCGCTCGCGAATGGTGCAGACGATGCGCGAGTTTATGAGCAGCAAGGGCTACCTCGAAGTCGAGACGCCCATCCTCCAGCCGCTCTACGGCGGCGCGGCGGCGCGGCCGTTCAAGACCTTCCACAACACGCTGGATATGACGCTCTACCTGCGCATCGTCTGCACCATTCGCGAGCGCTGCACGAAGGCGGTGC
>JBKJUQ010000281.1:0-1702 GCA_046590685.1 Hymenobacteraceae bacterium
CCGCGCGGTAGACGCTCCCCGACGGGCTGGCCACCCGCGTCGACGATGTAGGCGCTCTTCTCGCGGTAGCCGAGGCCGGTGAAGACGTCAAAGGTGAAGTGCTGGCCGAAGACCCGCTGGTGCCCGAACAGTACGTTGTAGTTGCGGTTCGTCAGCTCGATGCCCATCTTCGCGTCGAAATCTTCGAGGATGATGTCATAGTGCACCTTCGCGTAGGAGAACTGCGGCGCCACGTACCAGCCTTCCGGGGCCAAGCGCTGCTTCGTCAGATACTTTCGGTACTGTAGCTGCCACCGCGACCCGGTCGCCCGGATCTTGGCGTCAGTCCAGCCGATGTAGGGGTGTCCCGATAGCGTGATGGCCGAGCTGATGGCCGCGCTCAGCGCGAAAGCGCCGATGAAGCTGAACGGGTAGTTGGTGCCGAGGTACGAGTAGCTCACTCCGAGGCTGCTGCGCTCGCCGATTCGCCGCTCGTATCCGATGCGCGATTCCGTGGTAAACGGGAGCTGCCCGTGAATCCAGCCCAAGGGGGCTATCTTGATCACGTTGCTGCCTTTACGGGGCAGATCGGCCGCGGCAGCGGGAGGAGTTGCCGTTGCCACCTGGGCCGAAGCCGGGATTGAAATCAGCCCGATAAGTCCTGCGCTCAGGAACAGGCCGGCCGCCACGAATACGCGCATCTAGAAAAACAGAAAAAGGAAGGAAGCAAAGAAGCCGGAGCCACCGCAAAGGTCGGCCAGCCCCCGCCCTGGAGTCAAACTTAGCCGGGTGCGTTACCCAAGCTCTTCCACAACAGGCGGCTGGCAGTGGTCCGGTACGGCCGCCAGCCCTCGGCGATCTCGGTCATCCGGCGGTGCAGCGCCTTGCCGGTTTCCGGCAGCTCGTAGTGCTTGCGCATCGCGTTTTGCACGCCCAAATCGAGCTCCGGGAACACGTCGGGCCGCTCCAGGGCAAACATCAGCAGCATCTGCGCCGTCCAGCGCCCCACACCCTTGATCTGGACGAGGTGCTCGGCGAGCGCGTCGTCCGACAGCTGGCTCAGCACGGCGTACTCCAGCTGGCCGGCTTGCTTGAAGGCGGCCACCGATTGCAGGTAGCTCGCCTTCTGCCGCGAGACGCCTACCGCCCGCAGCTCGTCGATCGAGCACGCCAGCACCCGCTCGGGGGCCGGGTATTCCTGCGGAAACAGCGCCGTGAAACGCGCCGAGATCGTCGCCGCCGCCTTCACCGATAGTTGCTGGCTGATGATGGCGTCGAGCAGCTCCAGGTATAGGTCTTCGTGGGCCGTGGCCGTAAGCTTTTCGGCGTAGCCGGCGGCGATGAGGCGTGCGAGCACCGGGTCGGCGGCGGCGAGGTGCTGGAGAATGGCGGGCGTCATCAGCGAAAAGTTCGAAACCGAAATAACGTCGAAACCCCTCAGGACAGCAGCGCCCGCAGCTCGCGCAAATCGAGGGCGAAGCCCGGCAGCACGGGCTCGCCGGATAAGTCGTGGTCGAACCCGACGACCGTGTCGTAGTCGGTGCGGCCCGCGCGGTAAACGTACACGGTTTCCGTTTCGGGGATGATCAGCCAGCCGAGCTGGGCGCCGTTGGCGCGCCACACGTCCATCTTCGCTTGCGGCACTTTTACCGAATCGCTCGGCGATTTCAGCTCGACGATAAACTCTGGACAGACTGGCGCGAAGACTTTGCGTTGCTCCGAC
>JBKJUQ010000297.1:0-6189 GCA_046590685.1 Hymenobacteraceae bacterium
CCCGAGAACTGGGGGCTGATCGAAGATCTCGCCAAGGCGCTCGGCGCGGCCACGGCCTGCTCGAAGCCGGTGTCGGACGTCGATTGGCGCCCCCACCACGAGCACGTCGGCCAGACGGGCATCACCGTCTCGCCGAACCTATACATCGCCTGCGGCATCAGCGGCGCGATTCAGCATCTGGCGGGCGTCAACTCCTCGAAGGTGATCGTGGTGATCAACAAAGACCCTGAGGCTCCCTTCTTCAAAGCGGCGGATTACGGTATCGTCGGCGACGTCTTCGAAGTGCTACCAAAGTTGACGGCGGCGGTCAAGGCGCTGGGATAAGTTAGATGAGTAGGTGAGCAGATGGGCAGATGAGTAGCTATCAGGCCGGTTTATCTGCTCATCCGCCCATCTGCTCACCTATTCATCCCTTACTTCGTAGTACGTTTGCGCGGCGCCCCGGCTGGTGGGGTGGCCGAGAGCCTGAGCCGTTGCCCGAGTCGCCCGTGAAGAAAATTCCTTTAGAGATACTTGGCTTGTCGTCGAGCCAGTCGCAGTCCGGCTCATTCGCCCTGATTTTGGGCGAAAAGCACGGCAAGCGCCGCTTGCCCATTATTATTGGCATGTTTGAGGCGCAGAGCATCGCCATCCAGATCGAGAAAATCAATCCGAACCGTCCGCTCACCCACGACCTGTTTAAGTCGTTCGCCGAGCAGGCGGGGTTGAAAGTCGTCGAGATCATTGTCTCCGACCTGCGCGAAGGCGTCTTTTTCTCCCGCATCGTCTGCACCGACGGCGACCGCACCTTCGAGCTCGACGCGCGCCCCTCCGACGCCATCGCGATCGGCCTGCGCTTCGGCGTGCCGATCTATACCGTGGAGCAGGTGCTCGGCGAGGCCGGCATCATCCTGAGCGACCTCGAATCGGAAGCCGAAGAGGACTCGGACGAAGACGATCACGACGACTCCGGCGGCGAGGAAGGCGACGATGACGACGACCCGGCGCCCACGCCCAAACGGCCGAGCAGTAATCAGCCCTCGGCCGATGAGCTCTCCAAAATGCTGGCCGCGGCTCTGGAGCGCGAAGATTATGAGAAAGCCGCCAAAATCCGCGATGAGCTCAATCAGCGCGAGAAACCCTTGTAAGCGTGGCCGTTAGTGCTTGCTGATTCGCTGTTGCCGCCCGACTGCCCCGCAGCCGGGCGGTTTTTTTTGCCCCTCGCCACACTAAAATCGGCGGCCCGATCGTTATAGCGTCTTGGCGCGGCTGTTGGCAGGCAACCTTTGCCCCGGCAGGCCGCATCCTTTCCGCTCACCGTTATCCATTTTCCGAATGCAACGATCCACCATTCTCTGGGCCGACGACGAAATCGACCTGCTCAAGCCGCACATTCTGTTTCTGAAAGAAAAAGGCTACGACGTGACCGGCGTGAACTCCGGGGCCGACGCCGTGGAGTGCATCCAGGAAAAGACGTTCGATCTGGTATTTCTCGACGAGAATATGCCCGGCTTGTCGGGGCTTGAAACCCTGACCGAGATCAAGGCGCTGCGCCCGACCATTCCGGTGGTGATGATCACCAAGAGTGAGGAGGAGCACATTATGGAGGAAGCGATCGGCGCGAAGATCGCCGATTACCTCATCAAGCCGATCAACCCGAACCAGATCCTGCTGAGCATCAAGAAGCTGCTCGATAACCGCCGGCTGATAGAAGAGAAAACCAACTCGGCGTATCAGCGCGATTTCCGCCAGCTCGGGATGCAGCTCGGCGACAAGATGAACGCCGCCGAGTGGGCCGACGTCTACAAGAAGCTCGTGCGCTGGGAGCTCGACATCGACGGGACCGAAAACAAGTCGATGGCCGAAGTCATCACGATGCAGAAGGACGAGGCCAACACTGCCTTCGCCAAGTTCATCGAGAAGGAGTACGAAGGCTGGGTCAACCAGGAAGCCAAGGACAAGCCGCTGCTTTCGCACGAGCTGTTCAAGCAGCGCGTGTTTCCGCTGCTCAAGAACAGCACCGTGCCGGTGTACTTCGTGCTGATCGACAACCTGCGCTTCGACCAGTGGAAGACGCTGGAGCCGCACATCGCCGAGTACTTCACGGTCGACGCGGAAGAGACGTACTACTCCATTCTGCCCACCACGACGGCCTACGCGCGCAACGCCATCTTCGCGGGGATGCTGCCCGGCGAGATCCAGAAGCGCTACCCGAACCTGTGGGTGAACGACGACGACGACGAAGGCAAGAACCTGCACGAGCCGGAGTTTCTGGAGATCAACCTTCAGCAGAACCACGTGACCGAGAAGTTTTCGTACCACAAGATCACGAACCTCGACGCGGGCAAGGAGCTGGTGCGCAAGCTGCCGAACCTGCAGCAGAACAAGCTCAACGTCATCGTCTACAACTTCGTCGATATGCTCTCGCACGCGCGGACCGATATGGCGATGATCCGCGAGCTGGCGGCGGATGAATCGGCGTACCGCTCCCTGACGCGTTCGTGGTTTCTGCACTCGCCCCTGTTCGAGCTGCTGCGCGGTATCGCCGAAAAGAAGGGCCGCCTGATCATCACCACCGACCACGGCACCATCCGCGTCAAGCGCCCGGTCAAGATCGTCGGCGACCGCAACACCAACACCAACCTGCGCTACAAGCACGGCAAAAACCTCGGCTTCGACGAGCGCGACGTGTACACCGTGCGGAAGCCCGAGCGCTTGTTTCTGCCGAAGGCGAACGTTTCGACAGCCTACGCCTTTGCCCGCGGCGATCAGTTCTTCGCCTACCCCAACAACTACAACTACTACGTGAACCACTACAAGGACACGTTCCAGCACGGCGGCGTTTCGCTGGAGGAGTGCATCATCCCGTTCATCACGCTGAGTCCGAAGGGGTGATCGCTGATTTCGCTGATTGGCGCTGATTGAGCAGATTTCTTTTCTTGTGGGCGGGCGGCTTCTTCTGGTGATGGGAGGGGCCGCCCGTTTTTTGCGGACGTCTTTCGGGCGACATAGGATTTTTTTACTAGCTTCGTCGGCCACCCGCGGGGCGAGTGCTCCGCTCCGGGTCAGGCGCGCGGTAATGGCACAACCCACTTGGACGTACCCCCATACCATCGCGAACGGTTCCGGGGAGCAGCTCACTTTTCATCGGCGCACCCGCGATGCGGCCGGCCGCGAGCGGTTGGAAGTCACTAACGAGGTAGCTCCCGGCAGCGGCCCGCCGATGCACGTCCATTTTCGGCAGGAAGAAGCCCTGACCGTGCGGGAAGGCCGAATGGGGTGGCAGCAGCTGGGCGGAGAAGAGCAGTTTGCCGGCCCCGGTGAGTCCATCGTGTTCCGGGCGGGTGAACCCCACCGGTTCTGGAACGCGGGCGAAACCACCCTGCGCTGCGACGGGTACATCAGCCCGCCCGACAACGTCGAATACTTTCTGGGGCATATTTTCGAGTCGACGAAAGCCAACGGTGGCCACCGGCCCGGGGCGCTCGACGCGGCGTTTCTGCTCGATCGCTACCGCTCGGAGTTCGATCTGCTGGGGATTCCGGGCTTCGTGCGGAAGGTGATTATGCCCGTGCAATTGCTGGTGGGACGGCTTACGGGTGGGCTGCGCAAGTTTGCCGATGCGCCGCCTCCGTTGACTGATTGAGTTGTCGGGGTGAACTTGCCGCCGTGTTAGCCCCGTTACGCCCGCCGCTCACCTTCCGCGCCGCTACCCTCGCCGACCTACCCGCCGCCGCCGCGTGGCTGCTGGCGCACCTCGATGGGCGCGCGGTGGTGCTGCTGGAAGGGGAGATGGGCGCGGGCAAAACCACCTTCGTGCGCGCCGTGGCCGCCGCGCTGGGCGTGACGGATACCGTCTCTAGCCCGACCTATGGCCTGGTGCACGAGTACCGCACGGCCACGGGCGCCGCGCCCTGCGTCGTCATTTACCATTTTGACCTTTATCGGCTGCGCGACGCGCGGGAGGCGCTCGCGTTGGGTATCTTTGACTACCTCGACGCGCCCGGCGCGCGCAGCTTCATCGAGTGGCCCGCGCGCCTGGAGGAGCTGCTGCCCGATGTCGCCGCTGAGGCCCTCACCGTCTACCTGCGCGCCGACCCGACCGACGAGAGCCGGACGTTTTCCATCATCGGCCCCGCTGCCTAAGCCCCCCGCCCCCCGAATGGCCGAAAACTACCCTCCCGGCCTCAACCTCGAATCCCTGGTCCGCAGCGTGGCGGCGGCGAGTCAGACGGCCACGGCCGTCGCGCCGACGCCGAAAGAGTCGATGCTCGCCATCGAGACGCGCCGCAAGAAGCTCTTCATCGGCTTGCCGCGCGAAACCTCGCTCCAGGAAAACCGCCTCGGCCTCACGCCCGAAGCCGTGCGGCATCTGATCAACGAAGGCCACGAGATCGTGCTCGAAACGGGCGCCGGCGAGCCCTCCAAGTTCTCCGATCACCAGTATTCCGAAGCCGGCGCGCGAATCGCGTATTCCACCCCGGAAGTCTACGAGGCCGATATCGTGCTGAAAGTGGCCCCGCCGACGCTGGAGGAGATGGAGCACCTGCGGCCGGGGATGACGCTGATGTCGGCGCTGCAATTCGGCTCCCTGACGGCCGAGTATATCCAGGCGCTCGGGCGGCGCAAGATCAACGCGCTCGCGTTTGAGCTGATGAAGGATAAATCGGGCTCGAAGCCCGTGGTGCGGGCGATGTCGGAGATTGCCGGCTCGACGGTGATGCTGGTGGCGGCGGAGTACCTGAGCCAATCCGACGAAGGCAAGGGCATCATTCTGGGGGGTATTACGGGCGTACCGCCGTCTAAAGTGGTGATTCTGGGCGCGGGCACGGTGGCCGAATACGCCGCCCGCGCCGCCACGGGCCTCGGCGCCGAAGTGAAGGTGTTCGACGACCACATCTACAAGCTCCGGCGGATGAAGAGCAACGTCGGCAACCACCTCTTCACCAGCACCCTCGACCAGTCGGTGCTGCTGGAGCACGTCCGCCACGCCGACGTGGTGATCGGTGCTATCTCCCCCGAGCAGGGCCGGATTCCGTACATCGTGCCCGAGACGGTGGTCGCGCAGATGGCGCCCGGCTCGGTGATCATCGACGTGGCCATCGACCAGGGCGGGTGCTTCGAGACCAGCCACCTCACCACCCACGACCGGCCGGTGTACCGGCGCTACGACGTCATCCACTACTGCGTGCCCAACATCGCCTCGCGCGTGCCCCGCACCGCCACCCACGCGCTGAGCAACATCTTCACGCCGGTGTTTCAGGAAATCGCCCGCAACGGGGGCATCAACGAAGTGCTGTTCGCCAAGGACCACTACCGCGCGGGCGTGTACCTCTACAAGGGCGCCCTCACGAACGCGATGATGGCCAAGCGCTTCAATATGCGCTACAAGGAGCTGGCGCTGATGATCGCGGTGCGCAACTGAGCTCCCTTGTTAGCACAAGCCTGCCCGAAATCAAACGCAGTCCAACACCGGTAGCCGCTACGGCCCCTTGCCCCACTCTGTCCCTTCCTCCTTTCTAACCAAATGCTGATACGCTTCCTGCTAATTGCGGTCCTGACAAGTGGCCTCGCCAGCCCTTTGCTTGCGCAGAAATACGCCGATCCGGCCAGTTACAACAACGCGATAGTCGACGAACAGCGCCTGCTGCTCAAGAAGAACCTTCGTTACATCAGCAAGATGGCGCACAGCGAGAACGAGCGCAAGATCGAAGCGCGCCGGGTCGATGTCATCGAGCAGATTGAAACCTCTTTACGCAAGCTGACGTCGCTGCCCGCCTACGATGGCGATGTTGCTTTGCGCGACAATGCCGCCCGCGCGTTCCGCGAAATGCGCGACGTGTACGCCGATGACTACCGCAAGCTTGCCGGGCTAGCTACCACACGTATGGAAAGCGTTGAGGTGCTCGAATCATATTACAAAGCAATGGAGGTAGCCGAAGCCCGTTTGCAGACCGCCGGCGATAGCGTGAAATCGGCGCAACAGCGGTTTGCTAAGCGCCACAAGATGACGATTACTACCTCGCCAGAAGACAAAAAACTCCAGGGATACATGGAGGCCGTCAGTCAGGTAAGCGCTTACCAGCATCGCGTAGAAGTAGCGCAATTTCGGCTCACGAAGCCTACTGCCGCGCTGATGGACGCCCTTAACGCGCAGGACGCCCCGGCTTTCGCCATTGCCCGCGAGCAATTGAAAGCCGGCAGCGAGCA
>JBKJUQ010000505.1:0-1834 GCA_046590685.1 Hymenobacteraceae bacterium
ACACCACCGACTTTTGACCAGATTACCACGCGCTGCGAGCGCGCGGCGTGGCGTTTCGGGAGGAGCCGCGCGCCGAGGCGTACGGCCACGTCGTGGTCTTCCGCGATCTATACGGCAATCTTTGGGACCTTATTGAGCGGCCCGGCTAGCGGGCGGTGGGCGGTAGGAGGAAGTCGAACCGCTCACCCGCCCCCAAATACCGAGCGTAGAGCACCACCAGCCCACCAGGCAGCAGCCAGGGAGTCAGCGGTTGCGGGGCAAGCCGGCAGCGTAGAGGCGCGGAAACCTCGATTGGCTCAGAAGTATAGCACCAGCAACTGCTGGTTAGTTACAGATAAAGCCCGATCTGGGCCGCGACAGCGACCATCCTGTAAAAGCGACCGGATGGAGTAACAACTCGCGCGTTTACCTTTAGCGCTGGCTCTCCCGCTATTTTCCTTTTCGCTCTGCTGATGCTCCCCGTCTACCGCGCTCGCTTCGACGAACTGGCCACTGCTACTGAAGACCTTTTGGCGGCGGTAGCTGCTCTCCCCCACCCTACTACGCCGCCCGAGCACGGTGGCTGGAGCGGGATTCAGGTAATCCGTCATCTGCTTGGGGCCGAAACGGGCATCACGGCCCTGCTCGAAAAGCAGGCGGCCAAACCCGCCGCCGAGCTGCCCGCCGCCGGGCTAAAAAACTGGCTCCGGAGCCGGCTAATGTCGTGGATGCTCGCCCGGCCCAACAAGCGCTTCAAGGTGCCGGCTCGGCTCGGTGAACCCGCGGCGGAGGAAGCGAACGTCGAGCAAGTCCGGCGCGAGTGGGCTGATCTGCGCCAGCGGCTCGCGCAGTTGCTGGCCCGGTTCCCGGCATCACACAACGCCAAGGCAGTATTTGAGCACCCCCGCGCGGGGTGGTTGACCCTAGCTCAGACCTTGCGATTTATGACGGACCACGTACGCCATCACCAACAGCAGGTAGCGCGGTTGGCAGCGGGGCAACCTTAACCAACGGCCCAGTTGATCTCGCAGCCGCTCATCACTGCCCGCCGGAAGTGCGCACTAACTCCTGATAGTTTGGGGCCCGACTCGCCACCCGCATCGCATCAGCCAGCGCGGGCGGGGGAGCGACTACGCGCCTGGTTCTCAAGTCAAACCAAGCACCTTCGACTGCTACGGTAGCCACCACGGCCCCGTCGCGGGCGCGGGTAAAGGTGTGACTCAGGTGCCAGCGCGCACCGTCGGTCGTCAGACCACTGACCTGCGCCTCAACCGTAAGGACGTCGTCGAGATGGGTTTCTTTGAGATAGCGAACGTCCTCGCGAAGTAAAATCGGCCCGAGCCCAAGCTGGGCAAACTGCCGCAGGCCAAACCCCGCGGCGCCCAGAAACGACACGCGCGTCTGAGCAGCCAGATCAGCATACACGGAGTGCCGAACGTGGCCATTGGGGTCGAGGTCGGCCCAGCGTAAGTGGAATTCCTGCGTCATAAGGTTAGGAGCTGGTTAGCAAGCAACGTAGTCGGATTAGGATGCGCAAGGAGTAAGCCGCGCCAGATATTGATCGTTCTCATCGGCCGCCAGAATCTCCGTCTGGTATCCTGCCTCGGCGGCATAGTCAGGTAGCAGCGACGGATTTAGAAACAGCCACGGAAAAGGCTCCCCCACTTCCTGCTGATACGCCATCTGGTAAGTGATCTCGCCATAGTAAGTAGCCCCCATCGGGAGGCGCAGCGAGCCATCTTCCGGATCTTCGTAGAGATAGGCCACATCGGCCGACGTGGCCAACACCTGCCCGCCGGGGGCCAGGTGCGGACGCAGCTGCCGCAGATACCGTCGCAGATTCTCGATAGTGCCG
>JBKJUQ010000030.1:0-3168 GCA_046590685.1 Hymenobacteraceae bacterium
CGGGATTATAAAGCTAATTCGCTGTGAAGGGAGTTGGGGGGGAAAACCTCCCTTCCGGACCCGGTTCTTCGAAAGTCCAAGCAATTCAAAGGAATTGTACTACGGCGCTTATAGTCAAGGGCTTTGCGGCGGGTCCAAACAAAAAACCGCCGCACCCAAGTGGGTGCGGCGGCCGAAGGAGTGGGGATGTTGGGGGCTGGCGAGCAGCGGCCGACGATTTAGATCGCGCCTTCGTGGGCGCCCGCGTTGGGTGCGTCGTCGGCGAGGAACGGGTAGCGGTAATCGACGGGCGAGACGAGAGTTTCCTTGATGGAGCGGGCGCTCACCCAGCGCAGCAGATTCAGCGAGGAGCCGGCTTTGTCGTTGGTGCCGGAGGCGCGGGCGCCGCCGAAGGGCTGCTGGCCTACCACGGCGCCGGTGGGTTTGTCGTTGAGGTAGAAGTTGCCGGCGGCGTTGGTGAGGGCGCGCTCAGCTTCGAGGAGGGCGGTGCGGTCCTGGGCGAAGACGGCGCCGGTGAGGGCGTAGGGCGAGGTGTCGTCGACCAATTTGAGCGTTTCGGCCCAGTCGGCGTCTTCGTAAACATAAAGCGTCAACACCGGGCCGAAGAGCTCGTCGCACATCGTGACGTATTTGGGGTCATCGACGCGCAGCACCGTCGGGGCGATGAAGTAGCCGACGGACTTGTCGTAGGTACCGCCGCTGACGATCTCGACGCCCGAATCGGCCTTCGCGCCGTCGAGGTACTTGGCGAGCTTATCGAAGGATTTCTCGTCGATAACGGCGTTGACGAAGTTGGTGTAGTCTTCGGGCGGCCCCATCTTGACCGTTTTCAGGTCAGCGACCATCTTCTCTTTGATGGTTGGCCAAAGGCTCTTGGGCACGTAGGCGCGGCTCGCGGCCGAGCACTTCTGGCCCTGGTACTCAAAGGCGCCGCGCAGCAGGCCGACGGCGACGGCGATGGGGTTGGCCGAGGCGTGGGCAATGACGAAGTCTTTGCCGCCCGTTTCGCCCACCAGGCGCGGGTAGGAGCGGTACTTGGCGCGGCTGGCGCCGACGGTTTTCCAGATGCCATCAAACACCCCGGTGGAGCCGGTGAAGTGGATGCCGGCAAACTCGCGGTGCTGGAAGATGACGTCGCCGGCGGTGGGGCCATCGACGAACACGAGGTTGATGACGCCCGCGGGCACGCCGGCTTCGCGGAACAGGTCCATCAGCACGTGGGCGGAGTAGATCTGGGTGTTGGCGGGCTTCCAGACCACCACGTTGCCCATCAGGGCGGGGGCGGCGGGGAGGTTGCCGGCGATGGAGGTGAAGTTGAACGGCGTGAGGGCGAACACGAAGCCTTCGAGGGGGCGGTACTCGACGCGGTTCCAGGTGCCGGGGAGGCTTTCGGGCTGATTCTGATAGATTTCCGTCGCGAACTTGACGTTGAAGCGGAAGAAGTCGATCAGCTCGCAGGCGGCGTCGATCTCGGCCTGAAACGCGTTCTTGCTCTGGGCGAGCATCGTGGCGGCGTTGAGGCGGGCGCGGTAGGGGCCGGCGAGCAGATCAGCAGCTTTGAGGAAGATGGCGGCGCGCTGCTCCCAGGGCATCGCGGCCCAGGCGGGGCGGGCGGCGAGGGCGGCGTCGATGGCCTGTTGGACGTGGCTGGCGTCGCCGGCGTGGAACTGGCCGAGGGTATGCTTATGGTCGTGGGGCGGCGCGATGCGCTGGGTTTTGCCGGTGCGGACTTCCTGGCCGCCGATGAGCATCGGCACGTCGAGGGTTTCGGCGCGCATCTTCTTAACCATCGCTTGCAGCTCCACGCGCTCGGGCGAGTGGGGGCGGTAGGCTTTTACCGGCTCGTTGACGGCGACCGGCACTTGAAAAAAAGCGTTCGACATTCGGGGGGAGTTGGTTGGTGGGGAAACGTGGCGCCAAAGGTAGCCGCACCCCATCGCACCATCACGCCGGACCGCGACCCACCTTATTCGGCCGTTTTGCGGTCGAACATTAGCAGCTGCTCCCCAATAATTTCGGTGATATAGGAACGCCGACTCTGCCCGTCCTAATTCAGCCCAACTTGCGCAGAACGTATGTTCGGCACAGGCGACGATCGGCAGGAGTACTATTTATAGTAATTCCAAAATGTTATTTCCGGAGGTCCTGCTAAAAATGCCCTTGAATCACCCATAAATTTTCGCAAGTGAATCGTCGCCATATGAGCACCTTTATAATAAGCTTCATCTGACCATTCTTCGTAAAGCATAATATCCGTCTTGTCTAATGGGTTGGTGTGAACAATAATATTTTTATAGTTGGGCTCTTTCTTTACCTTGGCAATAAGTTGCATTAATGAAAAAAGGGCTAAGCTGTCTTTATTAGGTTGTGTTTTGTATTTGACCACCACGATCAAATTCTTTTTGCTCTGAGCGCTCACGGCGTTGATGTTCAGAGTTGTCAAGGCGATCACCAAACCTAGAATCAGTTTCAGGTTTTTCATATCACTACTGTTTAAGGTAAAGGTGATGTGGTTTTCTCGCGCGTAATCTTTTGGTTGCTGAGCCCCAAATGTAGCTCGCGGCTGGGTAATCTCCCAATATTGCTTACTCAATCAGCGGCAAAGCGCCTGAACCGGGCGGTGAAGAAGACGCCGGCCCTGACGGTCGTGCCGGACGCGTTTGGGCTGGGGAAGGTGCGGACGGCGATCGCGACCCGCGATATGGAAAAGCTCGACGGGGCGCTGAAAAGCTTGCTCGATCTGGTGGCGGCCAATCTCGATCAGCTAGCGGCGCAGGGCCACCAAGCGGCCGACACGAAAACCTTCGCCGACGCGCGCAAGACGATTTCGGGCTTCAACGTGACGCAGAACGACAACGACAACGCGCGGCTGGTGCTCACGGAGGAAAACGTGACGGCCGCCAACGCGATGTGGGAGCTGGTGGACGAAATCCTCGACGCGGGCCGGCTGATGTACAAGGAAACCCAGCCGCGTAAAGCCGTGGCCTACACGCTGGCACGCCTCAAAAAGCGGATGCGGGCGGAGAATGGTGGCGGCGGGGATGCGTAGAGGTTGAGCTTCGCGGGATTTCGCGCGGGGCGCTGCCCCGTGGGGGCTATTGGGAGGCCTCTGGCCGGCGCAGGCGGGACGCCTGCTAATAGTTACACACGGGGCAGCGCCCCGCGCGA
>JBKJUQ010000043.1:0-16556 GCA_046590685.1 Hymenobacteraceae bacterium
GCTTCACCCTCGCCCGCCTGCTCAAGCTGATGCGCAGCGCCAACGCGGGCGGGGCTGGCGGGAATGAAGGAGAGCCGCCGGCGTAGGTCTGCGGCTTGACTGGGAATGGGACCGGCCCGGTGAGCTTGAAGGGCTTGCCGGGCCGGTTTTTTTTGTTGATTAAGATATCTCGCGCGGGGCTCTGCCCCGTGTGGGCTATTGGCAGGCGTCTCGCCTGCATTGCTGTAGGGCCGGCCGGAGGCCGGCGAATAGTTATGCACGGGGCTGGAGCCCCGCGCGAGAGGGGGCCAACGGGGGTTGGAGCCCAGGGCGAAACGACTTTAAAAAGGCAAGTCGTTATCTGCGTCCGACGCACCAAGCGCCGGAGCAGATGCCCATCGCGGTAATACCAGCGGCGGCTCGGGCAGTTGCCGCACATTAAGGTTTGCCAGCGTGTAGCCTTGCGCCGCGAAGGCTTTTTCTATCGTTGCTTCCCAGTCAGGCGCATCACTGTCGCCGAAAACGACGACGGTAGCGATGTTTTTAATCCAAAAGCTATCTTCTGGCTCGGGGACAAGGAACTCCTGCACGTAGCGCGTGACTACGTCACCAGACGCTCTGTCGCCTTTCTGTAACGTCCACGCGTAATCCGACCTACCCTTTTGATTTAACGAGTTGGACTCCTCAAAACCAATGATCCGGCCGACTCTAGGTTCAGTCAGTGTACGGATGAGCTCGCCTGTTTCCGGATTCGGCACCATTGCGCCAAAAGGCGTCCCTACCTTCAACAGCGCGAACCGCTGCCCGTTGTGCGCTGAAACGCGCTCCCAGCGTTCTACTACTTTAAGTGTCTTAGCCACGTCGTCAGCTAGTAATGGTCCCGGCAAGTCGCTACGTAAATTGCTTCTGAGGTGACTTCGTACACCAGCCGGTGCTGCTGCGTGATGCGGCGCGACCAGAAGCCCGCCAAGTTGCGCTTCAGCGGCTCCGGCTTACCGGTGCCCGTGAATGGGTGGCGCTGGCACTCGGTCAGCAGAGTGTTGATTTTCTCGACGATGGCCCAGTCCTCCCGTTGCCAGTACAGGTAGTCGGTCCAGGCGGCGGCGCTCCAGCGGATATCTCTCACGCGGCTACCGGCGGACGGGTAGCTAACGGATGCGATTCCCACTCGCCCCGGCGCAGGCTATCGATGGCGCCGAGCAGGCGGTCAGCGTTGCGGGGGTCGCGAAGCAATTCGTCCGTAGCGTCGGGCCCGCTGGCTACTTCAGTTTCGGATAAAGTGGCGGCAACGGTGAAGGCAATGGCCGCGACGGCGGTAGCCGCGACGCCGACGAGAAAGGCCGCGAGGCCGAGGTCAGTGGCGTCGGCTGAGTGAGATTTCATCTTGTGCCAATTTGATTTAGTCAGATAAACGATTGAAGAAGCGAGGCTGAACAAACGGAGATTGCTTCGCTGTGCTCGCAATGACAAAACAGGGGGGATAATCAGTCCATCGACGGAATCTTCACGCCCTTCTCCTTCGCCACGTTCAGCGCGATCTCGTAGCCGGCGTCGGCGTGGCGGATGACGCCCATGCCGGGGTCGGTGGTGAGGACGCGGCGGAGGCGCTCGGCTTTCTCGGGGGTGCCGGTGGCCACGATCACCATCCCGGAGTGGGTGGAGTTGCCGATGCCGACGCCGCCGCCGTTGTGGAGGGCAATCCAGTCGGCGCCGGAGGCGATGTTGGCCATCGCGTTGAGCAGGGGCCAGTCGGCGACGGCGTCGGAGCCGTCTTTCATGCCTTCGGTTTCGCGGTTGGGCGAGGCGACGGAGCCGCAGTCGAGGTGGTCGCGGCCGATGACGATGGGGGCCGACACTTCGCCGCGCGCCACCAGATCGTTGATGACGAGGCCGAACTTGGCGCGGTCGCCGTAGCCGAGCCAGCACACGCGCGCCGGCAGCCCGATGAACGGCACTTTCGCCTGGGCTTTGCTGATCCAGCGGGCGAGCATCTTGTCCTCCGGGAAGGTTTCGAGCAAGGCGCGGTCGATGCGCAGGATATCGGCGGGGTCGCCGGAGAGCGCGGCCCAGCGGAAGGGCCCTTTGCCTTCGCAGAACAGAGGCCGGATGTAGCCGGGCACGAAGCCGGGGTAGAGGAACTGGCCGTTGGCGTCGCGCACCGTCAAGCCGCCTTTTTCGGCCTGGCCGCGCAGGTTGTTGCCGTAATCGACGGCCACCGAGCCAGCGGTCTGAAGATCGAGGATGGCCTGCACGTGCTTGACGATGCTTTGCAGTGCCTGCTGCTTGAACTCGCTAGGGTTGCTTTCGCGCAGCGCGAGGACTTCGTCGATGTCGCCCTCCGGGATATAATCCATCAGGTCGTGCGCGGAGGTCTGGTCGGTGATGATTTCGACCTTGTAGGCGAGGGCCACGATCTGGGGCAGGATGGTGGCGATGTTGCCCACCAGCCCGACGGACCAGCCTTTGCCGGCGGCTTTGGCGGCGTCGCAGCGTTCGAGGGCATCGGCGAGGTCGTCGGTCAGCTCATCGACGTAGCCTTCGCGGACCTTTTGCTCGACGCGGGCGCGGATCGGCTCCACCACGAGGCACACGCCGTCGTTCATCGTAACGGCCAGGGGCTGGGCGCCCGACATGCCGCCGAGGCCGCCCGTGACGGTGACGGTGTGGGCCAGGGTGCCGCCGAAGTGCTTATCGGCGATGGCGGCGAGGGTTTCGTAGGTGCCTTGCAGGATGCCTTGGGTGGCGATGTAGATCCAGGAGCCAGCGGTCATCTGGCCGTACATCATCAGCCCCTTTTTGTCGAGCTCGTCGAAGTACTCCTGGGTGCTCCAGGCGGGGACGATATTGGAGTTGGCGATGAGCACGCGCGGGGCGTGGGCCCACGTGCGGAGTACCCCCACGGGCTTGCCGGACTGAATGAGCAGGGTTTCGTCGGCTTCCAGCTCAATGAGGGCACGGCGGATGTTCTGGTACTCCTTCCAGTTGCGGGCCGCGCGGCCGGCGCCGCCGTAAACGATGAGCTCGTCGGGGACGAGGGAGACGTCCGGGTCGAGGTTGTTTTCCATCATCCGCAGGGCCGCTTCCGCCTCCCACGTTTTACAGCGCAGCGTGGCGCCGTGCGGGGGCTTGACGGGCTCAGTCGGCTGGTACTCGTAGTGCATCGGCCGCTGGAGGGAGACGGCGTGGGCTTCGGCGGTGAGGTCGATTTCGGGCAGGGCGGCAGGATGCAGGTGCATGGGGAGAGGATAGTGAGGAGACTGCGGGGCTTCGCGGCGGGCGAAGATAACCGATTGGCCTGCGGCTAACCACCGCCACCCCTCTGCTGTTTCTGCAAACCATCCTTAAAAACATCCTACCGGATAAACGGTCCCGCCCGCCCTACGCCACCAGCGGGCGGCGTAGGGCGGACAGGGCGCTGGCTGAAGCGAATGCGGGCGTTACTTTTTTTTCGCGGAGGCCACCGCGCGCGACTTCGGCCGGCTCACGTGCTTGCGCTTAGCGAGCACGACGGGCTGGAAGGCGGCGTTATCCATCTGCCACAGCAGAAAGGAAAGCTGGTCGGCGCGGCGCTCGAAAGCGGTCTGACGGGCGTCGTCGGCATCAGTCGGTACTGACTCGGTGCGGAGCAGCACGGGGCGCGGAGAGCGCACGTTTTGCAGCGCCGCGGCCAGCTTGCCAGCCTGCCAATCTACTGCCTCCGGCGTGGCGCTGGGGGCGGCAAGCAGCAACACGGCGGGATAGCGCGCCCGCTCGCGAACGTGGTGGTAGGGACTGGCGACGAGGCGGGCGCGGAAGCCGGCTTCATTCGTCAGGTCGCCAAATTCAGTGGCGGCCGCGGCGGCGTCTTCGGCAGGCTGGTGACGGACTAAATCGCACAGCGGCTGCTCCAGCAGCGCCGCGTGAAACAGCTCGGGTTTTTCCAGCAGGGCGCCCCCCACCACCACGGTGCCCGCGCCGGTGCCGTCGAGGGCGAGGCGCTCGGGCGACGTGTATTGCTGATCGATCAGATGCTGTGCGCAGGCGATCAGGTCTTGCCAGCCAGTGGGCTTGGCTTCCCCCCGCCCGGCACGCATCCAGTCGGGGCCGTACTCGCCGCCGCCGCGCACGTGGGCAATGGCGCGCACGCCCCCGCGCTCGATCCAGGCCAGATCCTGAGGATCGTAGACCGGCTCGAGTACCCGGCCGTAGGCGCCGTAGGCCGTGAGCAGCGTAGGGTTGCGGGCATTGAGCTTGAGGCCGCGCCGGTAGATGAGCGTGAGGGGAATCCGCACACCATCGGGGCTTTTGACTTTGAGCTCGATGGTGGCGAGATGATCGGGGATGTCGTAGTCACCGGCCGGCTGTAGGTCGGTTTCCACCAGGTCATCGCCACTGCTCCAGCGGTACGTCAGGGGCGCGGCAATCCAGGAGCAGAGGTTGATAAAGACCCCCGGCTGGCGGGGCTCGGTGGCAAACTCAGCGACGGCGCTACCCTCGGGGAGCGGCACGTTGACGGGCGGGGCGGCTTCAAAGGTTTTGACACCCGATGGCAACGGCAACTTCCAGAGACGGCTGGCGCTGCCGTCGCGCCCGAGCACGTACAGGGCATCGGCGGCGGGTTGGAAAGTATACACTTCAGTTGCCTCTTCGGGCACGAGCACCGAGGTGGCCTTCCGCCAATCGGGCGCTTCCAGGCCGGTACGGGCGACGCGCCCCGCGGGCGAGTTGAGCGTTGTCAGGCCATACACGAGCGTGCCGTGCAGCTGAATGGCGCGCACCTCATCCTCGAGCCCCGCCACGCGCTTCCACGGCAGAGTTTTCAATTTGAGCGCCGCGACGGGCGCCACGTAGATGGCCGCGTGGGAGAAATGGCTGGGCCCGACGTACGCCACGATCCAGGGAGAACCCGCGCATAGCGCGCCCCCGCGCGCCGTGAGAATGCTGGTCGTACCGCTGGGTAGAGCGGGCGCGTAGGTGTCGCCGAAGATAATGCGATCGGGCACGGGCTTGGCACCCGCCTTAGCAGGGACCTGGCTTACATACAGCCGGTTGGCGGCGGCCGCGCTCACGCGGCAGTAGATGAACGAGCGGTTGTCGGCGAGCCAAGCCGTGGGCTCGAGGTGCGCGTGGTCGATGATGTCGCCGAGATGCTTGCTCGTTTTGGTATCCAGGACGCGGATTCGATTGTGAAGCGGCTCGCCCCACGTGAGCTCGTAGGCGAGGTAGCGTCCGTCGGGTGAGACGGCGAAGCACGCAATGGTGGGCGCCGAAACGGCCGCGAGCGAACCACTGGCCGGATCGACCAGCTGCTTATCGGCACCATCCAGGCCGTCGCGCATCGCCAGTGCCCACGTCGCGGTGTTGGCGCGGCGCTTCAGGAAGAAAAATTGCCCCCCGACCCGCTGCAAGCCCTTGATACGGTGCGGCGACTCCTGCGTGAGCTCCTGCAGCCGCGCGAGCATCTTGCCACGACTCAGCAGTTGGCGCAGCGTGGTGCTGGCGTACGCGCCCTGTGTCTGGTACCACTCCTGCACGTCGGGCCGCTCGCCGTCTTCAAGCCAGCGGAATGGGTCGGTTACGTCGGTGCCGAAGTACGTATCCTTCACGGGCCGTACTGGCGCGGGCGGTGGAGGGGGCGCGGCGGCCTCCTGGCCCAAGACGGCCAGCGGCCCCGCAAGCGTCAGCCCCAACAGGAAGCAGCAGTAGAAAAAGGTTTTCATCGCTGCAAGGTCGGCAGGTATTTGCTATAAGTCAATCACATTTTTGGGTGTTGACTGGTGCCGGGCGCACGCGTATCGACTGCGTAAAAAAAGTGACTATCTTGCGACCCTGCTAGTTGGCTCATCCTCTTCATCTCTTGCCCCCCTTACCCCAATGCGCACTTCTATTCTCCTATTCGCTCTGCTGGCGCTGCCGGCCACGCTGCTGGCGCAGACGCCCGGCAAATCGGCGAAACCGGCTCCAATGCCAGCCACCAAGCCCGCCGCAGCTCCCACGGCAGCCCCGGTGGCCCCCGCGCCGGCAATGGCTCCCGCGCCGGCTGCCAAGCCCGTAGACCCACCGGCGCCTTCCGGATTTCAGAAGTACTATTTTGTAATGCTCCTCAAAGGCACCAAGCTTGATCAGGATCGGGCGGCGCTAACGAAAATGATGGAGGGCCACCTCGATTACATGGATAAGCTTGGCACGGAGCGCAAAAGCCTCGTCGACGGCACGTTCATGGACGGTGGAACGTGGCGGGGCTTCCTGCTGGTGCGCGCCGCATCGGTGGACGAAGTGAAGACGATTGTCGACGCCGATCCGGTAGTGCAAGCCGGCCGCGTCGTCTACGAGGTACACCCGTGGATGACCGAGTCCGGGGTATTCGAGACTGGCGGCAGCGCGCCAATGCCGGGCAAGTAGCGCCCCGACCGCGGGGCCGGCTACGCGCTATTTCGTGAACTTGGTCAGCACCGTGGAGCCGGCGAGCTTGCCTTTGCGGTACGAGTCGGTGCGGACCTGGCCCACGCCCGGCGCGTACCATGAAACAGACTCTACCTCGAACCGCATCGGGATGCCCATTGCCTTGTTTTCCATCTTCATCAATTGCTTGGTCCGAATACACTGAAACGTACCAGCGGGCGTAGTCAGGGGCTCTTTGGCCTCAACCACGCGATCCGTGATGTTGGTGCGCATGGAAAACATGACCATTTGGCTCGTTTTATCCGCGGCACGCATCGTCAGTAAGCCATCGGGCAGCTTCTGCCCGACGGTGGCGTTCAGGGGCAATTCGAGCTTGTCGCCTTCCATCTCCAGATCCATGTTTTCCATGGAGCGCATTGCTTCGCCCTGGCCCATCATAGCGCGCATATCGAGTCGGAGCATCGTGCCGGCGCATTCGAGGGTATAGTCGCCCTCCATCACCGGTTTATTTTTAGCATCGAAATGCTGCTGGTGAAACGTGGCTTTGACCGTACCATTCGCATCCGTCACGTCGGTCACGGTCTGCTGGGAGCGACCCGTCACTTTTTCCTTGGCGTCATAGGATGTCATCTCCAGCTTTGTGCCTTTCTTCAGGTCGCCAATCAGGCAGGCTTGCGCAGTGGCGCTGAGCGTCGTCAGCAGCAAAGTGCTGAACAGAAGTGAAAGTCTGACCATATCCAAAGCGGGGACTATAACGAAGCGGTAGCGGCACGCGGAATAGCCCGCAGGAGACCGGTTTCAACCGCAAAGGTCTGGCAGCTTTAAGCACCTTCGCCTCACATTTTGATGTGAAAAGCGGGCAGCTCATCAGACTGGTCAGCCCACTGCGGAGGGCTATTATCAAATTTTGTTGTTACTTCCGCCTGCCTAAACATCATTACCGGACGGCGCGGCGGCGCCCGGTACCAATTACTCCCCCCTCCGGTTCACTTCCAAGCTTCTGAATGATGCCTATTTTTTCCTCCCGTAACTGGCTGATGCGGCTAGTGGTGGCTGTTACGATCAGCGCTACCCTCCCCCACGCGTACGCTCAAAGTGCTGACCAAGTGGCTGCCCGGCCTACAACGACGGGGCCGATCATTCTGGCAGGAGTCGTCCAGACTTCTACCGGAGAGCCTTTGCCGGGGGCCACGGTCTTTATGCGGGGTACGTATTTCGGCACCAGTACGGATGGCACCGGCCGCTTTCGGCTCGTCATCCCGGGCGGCAAAATCGCGGATGGAACTCCCCTCACGCTCGAAGTTTCCTACGTGGGCTATGAGTCGCTGACGCAGGTAATTGCTCCAGCCGACGTCCAGAACATCACGTTCACGCTGCAACCCGCCGCCACTATGCTGGGGGAGACGGTCATTGCGGCCTCGCGCGTGGAGCAGACGCTTGCCGAAGCGCCCGTCACGATCGAGAAGATGAATTCGATTCAGATTTCGCGCCTGTCCTCGCCCGACGTCATGGTCGGACTCGGCAACCTCAAAGGGGTCGACGTCTCCTCGTCGGCACTGTTAATGTCGTCGGTGAGTACGCGCGGCTTCAACTCGGCCAAATCGGAGCGCGTCATTCAACTGGCCGATTACATCGATACTCAGTCGCCGAGCTTGAGCGTGAACTCGGGCAACCTGCTTGGCATCCCCGAGGTGGATATGGAATCAGTCGACGTGCTGCACGGCCCGTCGTCGGCACTCTACGGGGCCAATGCGTTCAACGGCGTCGTCCTGTTCAACTCCAAGGATCCGTTCGTGTACGAAGGCCTCACGGCGCGCGTCCGCGGCGGCTCGCGCGCCTACGCCGACGCGCAGATCAGGTACGCGAAGAAATTCACGCCCCGACTGGCCGCCAAGCTCAACGTGAGCTACCAGCAGGCAAACGACTTTATGCCGACCAACTTCGCCCCCCAGGACCGACTGCTGGAAGCGACGAATAACCCCGAAGGCTCCATCTTCGGCTACAACGCGGTAAACCGCTACGGCGATACCAATCCTGTTCCGGTGGGAAGCACTGACGGGTTTGGCCTTGCCATCCGCGATCCCGCCACGAACCAACTCGTCGTACCGGCCCCATTCATCTATATGCCCGGTTTCACCGAGCAGCAGCTCGTGGCCGACGACAACCGCACGTACGGCGTCAGGATCCAGCCGACGCTCTCTTACCTACTGACCGACCAAGTGAAGGCGACGGCCGGATACCGTTTTTCGCGGGGCACCACTACGTACCAGAGCACATCGCGCTACCGCTTCAAGAATCTCGAGTCAAACCAGTTTTTCGCCGAGCTGAAGGGCGATAAATTCTTCGTGCGGGCTTATACCACCGGCGACGATGGTGGCGACACCTACGACCTGAACTTCTTGGGTGCGTTCCTGCAGGATCAGCTGGTTGAGGGGGGTACCAAGACGTACAAGCAAGCCTTCATCGATACCTACCTCGCCGAGTTCAGCCGGGCCCGCGCAGCGGCCGCGGTAGCTAACCCCCAGTCGACGCTCGGGCAGCAGCAGGCCATTGCGGCTCCGTTAGCCTATGCGGCAGCCGCGCAGCAGCAGCTGCAACCCGGCACGGCTCGCTTTAATGAAGTCAGAAACCGCATCATCACCGATAACACCCCTGGCAAGGGCGCACTCATCCGCCCCCGCTCCCGCTTGAGCGACGTGGGCGCGCAGTATCAGTTTACTCTTCCCGCGAAAGTAGGCTTGATCGTGGGGGGCGCCTACCGCGCATACCAGCTTGGCTCGGGTGGGCGCTTGTTTTCGGATACCACCGGTACGCGCATCCGTAACTACGAGTACGGCGCGTACGCCCAGGCGACGAAAGGTCTGATGGAAAACCGCTTGATGCTGGCGTTCGCCGGCCGGGTCGATTTCTTTAAGAACTTCGATCCCGCTTTCTCGCCCCGCGCCTCGGTTACATATGCGCTCGGTAAAGACCTGGAGCACAATTTCCGCCTATCGTACAGCCGGGCGTTCCGGTCACCGGCGCAACTCGACCAGTACATCAATCTTGACCTCGGACGTGCCTACCTGACCGGCAACGTGAATACCGGCTTTAAAGGATACGACTTGTCGCTACGGGGGAATCGAGGCATTTTATTAAGTGGTACGAATGATAATCCAGCGCTGATTCCCTACGAAGTCAATCTGGCTAAATTGCGCCTGGAAGGAGTCAACACCGTTGAGCTTGGGTATCGTACCAGTCTTACCGACAAGCTGAGCCTGGACTTTAACGTCTACTTCTCCCGCTATAGCCGGTTCATTGGAGCACGCCGTTTCTTTGGCAACCTCGATGGCTCGCGGCCTACTGGCAAGCAGTTGGCTGCCAACGCGTCTAGCCTGTTTACCGGAGCCGATTCGCTCACGCGCGTGGTTCAAGCCTGGACCAACGCTGACCAGGACCTCGATACCCGCGGCGCCAGTCTGGGCCTCAAGTACGCCTTCTCGCCGAGCATTGGCTTTAGCGGCTCTTACTCTTACAATGAACTGACGACAACGGATCTGCCAGCTGACTTCCAGACGTTCTTCAACACGCCCAAGCACAAGTTCACGCTGGGAGCGAGTGGCGCGGTGGCCACTGATTTTACGTATACCCTCAACTATCGCTGGGCGCAGAGCTACCGCTACGAGATGCCATTCGCGGTGGGCCAGCTCGAATCGCCGTCGGCGCTCGACGTCAACCTCGGCTATCACGTCGAGAAGCTAAAAACCACTTTTCAGGTGGGCGCCACCAATGTGCTCAACTCGAACAACATTCAGGTGTACGGCGCGCCGAGCCTGGGCCGAATCGTGTTCGCGGGGGTGCTGGTGGAAATCAAGTAAATCCTTCTTCCTTGTTGACGATGCCGCGCTGGCTGGCGCACGGGCTTTCAGGCATATTTCACCCGCTGCTGGTGCCGTCATATCTGGTGGCGGCGCTGCTGTGGGGCGCGCCCAGCGCCCTGTCGCTGGCGCCCGCGGCGCGGCCGATGGTATTGGCCGTTGTGACGATCAGCACGTTTTTGCTCCCGGCCCTGGGCACGTACGCGCTGGTCAGGGCCGGGCGCGTGGCTTCCCTCCTGCTGCCGAACCACCGCGAGCGAAATGGCCCGCTGCTGCTGGCGCTCGCCGGGTTCGTCGCAGCCGCACGCCTGGTGTGGGGGGTAACGCCCGTGCTGGGCCTGGCGTTGGCCCTGCAAGCCGTTGCGGTGGCGCTTACCTGGGTGATCACGCGGTATTGGCTCATCAGCGCCCACGGCGTGGCGATGGGCGGCGGCGTGGGGCTCGCGCTGCTACTCGGCCGGCTATTGCCGGATACCAGCGCGTGGCCGTTGGCGGCGGCCCTGGCTCTGGCTGGGGCTGTTGGCGCGGCGCGGTTAGCGCTCGATGCGCACACCGAGGCGCAGGTCTGGGCCGGACTGGCGTTGGGGCTGGGCGTTGGAGCGGGCGCCGCCTTGGTGGTCTAATAGCAGGTTGGTATGGTGAGCGCCGAATCGGGTGGCAAACTGAGTGGGCGGCCATTGGCGGTTCGCTGACTTCTAACTTTGTGGGCCGGCGCCCTCCCGTTGGCTGGTTGGCGGTCAGCATCTGAAACTTCCTTGGTGTCGTCACCCGGATGACCGACTTTGAACAAACGCCTTGGGGAGCATCCGCTCGGAAGCTCATCGCCCTATGAATCGATTGCTGAACGTTGTTAAGTACGCATTGCTGCTGGCGCTTTCGGGCGCCTTGATGTGGTACGCGCTGCGCAACCTCGACTTTAGCCGCATTCAGGAAGAGCTGCGCGCCGCCCGCTGGCAGTGGGTACTGCTCTCGATTCTGGTTTCGCTCCCCGGCTACCTGAGCCGGGCGTGGCGCTGGAAGATGCAGCTCGACGCCGCCGGCCAGCGCAGCGGCTTCTGGAATACGTACCACGCCCTGATGGTGGGGTACTTGGCTAATCTCGTGCTACCGCGCGCCGGCGAGGTGGTGCGCTGCACCGTGCTGACGCGCACGGCCGGCGTACCGGTAAAGGTGAGCCTCGGTACGGTGATCACCGAACGCGTGATCGACCTGTTCATGCTCCTGAGCCTGCTGGGACTGGTGCTGCTGCTGGAATTCAACCACCTACAGTCGTTTTTCTACCTTCAATTCAACGACTCTTACGACTCTCTGGCGGCCAACCGCACCACCCTGCTGCTGGCCATTCTGGCGGTGAGTATAGGAGTCGTGCTGATCGGCTGGTTTGTGTGGCGTAATCTGGAGCAGTTTCGCCATAATCGGCACTTTCAGCGAGTCGCCAGCTTTGCGCGCGGTCTACTGGCGGGGTTGCTGAGCGTCCGGCGGGTACGCCCGCAGAGCGCATTCTGGTTCCATACGGTCTTTACGTGGGGCACGTATTTCTTCACCGCCGTAGTGCTGTTTCCCGCCCTGCCAGGCACCACGGGGCTGGGCTTGAATGTCGCGCTTGCATTACTCGTGATTGGGGGATTCGGCATGGCAGCTCCTGTGCAAGGCGGCATCGGCGTGTTTCACTTGCTCGTGCAAGGGGCCTTAATGGCGTATGGCTTGGGCAAGGAGCAGGGAATGGCGTACGCGCTCATCTCACATACCACACAGACGCTACTGGTAGTCGTGATGGGCGGTATCTCGTTCGTGGCGGCGATGCTCCAGACGGCCCGCCGCAAGCGCGGCGCCGACCTCACCCAGGAAGACTTGCTGGCGATTGAGCCCGACGATGAGGAGGACGCTGATTCACGCGCAAGCAGCGCCGCTCAACCGGCCGTCATAACTCCGCAACCACGCCCGTGACCGCCTCTACCTCAGCGCCTGCTACTCCTACGGCCGCCAAAGTCTACGCGTCGGCGTCGGCATTTGCGCCCGTAGCGGCCGCGTGGCGGGCTGCGGGCCGGCAGGTTGTGTTCACCAATGGCTGCTTCGATATCCTCCACCTCGGCCACGTCGACTACCTGGAGCGCGCCCGAGCCCTCGGCGATGCGCTGGTGATCGGCCTCAATACGGATGCTTCGGTTCGAGCCCAGCAGAAAGGGCCCGAACGCCCCTTGCAGGACGAGGTAAGCCGCGCCCGCGTGCTCGCCGCGCTCGCGTTCGTCGATGCGGTCGTACTGTTTGGCGAGCCCACGCCACTCGCCCTGATCGAAGCCGTACTGCCCACGGTGCTCGTAAAGGGCGACGATTACGCGCCCACCGCGATCGTCGGTTATGACACCGTGACGGCCCACGGCGGCCAGGTTGTCACGGTGCCGCTCGTACCGGGCTACGGGACCACCCGCATCGTCGAGAAAATTCGCCGGGAGCTTGGCGTCTGACGAAACCGCGCCGCTGGTCTGCAAGTTGATAGGCGAACGAAGCACCTCCCTCGCGCTGATCCGCGCGCGGGGCGTCTCACTCTAATCATCGTTTCCAATGGGCATTTACCTAATTCTGTTTCTGGTGATGGGCGCCAGCTGGTTTATCCAGTGGCGCCTGCGCTCGAAATTCGACAAATACTCCCAGATCGCCCTCCAGAATGGGATGAGCGGCGCGGAGGTGGCCGAGCTGATGCTCGCCGACCACCAGATCCGCGACGTGAAGGTGATCTCGACCGAGGGGCGCCTCACCGACCACTATAACCCTACGGATAAAACCGTGAACCTGAGCGCCGACGTGTTCGCGGGTCGCTCGGCGGCGGCAGCAGCCATCGCGGCCCACGAGTGCGGCCACGCCGTGCAGCACGCCACGGCGTACGCGTGGCTCGGCCTGCGTTCGAAGCTCGTGCCCGCGCTGAACCTGACCTCCACCTGGACGCAGTGGATTCTGCTGGCCGGCGTGTTGCTGCTGCGCACCACGCCCGTGCCGCTCTTCATCGGCATCGGTCTCTTCTCGCTCACCACGTTCTTCAGCTTCATCACGCTCCCCGTGGAGTTCGACGCCTCGCGGCGGGCGCTGGCGTGGATCGACCGTCGCGGCATCGTGACCCAAGCGGAGCACGCGATGGCGAAGGACGCGCTCTCGTGGGCCGCGATGACGTACGTGGTCGCCGCCATCGGCTCGCTGGCGACGCTGCTTTACTACGTCAGTATCGCGCTCGGCGGGCGGCGCAGCTAACCCGGCGAACCGCCCATTATCATCAATCGGTCCTTCAATAAGCGCGCAGCTTAGGGAAGGGCCGATTTTCGTTGATGATAGTTTCCGCCGCTTCGCTACCCTAAACGAAGCCTGCTAGACAACTTTCCACTTTACTGCCGGTTTGCTCGCCGTAAGCAGAGCAGTTGGGAGATGCTCAGTTACACTGGATGAGTATGGCCAGCCAGCAAAAAGGCAGTTGCACATTTTCCGTCCGAATTAGTACATTTGCGGCTCCTTCCCCAAGCCGTCGTTTTTTCAATTTCCGCGTTTCTGATGCTTTTTCAGCTAACTGAAGAACAGCGTGCCGTTCAGGCCGCCGCCCGTGAATTTGCACAAACCGAACTTCTGCCCGGCGTCATCGACCGCGATGAGCACCAGAAGTTCCCCGCCGAACAGGTCAAGCGCATGGGCGAGCTGGGCTTCCTGGGGATGATGGCCTCGCCGGAGTACGGCGGCGGCGGGATGGACACGGTGAGCTACGTGCTGGCGATGGAGGAAATCTCCAAGATCGACGCGTCGTGCTCCGTGATCATGTCCGTCAATAATTCGCTCGTCGTTTGGGGGCTCGAGCACTACGGCACCGAAGAGCAGAAACGCAAATACCTGCCGCTGCTGACCAGTGGCGGGATGATCGGCGCGTTCTGCCTGTCGGAGCCCGAGGCCGGCTCCGACGCCACGATGCAGCGCACCACCGCCATCCCTGACGGCGACGACTACATCATCAACGGCACCAAGAACTGGATCACGAACGGTTCGTCCGCCGGCGTATACCTGGTGGTCGCCCAAACCTACCCCGAGAAGCGTCACAAGGGCATCAACGTTTTCATCGTCGAGAAGGGCACGCCCGGCTTCGCCATTGGGCCGAAGGAAAATAAGCTTGGCATCCGAGGCTCCGATACGCATTCGCTGATGTTCACCGACGTGCGCGTACCGAAAGCCAACCGCATCGGCGAAGACGGTTTCGGCTTCAAGTTCGCGATGGCGACGCTCAATGGCGGCCGGATCGGCATCGCCTCGCAGGCGCTTGGCATCGCGAGCGGTGCCTACGAATTGGCCCTCAACTATTCCAAGGAGCGCAAGGCGTTCGGCGTACCGATCTCGCAGCACCAGGCTATTCAGTTCAAGCTCGCTGATATGGCGACTAATATTGACGCCGCGCGCTTGCTGTGTTTGCGCGCCGCCCAGGACAAAGACGCGCACCGCGACTACTCCAAGTCGGGCGCGATGGCTAAACTTTTCGCCTCCAAAGTAGCGATGGACACGGCCGTAGAAGCCGTGCAGGTGCACGGCGGCTACGGATTTGTCAAAGAATTCCACGTCGAGCGCCTCATGCGCGATGCCAAGATTACCCAGATCTACGAAGGCACGTCGGAAATTCAGAAGATCGTCATCTCGCGCGAGCTCCTCAAGTAGTCTGCTGGCTTGTAGTCGGTTGGTCGGTTAGTAATCGGCGAACGAGACCAGATGCCAACCAACCATCAGCTAACCGGCAAACCGACCCCATGGAAGATTACAACAAGATCATTGAGGCCCTGGGCGTCCGCTACGTGCTGGCCCATAATCTTGTCATTCAGCAGCCGTGCTGCGTGCGCAATTCCTACGACGTGGGCAACACGCTGGTGTTGGTTCACCACGGTCAGCTAACCTTCGGCGACGATAATCAGGTAGTAGGCCCCGGCGAGCTGTTATTTCTTCCTGGTGGGCGCACCAACCGCATTTGCTACGGTACTTCGACTGACGGCACGCCACCGCCCGAGCTGTCGAACGATGAAATGATTGGCGCGAAAAGCTATTATTTCCGCTCCAACAACGACGCTGAAAAAGTCGGCCAGCAGCTTGAATCGCATTCTTACGTCTCGTTCGAGGCGAAAGTGTTTGACTCGGTCAATTTTTTCGCGTCTCTCGAAATTCCGGCTTTCAAGCTGGCCAGCCACCCTCGGCTGGTCGAGCTGGTGCAGCTGTTGGTAGAAGAATCGCTCGCCGACCGCCCCGGTCGCGATCGCCTACTAACGACGTACACCGATAATCTGGCCGTGGAAGTGGTGCGCTACATTCTCCAGCGCAACATGTTCGTGGAGCAGATGGCCACGAACAGCACGTACTTCAAAGACCCGCGCCTGATTGATCTCTTCAACTATATCAAAGAGAACCTCAACGGCGACCTGTCGAACAAAATCCTGAGCGGCGTCGCCAACGTCAGCGAAGATTACGTGGGGCAGTACTTCAAGATGCTCACCGGCATCAATCCGCAGGACTACATCGAGTACCAGCGAATGGAGCGGGCGGTACTCTTGCTACGCACGACGAAAAAAAGCATCCGCGATATCGGCAAGGATGTCGGCTACAAGGACACGGCGTACTTCTGCCGTCGCTTCAAGATGATGTTCGGTATTCCCGCTGGTCGGATGCGCCGTCGCGAGTCGGCAATCGGCGCCACGCTATAAGCATTACCAATCGGCTGGCACTATCCAGCAAAAAAGGCCTTTCCCGGGCATGGAGGCGCTTGTGCGCCTCCATGCCCGGGAAAGCCCTTTTTTGCTTCTTCGCAACGAACGGGATTTGGCGCTTAGGCCGCCACCGGCGCAAACTCGCGCACGGCGGCTACGGCTACGGGCAGAAAATCAGGATTGGTTTCCAAGTGGTTGCCGACCACCACGACATCCGCGCCCGCTTCGAGCGCCAGCCGCAGCTTCGCCACGGAGTCAAGCCCGCCACCGACGATGAGCGGCGTCCGAACCGCGGCCCGAACTGCCCGAATGAGACCCGTCGCGATGGGTCGTTGCGCGCCGGAGCCACCGTCCAGGTACATCAGACGCAAGCCCAGCTGCTCACCGGCGAGCGCCGTGCAAGCGGCGATAGCCGGCTTGTCGGCCGGCAGCGGCTGGGTACCACTCACGTAGGAAGCCGTCGTGGGCCGGCCGGTGTCCACGAGCATATATCCGGTGGGCAGCAGCTCCAAGCCACTGGCTTGCAGCAAAGGGGCCGCCACGACGTGATGCCCAATGAGCAGCTCCGGATTTCGGCCCGAAATCAGGGAGAGCAGCAGCAGCGCGTCGGCCCGTCCGTCGATGTGCG